>CALXUC010000026.1 GCA_944391575.1 uncultured Clostridia bacterium | reverse complement strand
GTAATAAAAATGGGAAAAATATTTGTAATAGATGGAACAGATGGAAGTGGAAAGCAAACACAATTTGAAGCTTTAAAAGAACATTTGGAAAAGGAAAATATAGAATACAAATCATTTGCTTTTCCTAATTATGATAGTCCATCATCATCATTAGTAAAAATGTATTTAGCAGGAGAATTTGGTAAAAATGCAAAAGATGTAAGTCCGTACATAGCTTCAACTTTTTATGCTGCAGATAGATATGCTACGTATAAAAAAGAAATAGAGGAATATTATAATAACGGAGGGCTTATTTTATTAGATAGATATACAACATCAAATATGGTACATCAATCTGGTAAAATTTCTGATCCTGTAGAAAGAAGAAAATTTTTAGATTGGTTATGGGATTTTGAGTTTAATTTATATAAATTGCCAATTCCTAATGAAGTTTTTTTCTTGAACATGCCACCTAAATATGCATTACAATTAATGGAAGGTAGAGAAAATAAAATAACACATGACCAACAAAAAGATATACATGAAAGTGATGTTAATCATATAATAGATGCATATAATGCTGCTTATGAATTGGCAGATAGGTATGGTTGGTTTAAAATAAATTGTATTAAGGATGAGAAAATAAGGAGTATAGAAGATATACATGAAGAAATATATAATGAAATTCTGAAAAATATTAAAAATTAAATTGTAAATAAGTATAAATAACTTTAATATATAGCTATATTTCAATATATATAATTTAATAATTATACAAGGAGAGTAAAAATGATATATGATTCAATAGTAATAGGTAAAGGACCTGCAGGAATACAAGCTGCATTGTATATGAAAAGAGCAAATTTAAATATTCTAGTAATAGGAAAAGATGGAGGTTCTTTAGAAAAAGCAGATAAAATTGAAAATTTTTATGGCCAAGAAAATGTTATTTCAGGTAAAGACTTAGTAGAAAAAGGAATAACACAAATAAAAAAACTTGGTGTAGAAGTTATAACTGATGAAGTTGTAAGTATAGAATTTATTGAAAATGAAGATAGTAATGCAAAGTTTGATTTTATTTTTAAAGTAAAAACTTTAAAAGCAGAATATGTGTCAAAAACTGTTTTAATATCAACAGGCGTAAATAGAAAAACACCATTAATAGCAGGCATAAAAGAATTTGAAGGGAAAGGCGTAAGTTATTGCGCAATATGTGATGGATTCTTTTATAGAGACAAAGAAGTTGCTGTAATTGGAAACGGGAATTATGCTATTTCAGAAGTAGAAGCTTTATTACCAGTTACAAATAAAATAACTGTCTTAACAAATGGTAAAAGCGAATTGTTAATGAGAGATAAAGATATAAAATGTAATCCAAAAGAAATTTCTAGCGTAGAAGGCGATAAAAAAGTTGAAAAAATTGTTTTTAAAGATAATACAGAAATGTATGTAAGTGGAATCTTTATAGCCGAGGGAAGTGCATCAAGTGTAGATTTTGCAAGAAAATTAGGGGCGGAAATACATAATAATAGTATTATAGTAAATGATAAAGATATGCAAACAAGTGTAGACGGTTTATTTGCTGCTGGAGACTGTACAGGTGGAGAAATTTATCAAATATCAAAAGCTGTATATGAAGGGATGAAAGCTGGATTAGGCATAGTAAAATATATAAAGAGTAATAAGTAATATATAATATTTTAAAAATTAAAATATTAAAAATTTTTCTGTAATTTAAGAATATTATTTATAACTTGAAGCAAAATAATTACAAGGAGGTTTTTGATATGAAAGAAGGACAAAAAATAAATTGTACAGTAGAAAACTGTAAATATAACAATATACAAACAAGAGAATGTGCATTAAAAGCAATAGTAGTGGAGCCGGGTTCAAAAGATTTCGTGGAAAGTTTTGAAGACCAATCAATGTGTGGAAGCTTTATTTTAGATGATAAGAAATAATTCAGTAAATGTTTATTTAAAGCTTGATATATAGCTATTTGCAAGTCAAGACCCGGATTGTTACGCTCTAGCTATGTTTTGACTAAAATAGCTATATATCAAGCTTTTAACAAGTATATCCTGAATTGTTACAATGATAAAGAAAATAAATAATTTTTTCCTTGGCAAATTAAGAAAAGTATGGTATAATATTATTACTTTTCTTTTATTTAAACCCACGGAGGGGGTATGGAAAGTTATATTATAATATTTTTGGTTATCTTGTTATTAATTGTTTTAATTAACATTGTTTTCTTATCACGTTTATATGATAAGTGCAAAAGACTGGAAAAAAAGAATGTAGAAAACTCACGAGATACTTCTATAGGAAATCTATTGTATTTTGAGATTTTTTATATGCTTTCGATAGTACCAACTAAAAAACAAATTTATTTCGAAAAAAATAAATATTCTGCCGAAACATGGAACGCTATCGAAGTCGCTATAAGAAATTATGGACAAATTATAATGGAGGAAAAAGACGATAAGTATATTTTTCGGTTGAGAAACAAGTAATTTATTTAGTATAATATAATTTAAATACGTTTTTTCTTTTATAAAATTTTATAGAGGAAAAAACGTAATTTATTTTATCAAAAGTTTAACTATACAGTAAACTAGACAAATTTAAAAAAACGTGGTATAATAAATATACGTTGTTTTTAATAACCTTATGTATGGAGGAAAAATGAAATATTTTCTCACTTTATTGGCTGGGGCAATGTTCATTATGGTTTCTTTTATTGATGCAGAAGCATCAATTCCACGGCTTTCGCCGGATAGCTATCCGATAAGCGAATATGTGGAAGAAGAGGAAATTATTTTTGCGCAGGCAGAAACTGAAATGAATGATATAATTCATTTTACGCAGATTTTTTCTGCCAAGGAATTGTGTGATGCAATCGAGAAGAAATTGCGCAAATTAACTGAAAACGCTGAGGGGAATCAATATCCAATGATATTTATTCCTTATGAATTACTCGAGGAAAATCAATGGACACAAGTTATTAAAGAGGCCGAAAAGGAAAGAGATTTGGTAATAGATATTGTCAAGTCAGATGATGAGGCTGAAGTGGAAGGTTTTATATTTCTACTTCCATAATAGTGTTTAAGTAAATATTTCTCCCCTTTATTTATGAAAATTCGTAAATAAAGGGGATTTTTTAGTGTAACAGGCATGTATTGTTACAATTCAGTATATATTTGCTAAAAGCTTGATATATAGCTATTTTTAGTCAAAACAAGCTTAAGGCAAACAATCCAGGCCTTGACTTGCAAATAGCTATATATCAAGCTTTTATTTATATGTCTGCTGAATTGTAACCGTGTATTTTTAGAGTGTCAGTTTGTTACTGGACATTATAATTAAAATGTGCTATAATATAAGTATCTCTTTTATAACTTAACACTTCCTTAAGGAGGGAAGATATGTTCAAGAAAATTTTAACTTCGTTTGTTATTGCAATGGCAATGGTGTTCTGTTTTGGAGCTGCTGAAGCAACAGCAGCACAAGAAGAAGCGGTTACTGGAAAGTTCCAGTTTTACACTGGTGAGGAACTGTATCAAAAAATTTATTTGGAATTAGACAGTGTACGTGAAAGGGATCCTTACATCGTAATTCCAATAACAGACGATGAGTTTAAGGAAAAGGAAAAGCTTTGGCTGGAGCTCGAGGCGACAGCCAAGCAACGCGAAGACCTTTACATAAATTATCGTTCTGAAGAGGACGATAACCATCAAATTGTTCATTATTTTATATTTCAACTAAACTAAAAACCTTAAGGAGGTAAACATTAAAACCTTTATTTTTCTAAAATTTTAGAAAAATAAAGGTTTTTTTTGCCAAAATAATTGACAAAATCTAGAAATTACTTTATAATAGTAGTGTTGGTATTAAACCAATAAAATGTATAACGGAGAGATGGCAATGGATGATGGAATTAGAGTGATGTGGAATATACCGTTTTTAGATATTCCAATTACTAATGTTGTCGTAATGTCTTGGATAGCTATGGCAGTAATTATTGCTTGGGCAGTAATTTCTACTAGAAAAATGAAATTAGTACCAGTAGGGTTACAAAACACAGCAGAAATAGTTGTTGAAGCATTAACAAACTTTGCGGAAGATATAATGGGACATGCAGCTAAAAAGTTTGTACCGTATTTAGGAACAATAGCGTTATTCTTAGCAATATCTAATACATTAGGCGCTCTATTTATGTCTGGCTTAACTGGAGGATTAGTAGCCCCAACAACGAGAGGATTAGCTATACCAGCTGCTTTAGCGATTATGACTATTCTTGTTGTAATAGGTGCAGGTATTCAAAAGAAAGGGGTAATAGGATTTATAAAAAGTTTGTTTCAACCAATATTCTTTTTATTCCCGTTTAATTTATTGGAGTTTTTTATAAAACCATTATCTTTAAGCATGAGACTTTATGGTAACATATTCGGAGCATATATTTTAATGGAAATGATTATACATGCAGTTCCAGTAGTGTTACCGAGCATAGCTTGTTTATACTTCGATTTATTTGATGGCTTGTTACAAGCATTTGTTTTCGTATTACTAACTAGCTTGTACATATCAGAAGAAGTAGAAGACAAAGAAGAATAAATTAATTTAAAGGTGGTGTAACAATGGAAGGAATGGTATTTTTAGCAGCAGCTATAGCAGTTTTCACAGGTGTAGGTGCAGGAATTTCAATTGGTATAGCAGCAGGTAAAGCATCAGAAGCAGTTGCAAGACAACCAGAAGCAGCAGGAAAAATAAGAACAATGTTATTATTAGGTTGTGCTCTTGCAGAGGCTACAGCAATTTATGGTTTAGCTATTGCCCTAATGATATTAGGAAATGCATAAATTTAAACAAAAGCGGACAATAAAAAATTACAATATAAAAGTGTTTTTATAGTCCGCATTTTTTACATTATTTAGATTGAGTGTAAAAAAGAACAATTTAAGATATAGATTGGAGTAAAAAAATGGAATTTGATCAAGAGTTTTTTGCAACTGTAATATTTACATTTATAAATATTATTGTTCTATATTTGATTTTAAAAAAAGTTTTGTTCAAGCCAGTAACTAAGCATATGGATAATCGTACAAAAAAGATTGAAGATGCTTTGAAAATGGCAGAAGAAGCAAAACAAAAAGTAGAAGAAATGAAAATCGAGTATGATAAAAAGATGAGCGAAGCAAAACAAGAAGGTCAAGTAATACTCGACGATTATAAGAAAATGGCTGATAAAGCATATGAAACTATTATAGCAAATGCCAAAAAAGAAGCTGATATGATTATTCAAAATACAAAAAATGAATTAGAAGTAGAAAAACAACAAGTTATAGCAAAATTAAAAGATGAAATGTCTGATTTAGTTTTAACAGCTACAGAAAAAGTATTAAAACAAAATATAGATAATAAAACTAACAGAAAACTTATTTCTAATTTCATAGAAAATAAGCAATAAAAAAGAAAGTCGGTGATATAATGGCAAATGTTGTAAATAATTATGTTGAAGCATTATATTATTCAACAAATAATTCTCTTGATAGAACTCAAATAGAAAAAGACTTACAGAAATTTGTAAAAATATCTAATGACAATAGTAATTTAAAAAAGATTTTAAAAGATCCTCGTATAGAAGAAAAGACAAAATTTGAAATTATAGATGGAATAGTAGGCAAAGAAAATGTACTTTTATCAAACTTTTTAAAATTACTTATTAAAGAAAAAAGAATTGACTTAATAGAAAAAATGTTATTAGAATATGAAAAAATGATGCGTGATTCAAAAAAAGAATTATTTATAAAAATAATAGTATCAAGTGAAATTGATGATAATCAAATTGATAAAATTATACAAAAATTTAAAGATATTTATAAAGTAAGTACAGTAAAGTATAGTATTGAAATTAATGAGGAAATATTAGGTGGTATAAAAGTTGTCGTAGGTAATACAGTTTATGATGCTAGTATTAAGAGACAATTAGACCAAATATTTTAATATCCTATAAAGGAGGAGAAATTAGTGTTAATTAAACCAGAAGAAATTAGTGACATAATTAAAAAGAAAATTAATGATTATGATAACCAAATGAAAGTAGATGAAGTTGGTTATGTTATACAAGCAAGTGACGGAATTGCAAAAATTTACGGACTTGAAAATTGTATGTTAGGAGAACTTATAGATTTTGGAAATGACATTTATGGAATGGCATTAAACTTAGAAGAAGAATCTGTAGGTTGCGTTTTACTTGGTGGTGAAACTCAAATAAAAGAAGGTACTGTAGCAAAAAGAACAGGAAGATCTGTAAGTATAGGAGTAAGTGAAGACATAATAGGAAGAGTTATAAATCCATTAGGTCAACCATTAGATGGTAAAGAACCATATAGAGTAGAAAGCTATAGAGATGTAGAATATCCAGCACCAGGTGTAATTATGAGGGAATCTGTTAATACTCCATTACAAACAGGAATATTAGCAATAGATGCAATGGTACCAATAGGAAGAGGCCAAAGAGAGTTAATTATAGGTGATAGACAAACTGGAAAAACAGCTATAGCAATAGATACAATAATTAATCAAAAAAATGAAGATATAATTTGTATTTACGTTGCAATAGGACAAAAAGCATCTTCAGTTGCGGGAACTATAGAAACATTAAAAAGAAATGGCGCTTTAGATTATACAGTTGTAGTTTCTTCTACAGCAAGTGATATGGCTCCAGTTCAATATTTAGCTCCTTATGCGGGCTGTGCAATAGCAGAATATTTTATGTATGAAAAACATAAAGATGTATTAATTGTTTATGATGATTTATCTAAACATGCTCAAAGTTATAGAGCAATGTCTCTATTATTAAGACGTCCACCAGGACGTGAAGCTTACCCAGGAGATGTATTCTATTTACACTCAAGATTATTAGAACGTGCAGCTAAATTAAATAAAGAGCATGGTGGCGGTTCTATAACAGCATTACCAATAATAGAAACATTAGCAGGAGATATATCAGCATATATTCCAACAAACGTAATATCTATAACAGACGGTCAAATATATCTAGAAAGTGAATTATTCTTTGGAGGTCAAAGACCAGCTGTTAACGCAGGTTTATCTGTATCTCGTGTAGGTGGTGCAGCTCAAACTAAAGCTATTAAGAAATTATCAGGAACATTAAGATTAGACTTAGCACAATATAGAGATTTAGCAGCTTTCTCACAATTCGGTTCAGACTTAGACAAAGCAACATTAGATAAGTTAACACAAGGTGAAAGATCATTGGAAACTTTGAAACAACCACAATATCAAACTTTATCTATGGAAAAACAAGTAGTAATTTTATATGCTTTAGTAAATGGATATTTAGCAAACATAGAAAATAAAAAAGTAAAAGAATTTAATGACGCTTTATTACAATTTATGGAGGATAAACGTCCAGAAATATTACAAGAAATAAAATTAAAAAGAGAATTAAAACCAGAATTGGCTGATAAATTAAAAGCTGCAATAGAGGATTATCTAGCATTTTTTAATCTTTAAAAAATAATTGGAAACGGAGTGAATTAAATTGGCTAATCCCCGTGAGATAAAGCTCCACATTAAAGGAGTAAACGAAACTAAAAAAATAACAAAAGCAATGAAATTAATTGCTGCTGTTAAATTAAAAAAAGCGCGTGAATTGCATGAAACAACATTACCATTTTTTAAGCAAATTCAAGAAACCATGACAGAAATTTTAAAACGTGTGCCAAATAAGGAAATCGTATATTTCGATAAAAGACTAGATAAACCGGATAGAAAGAAAGCATACATAGTGTTTTCATCAGATAGCGGTTTAACAGGTGGATACAATATAAACGTAATAAAATATGCAACAAAGTTAATAGACAAAGAAAAAGATATTGTTTTCCCTATAGGTAACACAATAAAAAATTACTTGATTAGAAATGGATATAATGTAAATGAAAATGTAGGATATAAAGCATATGATGTAAATGTAAGAGTAGCACGTCAAATTTCTAGAAATATAATAAAATTATTTGTAGAAGGACAAATTGACGAAGTAGAATTGATTTATACGGAAATGGAATCAGCTATGAATCTAAAACCAAACTCAATAAAATTATTACCTTTAGAGAAAAAAGACTTTGAAAATGAATCTGGCAAAGATTATAGCGAATTAGAAATAGAGCCTTCTCCAGAAATAGTTTTTGATGTATTAACAAGAAAATACGTAAAAGGTATTATATATGGTGGAATGGTAGAAGCTTTCGTAAGTGAAAACTTTTCAAGAATGAATGCTATGGATAATGCAACATCAAATGCAGAAAAAATGGTATCAAAATTGACATTAAATTATAATAGAGCAAGACAAGCGGCTATTACACAAGAAATTACGGAAATAATAAGTGGCGCAACAAATGTGTAAAATAAATTATAGAAAGGATAGTTTTATAGTGAATGAAGGTAAAATAACTCAAGTTATTGGAGCAGTATTAGACATAAAATTTAGTAAAGAAAATTTGCCAAATTTATATAATGCGATAAATATTCCTGTTGGAGACAAAACTATCGTAGCTGAAGTTATGCAACACTTAGGTGGAGACACAGTAAGATGCGTATCTATGGCGGCTACAGAAGGTTTGAAAAGAGGAATGAAAGCAATAGATACTGGAGCTTCAATAAAAACTCCTGTTGGAAACGAAGTATTAGGTAGAGTTTTCAATGTATTAGGAGATACAATAGATGAAGGTGAACCAGTTAAGGCTAAAGAAAAATGGGAAATCCATAGAGAAGCCCCATCTTTAGTAGACCAAAAACCTGTTGCTGAAATGTTTGAAACTGGTATAAAAGTTATAGATTTATTAGCACCTTACGCAAAAGGTGGTAAGGTAGGATTATTTGGTGGAGCAGGTGTAGGAAAAACAGTATTAATTCAAGAATTAATTAGTAGTATAGCTACTCAACACGGTGGATACTCTGTATTTACAGGTGTTGGAGAACGTTCAAGAGAAGGTAATGACTTGATCCAAGAAATGAGAGAATCAGGCGTTATAAATAAAACAGCTTTAGTATTTGGCCAAATGAATGAACCACCTGGAGCAAGAATGAGAGTAGCATTAACAGGATTAACAATGGCAGAGTACTTTAGAGATGTACAAAACCAAGATGTATTATTCTTCGTAGATAATATATTCCGTTTTATACAAGCAGGTTCAGAAGTATCAGCATTATTAGGAAGAATACCATCTGCCGTAGGTTACCAACCAACACTTAGTACAGACGTAGGAGCTTTACAAGAAAGAATTGCATCTACAAGAAAAGGCTCTATAACATCTATACAAGCCGTATACGTTCCAGCTGACGACTATACAGACCCAGCACCAGCAACAACATTTGCTCACTTAGACGCTATAACAGCATTATCAAGATCAATATCTGAATTAGGTATTTATCCAGCTGTAGACCCTCTAGAATCATCTTCTAGAATATTAGATCCACGTATTGTAGGTAAAGAACATTACGAAACAGCTAGAAAAGTTCAAGAAATGTTACAAAGATATAAAGAATTACAAGATATAATTGCTATATTAGGTATGGACGAATTATCTGAAGAAGATAAACAAGTAGTATATAGAGCAAGAAAAATTCAACAATACT
This sequence comes from uncultured Clostridia bacterium, assembly GCA_944391575.1. Lineage (GTDB taxonomy): Bacteria > Bacillota > Clostridia > TANB77 > CAG-508 > CALXUC01. Next base: position 15,463 of record CALXUC010000026.1, on the reverse strand, counting down.
TATCACAACCATTCTTTGTTGCAGAACAATTTACAGGTAGAAAAGGTAAATATGTTCCTATCAAAGAAACTATAAGAGGATTTAAAGAAATTATATCTGGTAATATGGATCAATATCCAGAAGCAGCATTCTACATGATGGGAACAATAGATGATGTTATAAAAAATGCTGAAAATATGAAATAAGTCTCAAGAAAGGACTGAAATTATATGGCAAAATTATTTAAATTTGAAGTAATTACTCCAATGCGAAAATTTTTTGTCGGAGATGTAGTAAGCGTAGTATTTGAAACAGAAAATGGTCAAATGGGAGTAATGGCAGATCATATTCCTATGTTAGTTGCAAACAAAGATTGCACTTTAAAAATAGTGGGTGAAAAAGAAACAAAATTTGCATTTATTACAGAAGGATTTATTGAAATTACTGGAAAAAAAGTAACAGCTATAATAGATGATGCCGAATGGTGTGACGAAATAGATACTCAAAAAGACTTAGAAAGCATAAGACGCGCAGAAGAAGAATTAAACGATGCTAAGAATGATTTAGGTATGAAAGCAGAATTACAAGCATCTATTAGACGTTCAAATGCACGTATAAAATCAGCAGGCATGATAAATAATAGGAGTTAGAAAGTAGGGAGTTAAAATTTAGGTTTTAACTCTCTTTTTTCATATATAGAATAGTCTATAAATCACTAGGAAATCCTATGCTAAAATATAAAATCTCGGTTTGCAAAAATATAAAGAAATTCTAAAGCTTAATTATGGCACCCTTTCACTTCGTCCTCGCTTAGGCTCGACGTGAACTATTTCCATAATTAAGCTTAAGAATTTCTAATATATTTTTACTGCACATTCGATTTTTATTTTATCCTAGGATTTCCTGGTGATTTAATATAAATATTATGTATATAAATGACACTTGATAAATTTTCCAAAACTGTGTATAATAATTTGCAGAATGGAAGTGAATTTTATAAATGAAAAAAGGAAAGCTAAAAAAGAATAGTGAACAGTTTTTAGAAGGAAAATTTATATCAAAAGAAAAAGGCTATGGTTTTGTAGAATTAAATGAAGTTTTAAAAGAAAAGCTAAATTCAGATATATTTATATCTAAAGATAATAACAAACTTAATGCTTTAGATGGTGATACAGTTTTAGTTTCTTTATTAGATACTGAAGCCAGTGAAGGTAAAAGTGTAGAGGGAAAAATAGTAAAAATTGTAAAACATAAAAATGATACAATAGTTGGTATTTTTCAAAAGAGTCAAAATTTCGGATTTGTAATTCCTGATAATAAAAATTTAGGAACTGATATATTTATACCTAAAAAACATTTTAATGGTGCTAAAAATAATGATAAAGTTGTTGTTAAGCTTACAAAATACCCAGAAAAAGATAAAAATGCTGAGGGGAAAGTTATAGAAGTTTTAGGTAGAGTAGATGAAGCTGGAGTTGATATGTTATCTTTAATTAAAGAATATAAGTTGCCGTATGAATTTCCGATTCCAGTTTTAGACGAAGCAAGAACGCTTAACCAATTAGTAGATAAGAATGATATTCCTAATCGTGTTGATTTAAGAGATGAAGTGATTTTTACTATAGATGGTGAAGATGCTAAAGATTTAGATGATGCTGTTGCAGTTAGAAAGAATGAAGATGGAAATTATATTCTAGATGTTCATATTGCAGATGTAAGTTACTATGTAAAATCAGGTTCTGAATTAGATAAGGAAGCACGTTTAAGAGGTACAAGTATATATATGTTAGATAGAGTAATACCTATGTTGCCTTTTGAACTCTCTAACGGGATATGTAGCTTAAATGCAGGAGAAGAACGTTTTACATTATCTGTAACAATGGAAATAGATGAGAAGGGGAGAGTTATTTCCTCAGATGTATATAAAGCGATTATTAAAGTAACAGAAAGAATGACTTATACAGATGTTTATAAAATTATAAGTAATTCAGATAAAGAAGTTTGTAAGAAATATGAAAAGTATATAAACAATTTTAAGTTAATGGAAGAATTGGCACATATATTAAAATCTAGGAGACTTAAAAACGGTTACTTAAATTTAGATATCCCTGAAAGCAAAATTGTATTAGATGATAATGGAAAATGCATAGATGTAAAAAAATATGAGACTACTTTTGCAAATGAGATTATAGAGCAATTTATGCTGACTGCTAATGAGACTATTGCTGAAAAGTTTTTCTGGCTAGATGTGCCATTTATCTATAGAGTTCATGAAGAACCTGATGTTGAAAAAGTAAGAGAGTTAAATAAATTTTTATATAATTTTAATTACAGAATAAAAATACAAGAAGATAAAATATATCCAACAGAATTTTCAAAATTAATAGAAGCAGTAAAAGGAAAACCAGAAGAAAGAGTTATATTAAATTTAGTATTAAGAACATTGAAATTAGCAAGATACGAGGCTAAAAATATAGGACATTTTGGGATAGGGAGCAAATATTACTGCCACTTTACCTCTCCAATTAGAAGATACCCAGATTTATTTATTCATAGAATTATATCAGAATATTTTGAGGCTAGTGATAATAAAAAACAAAAATTTGCAAAACAAGCTGAAAAGTTCGCAAAAACATCTTCAGAAGCAGAAAAAACTGCTCAAAAAGTAGAAAGAGAAAGTGTAGATATAAAAATGGCAGAATATATGGAAAGTAAAATTGGAGAAGAATATGAAGGAATAATATCAAATGTTACTAACTTTGGCGTATATGTAGAATTAGAAAATACTATAGAAGGATTAATTCGCTTTGAAAATTTAGGTGACGAATACTTTATATATGATGATGAGCATAAAACTTTAACAGGAGAGAAAAGCAGATTTATATATAAAGTAGGAGATAAAATAACAGTAAAAGTAATAGAGGCAAATAAGATTTTAAGAAGAATAAGTTTTGCAAAGATATAAGAAAGTTAGACTTCATAGTTTATATAATTATATTAGATAAGCTGTGAGTTGTAGCATAAGAATAGCTCTTAGATATACAAAATTTTGTTAATCTAAGAGCTAAGGTTGGGGTGTTACTTCACAATATTTACTGTGTAAACGTTAAAAAATTGGCTTATTAATTCCTTATGTTCCATATCGTGAAAATTCACGAGCAAGCTTTTGTACCGTTCATTTATTGCCCGGAGTTTGTGCTCTGGGTTTGGAAAGTGGGCTACTTTGTCGATGAGGATTGTTTTTCCTTTCTCATCAAGTTCTAAGGTAAAAATCCTCTTTCCACAGAATGGGCAAAAGACCAGATCTGATGTTAAGATATCTCTCCTAAAGGTGACCTTTCTGAGGTCATAGTAAATAAGCAAGCGATGATCACATTTTGACTGTAGATTGCTAATATTTCTTTTATGATTCATGATCTGTTCTTTAAGACGTTTAACCTCATCCACAACAAACTGATATTCCATCAGTCTGTTGTAGAAGTGACTATTGGAAGCCATAACTACTCCTTTGGTTGATTGTTAAAAAAGGTTATTAATATTATACCATAAAAATTTATGTAAAGCAACGCAAATTTTAATTTTCTCTTGACTTTTTATAGCTTTAAGAATATACTATACGTATATTAAAAAAAGGAGGTTTTATTTTGAACAATTTAATAGAAATAAGGTGGCATGGTAGAGGTGGACAAGGTACAAAAACAGCTTCATTATTATTAGCCGAAGTTGCATTTAGTACTGGTAAATATGTACAAGGTTTCCCTGAATACGGGCCAGAAAGAATGGGAGCGCCATTAACAGCATATAACAGAATAAGTGACACACCTATCACAATACACAGCAATATATATGAACCAGATTATGTAATAGTTGTAGACGATACACTTTTAGACTCAATAGATGTAACTGAAGGATTAAAAAAAGACGGAGCAATTATTATAAACACTACAAAAAATAAAGAAGAAATTACTAAGAAAATACCAAATTACAATAACATATATACAATAGATGCGAAAACAATATCAATAGAAACATTAGGTAAGTATTTCCCGAATACACCAATGTTAGCAGCAGTAGTAAAAGTAAGTGGAATTATGGAAGAAGAAGAATTCTTAAAAAATATGAGACAATCTTTTAACCATAAATTTGCAAAAAAACCAGAAGTAATCGATGGAAATATGAAAGCCCTAGAACTTGCTTTACAAAAAATTCATAAATTATAAATTTATTAAACTCATGAAATATAGGAAGGAGATTAACAATCATGGAAATTAACCCAAACACGCCATACAATAAAATAACTATTGGTGGTAATATTTGTGAAGCTGGAAATGCAAAAAACTTCAAAACAGGCGACTGGCGCTCTGTAGCTCCAAAATGGATAGAAGAAAATTGTAAACAATGTGGCTTATGTTTTCCAGTTTGCCCAGAAGATGCAATACCAGTTACAAAAGAACAAAAAAGAACAGATTACGATTACGATGCTTGTAAGGGATGTGGCATTTGTGCCAAAGTGTGCCCTTTTAAAGCTATAGAAATGAAAGAAGAGTAGAAGAGATTTTAAAATAAAATGTTTTCATAATCGTATATGTATTTAAACAAAACAAGAAAGGAATGAATTTTAATATGAGTATAAGAGAAAGATTAAGTGGAAATGAAGCAACTGCTTTAGGTATGAAACAAATTAACCCTGATGTTGTTGCCGCTTTCCCTATTACACCTTCTACAGAAATTCCACAGTATTTTTCAACTTTCGTAAGTAATGGAAGCGTGGATACAGAATTTGTTGCTGTAGAGAGCGAGCATAGTGCAATGAGTGCTTGTATAGGTGCAGAAGCTGCTGGTGCAAGAGCTATGACAGCTACATCTTCAAATGGTTTAGCCTTAATGTGGGAAATGGTAAATATTGCTTCTAGTTTACGTTTACCTATAGTAATGGCTTTAGTAAATAGAGCAATATCTGGTCCTCTAAACATACATTGTGACCATTCAGATGCAATGGGAGTTAGAGATGCTGGGTGGATAATGTTATTTTCTGAAAATAATCAAGAAGCTTATGATAATTTAATAATGGCACATAGAATTGCTGAACATAAAGAGGTTTTGTTACCATTAATGGTATGTCAAGATGGATTCATAACATCTCATTCTATTGAAAATATAGAACTTATTGAAGATGATAAAGTAAAAGCTTTTGTTGGTAAATACGAACCTAAAGATTATTTATTGAATAAGAAAAATCCTTTATCTATAGGTCCTTTAGACTTACAAGCATATTTATTTGAACATAAGGCAGCAGAAGCAGATGCTATGAGAAATGCTAAAAAAGTTATTTTAGAAGTAGCAGATGACTTTGAAAAATTAACAGGCAGAAAATATAGTTTCTTTGAAGAATATAAATTAGAAGATGCAGAAGTTGCAATAATCTGTATGAATTCTACAGCTGGAACAGCGAAAGCAACTGTAGATGAACTAAGAGATAAAGGGGTAAAAGTAGGATTACTTAAGTTAAGAGTATTTAGACCATTCCCAGCAGAAGAAATTGCAAATGCTATAGCTCATTTAAAAGCAGTAGCTATTTTAGATAGAGCCGATAGTTTAAATGCTGTAGGTGGAGTTTTATTCCAAGATATTACATCAGCTTTATATGTAAATAATAAAAATGTAAAAGCCGTAAATTATATTTATGGAATAGGTGGTCGTGACACTAAAATGGATGACTTAGAAAAAGTATATAATGATTTGTTAGAAATAAAAGATTCTGAAAATAAAGTTGAAAATCCTTATAGATATTTAGGATTAAGGAAGGAGGATTAATATGGCATATAATTTAAAAGAAATAGTAGCAGAAAAACCATCTCGCTTTACATCAGGACATAGAATGTGTGCTGGCTGCGGTGCTCCAGTAGTTACAAGAATGATATTAAGAGCTTTAAAGAAAGATGATTTCGCAGTAGTATCAAATGCTACAGGTTGTATGGAAGTTGCATCTTTTATATATCCATACACAGCTTGGACAGACTCATATATTCATACAGCTTTTGAAAATGCAGCTTCTACATTATCTGGTGTAGAAACAGCATATAAAGTCTTTAAAAAGAAAGGCAAGATTCCTGAAGATACAGAAATAAAATTTATAGCATTTGGTGGAGATGGAGGAACTTACGATATAGGTTTACAAAGTCTTTCTGGTGCAATGGAGAGAGGACACGACATGGTATATGTATGTTACGATAACGGAGCATATATGAATACAGGAATACAACGTTCGTCAGCAACTCCAAAATTTGCAGATACAACAACAACGCCAGCTGGAGAAGTTATTCCGGGAAAAATGCAATCAAGAAAAGATTTAACAGAAATATTGGCTGCCCACCATATTCCTTATGCAGCACAATCAATAGCAACAGCAAATTTTAAAGATTTATATGAAAAATCAGAAAAAGCAATTTATACAAAAGGACCTTGTTTCTTAAACGTATTAGCACCTTGCCCAAGAGGTTGGGGATATAATACAGAAGATTTAATGGTTATTAATAAGTTAGCTGTAGATACTTGCTATTGGCCTTTATATGAAGTTATAGATGGAAAATATGTTATAAATTATAAACCTGCTAAAAAACTTCCAGTAGAAGAATTCTTAAGACCACAAAAACGTTTCCACCATATGTTTAAAGCTGGAAACGAATGGATGATAGAAGAATTCCAAAAAGAAGTAGATGCTAGATGGGAAGCACTTCTAAAACTAGAAGAAATGAGTAACAAGTAGCTTTAAATGAAATATCTTATTAAAAGCTGAAAATTGTAAAAATGAGTATAAAAAATAGGTAGCGGAAATTTCCGCTACCTAAAAAAATGAGTTTATGCAGTGAGATTACTTACTCTTAACGAACGAATGTGGATCTATCTTTTTTGGTAAATCCCATCTCTTGGAGAGTTGCCACATCCTTAAGATAAGTAATCTTATCCGGAAGCAGAGCAACAATTGTTATTCCCATATAAATTGTAATAGAAAAGAAACTTTTCAATTCTTTTATTATAACAAGATGCTTGTTAGACAGAATGTTATTCTGCATAACTCCTCCTTTGGTTAAAATTACGCATATATATTATACACTATTTTTAAAGTTATGTCAACTGGAAATACAAAAAATCAGAATAATGGTATTTATATCAAATATATTTTTCCTGCACATTCGATTTTTATTTTATTCTAGGATTATCCATGGATTATCGATTTTATCTATTATCTTGTAACTTATAGGCTATTGTTAGAAAATTTTTAAATTTTTTGAAAAATAAAGAAGGAAAAATAAAAAAAGTGACGAATATATAAATATACATATAAAATTATGTATAAAAAATAATTTCAGTGGAAGGACGGTGCAGTAATGCAAATTACAGATGTACGTTTAAGAAAAGTAAATTCTGAAAACAGAATGAAAGCAGTTGCTTCTATCACTTTCGATAATGAATTCGCAGTTCATGATATTAAAGTTATAGAAAGCCAAAATGGATTGTTTATAGCTATGCCTAGTAGAAAAACTCCAAACGGAGAATTCAAAGATATAGCTCATCCAATCAATGTTGAAACTAGGGAAAAAATTCAAACAGCTATATTAGCTGCATATAATGCTCCAGAGTCAACAGCAGAATAAGATATATATTTTTTTAAAGGCACCTTTTTAGGTGCCTTTCTGCATGCATAAAAATATGCAGTAAATTATTGTTACAATTCAGTAAGAGAACGTATAATTTTTGCAAAAACTTGATATATAGCTATTGTGAAGCTCAAGACCCGGATTGTGGCGCCCTAGCTATGTTTTGACTAAGAATAGCTATATATCAAATTTTTATAAAATTTTTAATGAATTGTAACACATTATTTCCAATAAAATCGTAATATATATTGAAAAAATTCAAAAAAAAGTATATAATAAATAAGATTTAGTTAGGGGCGAGTAAAATGGATATAAATTTAAAAGACTTAAAAAGAGTACATATGATAGGAATTGGTGGAATAAGCATGAGTGGTATTGCTAAAATACTACAATATATGGGGATAGAAGTAACTGGCTCAGATAATGCTGAGACTGATATAACAATAAAATTATCTAATACAGGAATACCTGTAACAATAGGTACTAATCCAGAATTAGTAAAAAATGTAGATTTAGTAGTGTATACAGCTGCGATAAAACAAGATAATCCAGAATTAGTAGCTGCAAAAACTTTAGGAATACATTGTATGGAAAGAGCAGAATTTTTAGGATTAATAACAAAATTATATAAGGAAACTATATGTATTTCAGGAACTCATGGAAAAACAACTACTACATCTATGGTATCATTATGTTTTTTAGAGGAAGGAAAGAAAAATAAAGAATTAGAGCCTACTATACAAGTAGGAGCAAATTTAAAAGAAATAAAAGGAAATTATTACATAGGTGGAAGTGACCATTTTATAATAGAAGCTTGTGAATATGTAGAAAGCTTTTTACATTTTTATCCTAAGGCAGAGATAATTTTAAATATAGATAATGACCATCTAGATTACTTTAAAACGTTTGAAAATGTAAAAAAAGCATTTATAAAATTTGCAAATATATTGCCAGAAGATGGATACTTAGTAACTAATGCAGATGATAAATCTTGTTTAGAATTATTAGATGAAATTTCTAAAAATATTAAAGTATATACTTTCGCTATAGAAAATGAAAATGCAAATTTTATAGCTAAAAATATAGTTTATGATAAAGATGGATTTGCAAAATTTGATGTATATTTTAATAATGAAAAATACGATACTTTTAAATTATCTGTTCCGGGCAAACATAATGTTTTAAATGCTTTAGCTTGTATAGCTTTATGCGAAATGTATCATATATCAAAAGAAAGTATGAAAACAGCATTACAAGAATTTCATGGTGCAAATAGAAGATTTGAGTATATAGGTGAAGTAAATGGCGCTAAAATATACGATGATTACGCTCACCATCCAACAGAAATAAAAGCTACCGTGAAAGCTATGAAATGTAAAAAATATAATAAATCTTGGGGAGTTTTTCAATCACATACATATAGTAGAACATTTAACTTGTTAGATGATTTTGTAGAAGCTCTAGAAGATTTTGATAATATAATTATAGCTGATATTTATGCAGCAAGAGAAGAAAATATATATAATATATATCCAGAAGATATTGTAAATAAATTAAAAGAAAAAGGTAAAAATGCAATATATATAGGTAAGTATGAAGATATTGCAGATTATTTAAAGAAAAACATTCAAAAAGATGATTTAGTCTTAACAGTAGGTGCAGGACCTGTTGTTAAAGTGGCAGAATTATTAGTTAATAATAAATAATATAGAATGTATACAAGTACATAAATTAGGAAAAATTGCGAAATATATGCAAATAATAAAAAGAAAGAGATGTATTATGGAAATTAAAGAATTAAAAGCAATTATAGAGGCTATGCTATTTTCAACTGGTAGAGAAATTAGCGAAAAAGAATTTATGAAAATATTAGAATTAAATAAAGAGCAATTAGAAAACATAATGGAGAGTTTACAATTTGATTTTATCTCTCAAAATAGAGGAGTAGAGATTATAAAAATAAATGATGCTTACCAAATGTGTACTAAAAAAGAGTATTACGATTATATATATCCATTATTTGATAATAGGTCTAAACCTAATTTATCTAATCCTGCAATGGAAACTTTAGCTATAATTGCATATAATCCTAGAATAACAAGGGCGGAGATTGAGTCTATAAGAGGCGTTAATTCAGATGGAACTATGTATAAATTATTAGAATATAACTTAATAGAAGAAGCGGGCAAATCTGATGCACCAGGAAGACCTAATACATATCAAGTAACTAGTAATTTTTTAAAAACATTCGGATTAACATCTTTAAATGACTTACCAGAACTTCCAAAGTTTAAATTAGATGAAAATGAGCAAATTGTTTTAGATGATATTGTGAATGAATAATAGTTGTTAAATTATATTGATTTTATTAAAGGCGTGATATATAGCTATTTGCAAGTCAAGACCCGGATTGTGGCGCCCTAGCTATGTTTTGACTAAAAATAGCTATATATCACGACAAAATATTAAAGGAGCGTATAATAATGAAATATAGAACAAATACTTGTGGGGAATTAAATATTACAAATGTAGGACAGGTTGTAAAATTATCAGGGTGGATACAAAAAATAAGAAATTTAGGTAAAATGGCATTTATAGATTTAAGAGATGAGTTTGGTATAACACAAATTATTGTTGGCGAAGATTTACAAGATGTTTTAAAAGATCTTACAACTGAAACTGCAATTACTGTAGATGGAAAAGTTGAGAAGAGAGAAAAGGTTAACGATAAATTAAAAACTGGAGAAATTGAAGTTATTGCTAATAACTTAGAAATAGTTGGAAAATGTAAAAATGTATTACCTTTTGAGATAAATTCTATGGTAGATGATGCTAGAGAAGATTTAAGATTAGAGTATAGATTTTTAGATTTAAGAAATGAAAAATTACATAATAACATTTTATTGAGATCTAGAATAATGAAAACTTTAAGAAGCGAAATGGATAAATTAGGATTTACAGAAATACAAACTCCAATTTTAACAAGCTCATCTCCAGAGGGAGCAAGAGATTTTTTAGTGCCTAGCAGATTACATAAAGGCGAATTTTATGCATTACCACAAGCACCACAACAATTTAAACAATTATTAATGATAGCAGGTTTTAATAAGTATTACCAAATAGCACCATGCTTTAGAGACGAAGACCCAAGAGCTGATAGATCACCAGGTGAATTTTATCAATTAGATTTTGAAATGAGTTTTGCAACTCAAGAAGATGTATTTGAAGTATTAGAACAAGTAATACCTAATACATTCAAAGAACATAGCGACTGGAAGATAACAGAAGCGCCTTTTAAAAGAATTCCATACAAAGAGGCAATGGAAGTGTACGGTTCAGATAAACCAGATTTAAGAAATCCATTAATTATAAAAGATGCAAGTAGCATATTTGAAAATTCAGATTTTAATGCTTTTAAGGGTAAAATAGTTAAAATGATAGCAGTAGAAGAAGCATATAATCAATCAAGAAAATATTTTGATGGATTAGTAGAATATACTAAAGAAGAATTAGGAGCAAATGGATTAGCATGGATAAAATTTGACGAAAACTTAAATGTAACAGGTTCTATTGCTAAATTTATAACTGAGGAAATAAAAGAAAAACTTATATCATTAGGAAATATAAGTAAAAATACTGCTGTATTCTTTGTAGCAGGAGAAAAAGGAAGTAACGCAGTAGTAGAAAAAACACAAAAAATAGCAGGTGGATTAAGAATAAAATTAGGTCAAGATTTAGATTTGATAGAAAAAGATATATATAAATTCTGCTGGATAGTAGATTTCCCAATGTATGAATTATCAGACGAAGGAACAATAGATTTTAACCATAATCCATTCTCTATGCCACAAGGTGGATTAAAAGCATTAGAAGAAAAAGATCCATTAGACATATACGCATATCAATACGACTTAGTATGCAATGGGTATGAAATAGCATCAGGAGCCGTAAGAAATCATAATCCTGAAATAATGGTAAAAGCATTTGAGATAGCAGGATATGAGGAAGACGAAGTTAAAAAAAGATTTGGAGCATTATACAACGCATTCCAATATGGAGCACCAGCTCACGCAGGAGCAGCACCTGGATTAGATAGAATTGTAATGTTACTTGCAAAAGAAGATAATATTAGGCAAGTAATAGCATTCCCAAAAAATAAAAAAGCAAGAGATCTTTTAATGAAAGCACCAAATGTGGTAAAACCAGAACAATTAAAAGAAGTACATATAAGTGTAGAAAACTAATATTATAAAATTATATATTGTTAAATAAAAATAATAATATAATTATATTAAGGAGTTCATTATGCAAAATAAAAGAGTTTTACTTGCTATGAGTGGTGGAGTTGATAGTAGCGCTTGTGCTATATTGTTGAAAAAGCAATGTTATGATGTTACAGGTGTTACTTTAAATATGATTCCAGAAAATGAAAATGCAATTAAAGATGCAAAATTAGTCTGCAAGAAATTAGGAATAGAACACGTTGTTATAGAAGCGGAAGAAATATTCAAAAATAAAGTTATAAATAATTTTATAGAAACGTATGCAAATATAGAAACTCCAAATCCCTGTATACAATGTAATATATATTTAAAATTTGGTGTTTTATATGATTATATGAAAAATAATAATTACGATTATATTGCAACAGGACATTACGCTAAAATTGTATATAATGACGCTTTAAAACAAAATGTAATAGTAAAATCAAAATCAGATAAAAAAGACCAAACTTACGTATTGTACGGGATAGAAAAGGAAAAATTAAATCATATAATTTTCCCTTTAGCAGATTTTGAAAGCAAAGAAGAAATACGAAATATTTTAAAAAGCGAAAATTTAGATATAATTAGTAGTAAAAAAGATAGCCAAGAAATTTGCTTTATAAAAGATAATGATTACGGTAAATTTTTAGATAGTAATTTAAAAAAAGCTATAAAAAAAGGTGACGTAGTTGATACAAAAGGAAATAAACTAGGGGAACATCGTGGCTTGATATATTACACAATAGGCCAAAGGAAAGGGCTACGGAATTTCAAGCACGCAACCATTATTTATTATAGAATTAAATAAAAGTAAGAACCAAATTGTTCTAGGAGAAGAAAAAGATTTATACAAATCAGAATTAATAGCTAAAGACTTTAATTTTCAAGTAGATTTTGAAGAAGTTCAAAAAATGGAAAATATAACAGTAAAGATTAGATATGCCGCTAAACCAGCAAATGCTAGAATAGAAAAATTAGAAAATGATATGTATAAAATAATATTTGAAGAACCTCAAAGAGCTATAACTAAAGGACAATCAGTCGTTTTGTATAATGATAATATTTTGCTTGGTGGGGGGATAATTGGAGAATAGAGTTAATATTTAAAATAAGTTAGAAGAAGTCTTGTATGAAGTAAAAAAGTATTTAATGATATATTGTAAAAAATTTTCAAAAAGAGCAAGAAAAACTTGCTCTTTTTCTTATTTATGTAGTATAATATAGACAAAGTTCTTAAAATCAAGAAGGGAGTTAGTAAGATGAAGAAACTACCATATGGAATAAGTGACTATGAGAGAATACAAGAAGATGGTTATTATTATGTAGATAAAACATCATACATAGAAAGATTAGAAAAAATACCAGAACCATATATAATGTTTTTAAGACCAAGAAAATTTGGAAAAACATTATTTACAAGTACCTTAGAAAATTATTATGATGTAAGAAAAAAAGATAAATTTGAAAAATTATATGGAGAAACATATATAGGAAAAAATCCAACAGAGTTAAGAAATAAATATCATATATTAAGATTTAATTTTTCAGGAATAGATACAACAGATGGAGAAAGCACAATACGTGGTTTTAAAAGAGAAGTAGCATCATCAATAAAATTATTCGTAGATAAATATAATTTAGATTTTTTTGTAAATGAAGAACAAGAGGCAGAAAATATATTAGATAATTTGTTTAAAGCTTTTCAAATACAAAGAGAAACAGAAAAAATATATATAATAATAGATGAATATGATCATTTTGCAAATGAGCTATTAGGATTTAATGTAGATCAATTTAAGAATTTGGTATCTAAAAATGGAAAAGTAAGAAAATGGTATGAAATATTAAAAAAAGGAACTGAAAGTGTAGTAGATAGAATATTTATAACAGGAGTAGCACCAATTACATTAGATAGCTTAACATCTGGCTTTAATATATGTTCAGATAAAACAAGAAATTCAAATTTTAATGGAATGTTAGGTTTTACGAAAGAAGAATTAATGCAAATGTTGGATAGCCAAGGAATTACTAGAGAAGAAAAAGAAGGGATATTACCAATAATGAAAGAATATTATGACGGATATAAATTTTCGTTATATGCAAAAGAAAATACATATAATTCAAATATGTGTTTATTTTTTCTAAATGGATATAAGGAAAATAATACAATACCAGAACAATTAATTGATATAAACATAGCAAGTGATTATACAAAATTAGGAAGAATGTTAAGTTTGTATAAAGGAGAAGAAAGAGAAAAAATAATAGAAAAAACAATAGTAGGAGAAGGAATAGTAAGCGAAATAACTGTAGAATTTAATCCTGTAAAAAAATTTACAAAAGAGGATTTAGTATCTATGTTATTTTATTTAGGATATTTAACAATAGAAGGTGAAGAAGTAGGATACCCGAGATTAAATATACCGAACGTGGTAATGAAAGAGTTATATGCAGATTACTTCTTAAAAATCTTAGGCGATGAATTAGATATAGATATAAACGAATATTATTCAGAAATTGCAAGAGAAATAGCATTAGAAGGTAAAATAGATAAAATAATAGATGTATTAGAAGAATGCTTAAACAATTTATCTAATAGAGATTATATAAAATTTGATGAGAAATATGTAAAGCTTATATTTTACTGTATAGCAATGAATCTAAAAACATTTAGGTTAAAATCAGAACCAGAAGTTGAAAGAAGGTATCCAGATATATTATTAATACCAAAGAATAGAGATAGAGGATACAAAAGTGTGATGATAGAATTTAAATATTTGAAAAAAGAAGAAGCAAATAAATTAAAAGAAAAACAAGAAGAAGGAAAAAAACAATTAAAAGAATATGCAGAATTAGAAGAAATAAAGGCTATAGAAGGACTAAGAAAATATTGTGTAGTAGCAGTAGGAGCAGATATTGCAGTTAGTGAAATATAATTAAAATGAAAAATTTTGAACTTGTATAAACTTAAAAAGTATGATAATATTTTAGTAATTAAAAATAGTGGCAAAATAATGGTACTACATGGAATGGTAATGGTTTACCTATGTATATATTAGAAATAAAGATAGAAGTTTAAATATATGCGAGGGCCTCATAGAATTAAAATATTTAAGTAAAAAAGATAGCAGTGAAGCAAAGATAGAAAAAGCTAAAAATGAAGCTAAAGAACAATTAAAAAATTATATGAAAGATGAGAGATTACAAGCAAATAAGAATTTACGAAAATATGTAGTAGTATTTGTAGGATTTGAAGAATTTTATGTAGAAGAGGTTGAAGCATAAAGAAAATAAAAAAATTTAGTATTGCATAAAATAGAAAAGTATGGTAAGATAGAGAAAATAACAAAGAAGGAGAAAGATTAAAATGATAGAAAACTTAAAATTAAAAGAAAAAAGAACAAAAAAATAGAAAAAATCGCTGAAACCCGCATGGTTGTATATATAGTGCGACCTTGAAGGTCATGTAATTTAATGGGTGGACCCCCCATCTGGAAAGGAACTAGCCATTCCGCCAGTAGCGAGTCTTGGGAGACTAGTAGTAATACTAGGAGCTAAGCG
>CALXUC010000025.1 GCA_944391575.1 uncultured Clostridia bacterium | reverse complement strand
TATTCAGCCATTTTAGGATCCCATCTTCTTGTTTGATGTCCGAAATGAACACCTGCTTCTAGTAATTGTTTCATTGCGATTACTGCCATTTTTAAATCCTCCTATTTTTGTTTTTTACCTCCATTAAATTTCAAACATTTAAAACAACTTTTTTTAAGCACAATTTTAAACTAATTTAATGTGTGTTTTTATTAACTATAACATTATACCAAATTTTTCTTACGAATGCAAGCACTTTTCTAAATTTTTTAATTTTTTCGTTACAGGATAATGGCTAATAAGTATAGAAGTTCTAATATTCTCTTACTGCACATTCGATTTTAATTTAATCCTAGTATTTTCAAACGTTTTAAGAAAACTACCATTATCTAGTAACATTTTTTCATTTTATATAGACTTTTATTTTAATTTAAGTTATAATAATTATTATGAAGAATAAGAGGTGAAAAATATATGAAAATATTAAAAAGACTTTTATTACTAATATTAATTATAATAATTATAGTATTACTTATTTTGATAATTAGTGGCTATTCTATGTATAAAACGGCAATTAATGAAGTGCCTTTAGAAGATAAAATTGCAAGTCTTGAAGAAGATGAAAATTATGCATATTTCGATGAACTGCCTAAAGATTATGTTAATGCAGTTGTAGCAATAGAAGACCATAGATTTTATGATCATAGTGGTATAGACATAATTTCTATTGGGCGAGCCATTGTTAGAAATGTTACAAATTTAAGCTATGTTGAAGGTGGAAGTACTATTACCCAACAAGTGGCTAAAAATTTATATTTTTCTCAAGAAAAGAAAATGACTAGAAAAATCGCAGAAGTGTTTGTTGCTTTTGATTTAGAAAAAAATTATAATAAAGATAAAATTTTAGAATTATATGTAAATACAAATTATTTTGGCAGTGGATATTATGGTGTGAAAGAAGCTGCTAGAGGATATTTTGATAAATCACTAGATGAACTTACTTTAGAAGAATGTGCTTTACTTGCAGGAATTCCTAATGCACCTAGTGTTTATTCTTTAGATGTTAATCCAGATTTGGCAGATGAACGAGCTCAATACGTTTTAAATGCGATGGAAGAATATGGATATATTTAATAATTAAAATTACATACTTACATTAATCATATTTTTAAACATAAAAATCTCTGTAGTGCAGGAAATCGTACATACAGAGATTTTATTTTTGGTGACCCATACGGGAATCGAACCCATGATTCCACCTTGAGAGGGTGGCGTCTTAACCGCTTGACCAATGGGCCATATAATGTTATGTATTACGCTTATATATCTAGCAATTCACACATAGTTTCAATATTTCTTCTAAACGTTTACTTTGTTCTGTTACATACAAATAACCGATTAACGCTTCGAAAGCTGTTGCATACATATAATCTGTTAAGTCTGCATTTTTTGGTGCACTATGCGTTTTAGTATTTCTACCTCTTTTTACTACTTCTTTTTCTTCTTCTGTTAAAAATTCTTCAATTTTTTGTAAAATTTTGGCTTGGGCAGATGCTTTTACATATTTTATTGTTTCTATATGTAATTTATGAGGTTTTAAATTTGTATTTTTTATTAAGTATTCTCGTATATATAACTCATATACAGCATCTCCTATATATGCCCAAGTTAAAGGTGATATTAATTTTAATTCTTCTTTATTTTTCAACTAATTACTCCTTTATATTATATCATATTACATTTTTCTAATGTAATATTACCAATTTTACCATTTCTAAATTCTTCTAATATTATACCACAAATTTTTTCTATGTCAAGTACATTTCCTTGTTTTATGCAACCTCTTTTTTTAGCAATTAATTCTAATAATGATATTATTTTATCTTCTGTTATATAACATTGATTTTCATACTCTTCTATTGTAAATTTATATCTATTTAATAAATTTACCATATAATTATCCTTTAACACTTTTAAAAGATTATATACTATTTCTGTTATTTCTAAATTTTCATCTTTAATAGTACCTATATAACTTAAATTTAAAGCTACCTCTTGACTTTCAAATTTTGGCCATAAAATTCCTGGAGTATCTAGTAAATCTATTTTATTACTTAATTTTATCCATTGTTTTTGTTTTGTTACTCCCGGTTTATTACCTACTTGTGCCGATTTTTTATTTGTTATTTTATTTATTAAAGATGATTTCCCAACATTTGGTATTCCTAATATTATAGCTCGTACTGACTTACCTACTCTACCTTTTAAAGCCTGTTTTTCCAATTCTTCTTTCATTAAGTCTTCTATTTTATTTATTAATTCTTTTATTCCTATGCCATTATTTGCATTTGTTAAAATTGCTGGTATTCCATTTTGCTTAAAATATTTTATCCATTTATTGTTTTCTTCTTTATCTGCCAAATCTGATTTGTTTAATAATATTATTCTTTTTTTATTTTTTACTAATTCCTTTATATCAGGATTTTGGCTTGAAATAGGAATACGTGCGTCTAGTATTTCTACTACTACATCTATTATATTTATATCTTCTTTTATTTGCTTCTTGGTTTTTGCCATATGGCCTGGATACCAGTTGATTACGCTTTTATGCAACCCCTTATCTTGATTTTCATTCATTATTATCACCTTCTTCTTTTGATAATTCGTATAATTCTTTTTCATCTCGAATTATTTTAATCAACTCTTCTTTAGTAGGAAAATAAGTTAAATATTTAGATGCATATACGTTTTTTACATCATCCCCTAAAGTCATCTCCACCACAGCATCATCTTTATCTGCACAAAGTAGTATTCCAATAGGTTCATTTTCTCCATCAATCATTTGAGTTTTTTTATAATAATTTACATACATTTGCATTTGACCAATATCCTGATGAGTTAATTTTCCGATTTTTAAATCAATTATTACAAAACATTTTGCTAATCTATTATAAAATATCAAATCTGGATAATAATACTCTGCACCTATCTTAATTCTTTGTTGGCTTGCGACAAAAGAGAAACCTCTGCCAAGTTCTAATAAAAACTCTGTTAAATGTGATAATAAAGCACTTTCTAAATCAGTTTCTAAGTAATTTTTGTTTTCTTTTAATCCAACGAATTCAAATATATAAGGAGTTTTTAAAAGTTCTTCCGGTTGTTTTGCTATTAATCCTTTTTTAGAATCTTCAATAATTAATTTTTTATCAGGAGATATTAAATATCTATCGTACAATTTTGTATTAATTTGCCTATTCAGTTCTCTATATCCCCAATTGGATTTAATAGCTTCTTGCTCATAAAACTCTCTTTCTTGTTTTCTATCTATCCTAATTAGTTCTTGAAAATGAGACCAAGATAATTCGGTCGGCACTGCTGACCAAATTGGATATAGTTCATAAAATTTACGCATTCTTCTAATACTAACTGGCGAAAACCCACTACCAAATTCTCTACTTAATTTTATAGACAATGCATCTATTACTTTCTTTCCATAACTAGCTTTAGTGCTATTATTAGATAGTTCATAAGTGATTTTTCCAACATACCAATATACTTCTGTCATTGTAGTATCAATATGTTTAATCATTTTTTCTCTTGCACTTATTATCTTACTTCGTATATCCTGATAAATACTCTCAACATCAATTATCTCATTTTCATTATTTACTGTCATTTCATTTCCCTTTTTCAATATTATCGCATCCTTTCCTTTTTACAAGAGGATTACAATGCCGTAATCACCTGCTTCTAATTATTAAATCTTTTTAAAAACGGGACTAATTGCAGAAGCAAATTCAAAGGCAATATCTTTATGTGCATACGTTCCACCATACTTACCACGTTTAGAATAAATACCTATAGCGTTAGTTTTTTCACACCACTCACTAACACTTAATGTAAAAGTATGAAGTCCAGCATTTTTTCTAAACCCGTCGAATTCGACGGAATTAAAATTAGGATTATATATCGATTCCCAAGTACCTAAAAATTCTAAAGTAATTCTATTTCTTAGCCAATTTCTAATTATATCATCTGATGTGGATTTTCCCTCTTTAAATTTTGTAAAGTCTGAAATACAAATATAATCATTATCATTAACATTTGCTATATTCACTTTAATATTTTGAACTTCAATTATATTGTTTTTCATCTATATATTCACCTCTTTCTAGTTGTTCTTAAATAAATCGATTTCTATCTAGTTCCAAATCATTATAAATATTTTTAAATGTAATCCTAACTGTTCTCTTATAAACTGTAATTATGTTGCATTAATTCCATTAAATTATCGAGTTTAAATCCTTTTAATATTTTAATTAATACTTCTCTATTCTTTGGAGATCTTAAATCTTTTTCATTATAATACTTGTATTTTTCCCAATAGGGATTATTAGATTTTTCTTTTATACATTGCTCAATTAATTTTTTATCTTGATTAATTGAAAAACCAATTCCACTATTTAAAAAATTCCCATATAATTTATCTTTTTCATAAGGAATTTCAATATGTATTTTACCACATTGAAATATTATTTTATCAGGATCTATGTTGGAAATGCTTCTTCCATACATTATTGGATATAGCACATTATTAGGTAATGTTTCATTTCCAATTATTTCATAATCGCCATAGTAAAGGTTATTATCCATAATATGTTGTGATGGAAATGTTTTTAGTTTTTTTAATTCCTCTATTGAAATATCTTTTCTATCAGTTAAAATATGAAATACTTCTACCACTAATGCTCTTCCCATAAAAATATTCCAATAATTTAATGATTTATTTTTTACTCCTTTATAAATATCTAGCAAAATTCTACCATACGTATATATACCTCTCCCTAATTTAACTCTAAAATAATCCCCTTCTTTATATTTTACGTGTTGTCTTTTTGCATTACTAAATTCTTGAACTTCTATTAGATCTTTTTCAGTACATTCACTAACATAATTATTACACCATTTTTCAATATCTTTTAAAGAAGTACATTCTTTAATATAAGAATCTTCAAAAAAAGTTCGTTGAGTTGTATAATTTCCTATAATAGCGTGACCATTTTCGCTTTTTAAGTTCTTTGAAATAGCAAAGTAATTTCCTTCCCCATTAAAAGATTCTATAACACTACTAATTAACTTCCTTTTGCTTCCTCTTGATGTTTTAGGTAAAACTATACTTCTATTTTCGGCAGTTTCATAGTTTACATCTCTTTCTGTCATTTGAATATAATTATTTGAGATATGATAAGAAATTAATTTTACTATTTTATTTTCATTAAAAAATAAATAAAATTCTTCAAATTCATTTTTCTTTATTTTAACTAAATCATAATTTGGCATTACTAGTTTCAATCCCATATATTTTCTGTGTTCATTGCTTAAATAGAAATTCATTAATTCACCTTCATTCTTTTAAAATCTTTTTTATATCTTTTAACTATTTTTTAATTTTTGCAATAATTCTTTATCTACAGTTATTATAATATGCGTTGCATCAAATTTAGCAAAGCTTTTTACGTCTAATAACTTATAAAAATCTTCAAAAGGTATGTCCGCTGCTAATTCTAAATTATTATTATTGTTCTCAACAATTGCTACACTCCACTCTTCAATATCGTTTAATAAGTTTTGATTATATCTAAATGGTAAGTAATATTTTAATGGGAATATAGATGGTACACCCTCTGTTAATACATATTTAGCAAAGCTTTTTCCATTTTCTTTTTGATATATCATAGGTTTTGCATAATAATAATCTTCTTTTTGCTTTTCATGTAAATAACTTTCAAAGTATTGAACAGCTTGTTCTTTACTAAGTGTTTTAATTTTGGTAATGAATTCTTCTTCTATAGTTATTGGATACATACAGCCAAAAATTGTTGTTTCTTCTTTTATAATATTTTTTATAAAATCTTGATTTCCGATTATAGCTTCTTCTCTTAATTCCTCAATTTTATCTACTTTATATTTAGTTTCCTCTTGTAGAAAAGTTTCAGTTTTTAACTTTTTACAAATATTTTTAATAATTTTATAAAAGTTATTAATATCAGTTTGAGTTGCTGGAAAGTTTAATACTAATTCTAAATTATAGTTATCATCTATTGTTAAACTCATTCCTCTGCCATAACTTTTTCTACTAAATAAAATTAATAATTGATTCCTTATATCTTCTCCGCCTTCGTATTCGTCAAAGGAACAAGCTTCATTGAGAACACCAAAACATAAATTTTCTGTTGCTGCTATCTTCTTTATAAACTTAAGTCCAATTTTTTTCAAATTTTTAGGGTTTTGTTTTATATCTACTAATATTGACATATTTATTCTCCTTTACTACTATTTAACTTATTTCTTCATAATCAACACTTAAATCTTCTTTTACAGTTACAGAATATTTTTTTATTTTATTTATTATATCTGATCCAGTTTCAATTAATTTAATTTCAACTTCTGTGCTTCCTGCCTCTAATGGAATGATAAAAAATTGCATTTCATATGTTTCTTCATTTGGATTTTCAGCATTTACACCAAAAACGCTATTTACACAATCTATTTCTAAAATATTTTCATCTTTTATTTCAATAGAAGAATAAACATTTCCAACACCGTTAATTTTTATTTCTTCATACTTAGGTTCTTTTATAAAATCTAAATTTGCTCTTTCAAAATCTTCAATTCTAATACGGTAGTCTGTAGGGTTATTATTTAATAAGTCTTTAACTAAATATTTCTCTTTGCCGTTTATTAATGCATAAACGTAATCGCTTTTTGTGGTATTAAAATAATAATTATAGTATTTACTTCTACTTTATTTTTTTCTAATAAAAATATATTTCTAATTAAATTATTTACTGATTTTATTCTTAAAATTCCATATAATATGATGGCGCCTAATACATTTAAAATTAAATCGTCAATATCACAGCTTCCTGAAAAGCTTATAAATTGTGCTAATTCTATACATATAAAGTTTTTGTTGCCCAAATTCTGAAATCTGTTGCTTCTTTTGAATTTACTCTATAACCAACTGCTATAATTGCATCTAAACTGTAAAAAGTTACTTCTCTTGAAACTTTTCGAGTTCCTTCATTTTGAACTACTCTAATTTTTTGAGTAGTTCGATTTTCTTCTAATTCTTCTGTTTTAAATATATTTCGTAAATGATATGTTATATTATTTTCTGCAACATTGAATAATTTTGACATTGACTTTTGCGTTAGCCAAAAATCTTCTTCATTATATAAAACTTCTACTGATATATTTTTGTTATTTTGACTTTGGTATATGATTAAGTCCTTTAAATTTTCTATATTATTCAATACAAATCACCTTTCTTTTTATTTGTTTCTATTATAAATTTAATATCTTCTATTGCTTTTTCTATATTCATCATTCCATTTCCAATAGGATAATAAACTGGATATATTTTATATTCTTTTCCAGCAATATTTTTAGAAAAGCTTTGTTTTCTACATTGAGATACAGATATGTTTTGATTTAATATAATGGAACTGACTTGATTTCCTAATGTTATAATTATTTTTGGTTTAATTATTTCTATTTCTTTGCACAATAAATCTAAATATTCAATATAAACAGAATTAGGCAATACTCTTGCATCTACTTGCGTACACTTTCCTAAATTAGTAATGAAATAATTATGTTTTTCAACATTTTCATATACTAAATCTGCAAATTTTTAATCCCATTCTTGAGGTTTCTTGTCCATAATATTCTCATATATTTTTTCATCAAGTAATCCTATTCTATAAAATAATTTCCATATATTTTTAGTTCCTATCCACGGCGATCTTCTACCTTTCCAATTAGGATCTGATGCAATATTTCTACCTGTTGGATTCATAAAAACAAAGCAAATATCTGGATTATTAGTACATCCACCATTATATATAGATGTTAATTCTTTTGCCCCATATTCTTGTTGTAATTTATCATATTTTGGATTCAAATCACTTATTTTCATTATTTAACCTTCTTCCAATACTACTATTTTAGTTCATTTTATTATAATCTGCGAGACAAATTACCATTTATTATTATTGCTTCTTTAATTTTCATTTCACCTAATACTTTAACTAAAAGAACTGTAGCTTTAAAAATATCTCCTATATTTTAAATAATTTATCCATATCAAAAAATAAATCATTTGGTAAGCTTAATCCATATTTTCTATCAAATCCATTAATAAATTCATCTGATGGTTCTTTATTTTTCATATATTCTTCTTCAATTCTATTTTTTATTTCATAAAAAATTTTATTTGCATCTTCTTTTTTGACATATACTATGCCAAACATTATACCAAAATTCACATATATTTCGTATAAGTCATCTTTTGATGAATACAACCCTAGCTCAATTTTATCATTTCCAACATAATCTATTTCTAAATAAGTGTTTTTATAATGTCTTTGTTCTTCTGTAAAATAATTTGTTACATCTTTCCATTCCATTAGTATAATTACCTTCTTTCTATCTTAAATTGCATAATATTACTGAGTTTCATTTTTATTTAATTTTTTAGCATTTAATAAAAGTTCATCAAAATCTGATACATAAATTCTATCTTGTATTATCCTAAGCGAAAGATAAAACACAAGACGAGTTAAATATTTTATCCGCTTTTTTTACTCAGCTTCGGAGATACTTTAGGAACTTTATCTGCTTTAAATACTAATAATAACTAATACTTGTTTTTTATTAAATACTTAAATTATTTAATAATTATTTTATCATATTTAATATTTCAGATTTACTTATAATTCCTATAGAGCGTGCAACTTCATTTCCATCTTTTATAACTACTAAAGTTGGCATTGACATAATTTGATATTTTGTTGTTATTGCTTGTGATTCGTCTACATTAACTTTAACAACTTTTATATCACTATTTTCTTGAGCTACCTCTTCAACTATTGGTGAAAAAATTCTACATGGTACACACCAATCTGCATAAAAATCTATCAATACTGGTATATCACTATTTAATACTTCTTGTTCAAAGGTTTGGTCTGTTACTTCTATAACAGTAATATGGTCTGCTTCTTCATTTTCATTTATTGTATTTTCTTCTGTGGTGCCTGCTGAATCATCTGCATTTGACATATTTCCTGTTTGACTATCTTGTATATATTCTTGACCTTTTTTATTTATATATATACTAGCTACAACTATAGCTATTACAAATAAAGCCAGAACTATAACCCATATTATCTTCTTATTCATACATTCCCCCTAAAAAAATATCATATATATTCCCATTATTATTAAAATCAAGCCTGATAATTTTTTAATTATATCGTAATGTTTTTTAATAAAGTCAAATACTTCTTTTAATTTTTCAAGTAGTGCTGCTGATATTATAAATGGTATTCCTAACCCTATAGAATATACTATCATTAACATTATTCCTTTTACTATATCCTGATTTTTTGCAATGAGTAATAATGCTGAACTTAAAAATGTTCCTATACATGGTGTCCAACTAATTGAAAATAACATTCCAAATACTATTGCTTTTACAAAGTTTAGATCTTTACCACTTTTATTTGCCATTTTTGTTTTGTTTAAAAAGTTTATTTTTATTAGTTCCATATAATTTAAACCAAGTAATATTATAATTATTCCAAATACTATTTTAAAGTATTTTATGTTTCCGCTTATTATTCCACCAAAATTACTCGCAAATATTGATAATAATATAAATATTATTGTAAATCCTAATACAAATCCTATAGAATTTATTACTGCTTTTGATGTTTTTTTGTTATCTTTACCTAAAAAATATGATATATAAATAGGTAGCATTGGCAGTATACATGGTGAAATAAAACTTGCAATTCCTTCTACAAAGGTAAATATATAATCCATTTTTAAACTTCCTTTTATATTTTATATTATTCATATAATCTAATAACTTGATATTGGTAATTATCTTCGTTTTCAATGTAACCAATAGAAATACCTTTACCATTGTTAGCAGTTATTCCATCAGAAGATTTTTCTCTTGCTTCTTCTAATAATGTTTCAATTTCAGCATCAGTAATATTGTTATTATTTGCTTTAATTAAATGTCTAACATATTCCATAGCCTCATCTTCATATTCACTACCTTATCTACTGTAAAATAATCATTGGATACTGGATTTAAAGAACTATTATCCATTACTTCAGTATTAAATTTTGCAACTAATTCATCAACTGTTTCTTTCTCAACTATACCGTATTGTTTTTGTGTCTCTTGTAAATTTTGTTCTGCCTCTTGTACTGGCTCGTTGCCACAACCAGTTAATCCTATTAAGGCGCACCCCATAAAAATACATAATAAAATTCTTTTCATATTTTCCTCCATTTCAAGAAATTCTTTTTTCTTTAATAAAATAAGATAAAAGTTCATTCTTTATCTTTCTAAGTTAATATACCACATATATTATAAAAAATCAATGTATAATTTTATAAAGATTCTATGAAACTAGTATTTGTATCCATATGAAAAAATATTTTAGAAATAAATTCTTTTTCAGGATATTCTACATTATGCATAGTCTTTTCAAACTCTATACGGTCATAAATAATATTCTTCTTTTCTATTTTAATATTACTTTTATTTATTGTTACTATAGTATAAAATGTTGTTTTATCTTTAGTACACCCACTACTACCAACATCTATTAATTTCTTATTATTAATTTCGATTTCAAATGCTTTATGCTCATGACCTATAAAGATTATATTTGCGTTTAGAGTGCTTAACTTTTCGTTAATACTTCCACCATTAAGAATTTTTAAATTTTCAAAAGGATATTTTATATTAAAATTATTTTTAAATATAAAATGTTGATACATTATAATTATATTTTCAAATTTTTCTTCTATTTTTAATTTACAATCATCTAAAAAATTTCTATGTTTTTCAGATAATTGATTTCTAATCCAGTTTTGATGTTCTTTTTCATTTTTACTTATATTTTCATTTGTTTCTGTACCTTTTAGATAATATAATTCGTGATTACCTAAAACCATATTAACTTCGTTTTCAATAATTAAATCTAAACATTCTTTGGGATTAGGACCTATACCTATAACGTCTCCTAAACAATATACTTTTTCTATATCATTTTCTTTAATATCTTTTAATATGGCTGTTAATGCTTGTAAGTTTCCGTGAATATCAGAAAAAATTGCTATTTTCATTTTTACCTCCGCTTATTATATATTTTTTAGATTTAAAGAAACAACGGTACTATAAAATTCAAATTTGCATCAACTGTACTAGATGCCTCATATATACTTCTCATATTGTTTGCCTCTGACTCTGGTGCTAATAAATTTTGCATATATTGGTGTGTGTATAATGATCCATCCTGATTAACAATATCAAATTTTTGCAAATATAATGTATTTTGCCCAACATCAATATAACCGCGCCTTACAAAATCTACCCCGCCAAGTAAAGCTTTTTCTAGAGAGTCCCATCCTTGTTCATAAGCATATTGTGCGGCATTTTTTAGTATTTCATTACTAGAATTTCCCGTTGCATTTATATTAAATGGATTATATACTGTTACTTCATTATACTCATAACCTCTTGACATAACAGTTCCACTTCGTCCTTGTTCTTGTATTAATCTAGATGTAAGAAAATATGGGTCTATATTTGCTTTTTCTCCTGCCTGTATTAAAGCTTCTGCAATACTATCGCCTTCTAAAAAAGAACCGTCTGTAAGTGATTTTATACCTTCTATTGTATAAGCACCTTCTGTATATTTTAGCTCTAAAAATTGAAATATATTATCTTCGTTTAGGATATTTTGCGGATCCATTTGATCCATTATCGCTTTATTAGAAGCACAAATCCATGTTCCATTATCATACCTTTTATCTCCACACACCTCACATTGCCAATCTTGTGGATATGAAGAGGAATCTGGAATTAGGTTTAGTGGATTTGCTCTTAAGTCCGAATGGCCCTCATTTTCAATTACGTCATTCCATTCAAGTTTAGTATAGAATAACGTAAAAGTCCAATTAGGATGACTTTCTTGCAAATTATCAATTAGCTCTTTATAATATGGGTATTTTTCTTCATCTAAATTTGTACCATCATATATTTCATATTTTTGTTTACTTTCTTCTATTATAATTGTTCTTATTATAAGTATTGATATTAGTACAATTAAGATAATTATTATAATTGCTAATATTATTTTAGTTGGCATAGATTTAACTATACAACTTATACGTTTTATTAAATTATTTATTACATTCTTTATTTTTTCAAATACATTCATGTTCTGTATTATACCATAAAAGAATTTAAGTTTACATTATTTAAATTTACCCAAAAATGAAAGATTTACTTCATTATGATAACTATTTCTTTTAATTTCGTTACTTTTTAAAATATTTTTTATCTGCCCTATATATAGAGAATATATATTTTTTTATTTGTTTTTTATTTTTTAATATTACTAATTTATTTTTATATTTAAATATTTCTTTTTCAAATAACTCTTTTCCCTTTTCAAAATCATCAGTCCATTTATACATATTTTTAAGCATTTTTATAGTTGGCTTGTAATTACATTTTTCTATTTTTAATTTTTGCTTCAAAAATCTTAATAAAATTCTTCTTTTTCTAACTTTTAAAGGAATATCTAAATAAATAATTTTATCTGATATATCCAAAAGATTGTATAAATTTTTCCTTAATGTTCCTTCTATTATCCAATTATTTTTATTATTAATTTCTTCTATTATTTTTTGTTGTTCTTCTACACTTCTTTTAAGATTATTTTTATCATCATGAACTATAGAATCAATTTCATAATACTCTATATTAGTTTTTCTTGATAATTTTTTTGCTAATGTAGTTTTACCACTTGCAACAATTCCTATAATTAAAATTTTCATATTTTTCATTCCAACTTTTTGAAAATATTTTTTTGAACTGTCGCAAATTTTGCGACAATTGAACTATCTTCTAATAATTTTTCTTTTAAAGTATCATTTATACTTCATGTAATATCTATTTTTATCTTCTTCTATAATTTTAAAACCTAATCTTGTATATAAAGATACCGCTTTTATATTTAATTTATAAACCCAAAGATAGATTATATTATTTTCTGAAATTATTTTATTAATTATATTACTTCCAATTCCTTTATTTCTATAATTTTCTTCTAAATATATTTCATCTAATAATACGCCATCATCTTTATTTTCTAATAATATACAACCTACTTTTTTATTATCCACGCATACAATTCTATAGTTCTTTATTTTTTTAGGGATACTATTTTGTACGTAATTAGTTATCCTGTTAATTTCTTCTTTTGGTAAATTTTTAGCATAAGAAAAAATACTTTTCAATTTATATTCTATAAGTTTAGGTATATCTGTTTCATTTGCATTATCAATTTTATAATTCATTTTTTACCTTCTTTCAAAATATTTTACTGCACTTTTATCGGAAATTCCGACAGAAGTTTTTTCTTCAAGTTCCCCCCTCCTTGAAAATGTTATTGATATGTTCGCTAATATTTCTCCATTCACTCAAAAATATTTTACCATAAAAACATTTGTTTGTAAATACTTTTTAAGAAAAATTATAGAAATTCTTATATTTAGTTGTGAAAATAGCTAGTGCAAGCGGAAAAAGTACCATAAATAAAAATAGTTGTTGCAAATTTTACAACAACCGAAATTCTGTCTAAATTTTTCTTTTTAATTCTCATAAGAATTTAATATCTCATTTGCTTCTTCTTCTGTTAAAAGTCCATTTTCAATCATTTTTCGCATAACTTGTTTCTGTCTTTGTTTTGCTAAGTCAGGATTTTTAGTCGGCGCATACACAGATGGAGCATTTGGTATACCTGCTAATAGAATGCATTCATAATCTGTCATTTCATCTAATTCTTTATTAAAATATCCTTTACATGCATCTTTAACTGTATAATAACCATCTCCAAAATAAATAGTATTCACATATAATTCAAAAATATCTTCTTTTGAATAATTACTTTCTATCTGCCAAGCCATAAATACTTCAGCTATTTTTCTTTCGATTATTTTTTCTTGTGTAAAATACATATTTTTTGCTAATTGTTGAGTTATTGTACTACCACCTTCTACATAAGACATTGCTTTTATATCATTAACAAGTGCTCGTCCTATTGCAATTATATCTATTCCATTGTGATTATAAAACCTTTTATCTTCAACACTTATAACAGCTTTTACATACATTGGTGGTAATTCTGAAAATTCTGTATAATTTTCTTTACTTTTTATTTCTGCTACTTTTTCTTCAAGAGATACATTATCAACCGCTTCTTTATACATATTATAACCTTTACATATAAATACCGCTACTATAATTATTACTATTAATATTAAAACAATTAATACTTTTAAAAACTTTTTCATATTACCACCTCATTTTTTAATCTTTATTTTTACATTAATTAATATTCAATTCAGTTTTCACATTATCGGGAAGTTCTTCAACTTGAACTTCTTTCCAACCAATTACTCCCCTTGTTAACATTACTTCTAATTCTAAATATGCTCCTTCTCTTAATTCACGATTAGTTTTAAATTGAATTTCTTTTTCATTACCAGCTTTATTATAACCTGTTATAGTGTATTGGTATTTCATATCATCGGTAGTAGATACTTGCTCGATTTTACTATTATCTATTTGAATATAGTAAATATCTTTATGTACAACTAAAAAGTAATATACTCCTGCTACTAACGCAATTACAATAACTGCTGCAATAATCATCGGAATCTTTTCATTAAAACTCTCCATATTTCTTATACTCCTTCCTTATTTTCTTTAATTATATTATAAAGCATATTAGAATTTCTTACCATTTTTAAATCTTACATTTTTATTACATTTGTGTAAGGATAATTTCTAATATTTTTACAACTCTTTTTTATAGCTTTATTATACTACATTTTAAGTGACATGTAAGTGACATTAAGGAAAACTTAAGAAACTATAATTTCTTAATTATGGAAAAATAAGTATAATAATCAATTATTATTAAATAATTAATTACTATACTTTAATTCTCTATATTCTCAATTTAAAAGTTTTAGGTGCATATTTATATGCAATAAATAAAGATATTAAACTATAAGCAATACAGAATATAATCATTGCTATTCCAAATTGTAATGTAGGTAATTTTATTTGTATCATATACCAACTTACAAAATAAGTTAAGCCTTGAACTATTCTATAAGTACTACTCTTCATTTCTGTATTTACATTATAAGGTTGCAATAAATAATACATTACTAAATAATGTACAGAAAAGAATATACTCATTGCAATAATTGAAAAGAATAATGAAAAGTAATTCAATATATTATCTGTACCTCCAGTAATATATAATAATAAAGGTAATCCTATTGCTATAATAGAAGCTGGTAATAAGTTAATACTTATTAAAGTTTTTAATCTTTCTTTAAATATACCTAATATTACTTTAGGAGTTCTATATATTCTATACGTTAACATACTATGGTCACAATTCATAAACATAGCTTGTGTAACTGTAGTTCCTCTATTTAATATATACATTATAAATACAAAATATGGTAAATATGATAAAAGTAATGAGTTAGTTATTGTTTTAAATTCATTATTCGCAAAACTAGCAATAATTACAACAACTAATATTAAAGCTATTACAGCGCTTTGTTTTTTAACAGCTTTTGTTAATATTTTTCTATGTCTTTTTACGAATAGCTCATGAAAATAAGCAAATCCAGATTTATTACTTGTATCATTTACGTCTAATTCTATTTGTTTTAAATTATTATCTTTTATAATTTGTGTTGTAGACTGATTATTGAAAACAACCATATTTGTTTCTGTTAATAATTGCTTATACATCTTTTTATATTCATTAAAGTTCTTAATTACTATAAAGCTATAAACGCCTAATATTAAACTTACAATAAATAATACTAAGAAAATACTAATATTTATAGTTATATTTAATGCTGGTAATCCATAACTTAATAATACAAAAATAGCTACTAAAGTCCATTGAATCTTTGTAGGCAAATTTTCGCTTCTAGCTTTTCTAGTTTTTTGAAAGTCTTTTATGCAATAAGCACCCACCGCTAATTTAGCCATTACTACATATATTGGAAGTAATAAAGTAACCCATAACGGTAATCCTACCATTAATCCAAATATTATAGTAAATGGTAAAAATCCTATTATTAATTTTATTAATTTGTAATAATAATTAGATAACGTATACTTTTTAGCGTCCATATTCATTATCATCATCGCATAATACTTATCTTTAGTTGGATCAAACATATATGTATTTAGTAAAGCTCCACCCAAAGTTAAAAAAGTAAAAATATGTAAAAATGTATCTGCAGTGTTTGTTTTATATATTTGTAACATTAGAAAAATCATTAACAAAACATATAAAAATTTACCCAAAAATACGCCTACAATTTCCATTAATATACTTATTATATTAGCTATAATTTTTAATGCTTTATTTTTATACAAAGTATTAGGTAATATTCTTTTAATAATTGGTATTTGCTTTATAGAATAAATAATACTATTTACTCTATAAGTATTCTTTAATTTAAAGGATGTTATAAATGATTTTACCACTTTCTAACCCTCCTTTAAAGCTTCAATTATTTTTTCTTTAAATTTTTCATTATCTAATTCATTCTTATCAACTTCTTCTAAAATACCTTTATTAAGAATAACTATTTCATCACATAAATCTAACGCCAATTCCATAATATGTGTTGAAAAAATTATAATATGGTCTTTTTTTATACTTTTTAACATTTCTTTCATTTCTTCTGCAACAACAACGTCAAATGATGTTAATGGCTCGTCTAATAACAAAATATTAGGGCTTGCAATAATATTAACAAGCATTTGCATTTTATTCTTCATACCATGAGAATAATCTTTTAAAAGTTTATCTCTATCTTCTACTTCTATTTTCATAAAATCGAAATATTCGTCTATTGTTTTTAAATCTTTTATTCTATTTTTATTTATATCTATAAAAAACTTTAAAAACTCTCTACCTGTTAAAAATTCTGGTACATTTGGAGTAGATAAAACATACCCAATATCTTCTGCACTTATCTTTTTCATACTGCCATTATCTTCTAAATAAAATTCTCCACTATCTATATCTAAATCTTCATTTAAACAATTAAATAGCGTAGTCTTTCCTGCACCATTTCTTCCTAATAACCCATAGATTTTTCCTTTTTCAAATTCAAAATTAATATCTTTTAATACTTCTTTCTTTTCAAAATTCTTTTTTAAGTTTTTAATAATTAATTTCATTTTTTCCCCCTATTATTTTTATTTTATTACATAATTTTTTAAATACAAGAATTAAATATTATTTTAGTTTCTAAATAACTAATAGATTCTATAATTATTTTTGTCTCTTCTTTCATCTAATTTTCTATCGTAATCTTCGTTTTTATAAAACCAGTCTACTTTTTTACTTGGATTTTCGCTTTTTCTAAATCTTGAAAATATGATGTCTAATAAATTAGATAAACTTATTAATATAGCCACTATACAAACTAAAGCTTGAACTACGACATTCATTGGTAAGATAGCTGTACCATTTGTAATTAAACTTTCTATAATTCTTGCTAGTTCCATTCCAAAATACCAACCATATATTCCAAAATATGCTATACCACCTAGTATATTCCTTTTAAATATTAATATTAAACAAGGTAAAGTTAAAAACAATAATATTATTTCTGTATTCATATCTATAGGTTTTATTATAAAATCAGCTTCAAACGTTGCCATTATTGCAACTACTATTCTAAAAACCCAGAACATTACTGCTAATGCAGATATTAACCAACTAAAAACACTTCTCATACATCTTCTTCTTTCTATATTAAATTTTTAAAACACTATATATAATTTTACACTATTTTACATAAAAATTCAATACAATATTTACATCTTTTACAAAATATGCTATAATATTAACATAATTTTTATAAAGCGCTCTACATTTAGAGCGAATTTATATATACCTTTAAACAATAAAACATATGGAGAATTTATGATTTATTCCAATCTTTCTTCAACAATTAGTTCAACTAGAATTTCTCGGAATGGTAAGGACAGTTACTATCTTAATTATGGAATTAACTTAGGTAATAAAATAAAACTTTGTATTTTTTGTCCAGCTAAAGCACGTATCGAACCAAAACTTAATGAAGATTTAAATTTTCATTTTGCCAAGAGCGGTGACATATATCTTGAAAAACATGTTCCTAACTGGATGGATGACGATCCTTATTGGAATTGCCCAGAGCAACTTTTCTTGCTCCTTTTCGGTAAGGGAATACAAACAAGATTATGTGATGAAAACATTATTAGGAGACACGCATCGGTTATAGATGATGACTGTTCTCCAAATCAGTATACAATTCTTGAGGTGAAAGATATTGATAATTTACATATAATTAAAGTGCAAAAAGTTCGCCCTCAAGATAAGGAGTATATTGTAATAGGTC
Source organism: uncultured Clostridia bacterium (assembly GCA_944391575.1). Classification (GTDB taxonomy): domain Bacteria; phylum Bacillota; class Clostridia; order TANB77; family CAG-508; genus CALXUC01. The sequence goes on along the minus strand of CALXUC010000025.1, from coordinate 6,615 downwards.
ACGGCAATCAGATAGTTCAAAGTTTTTCTGCTAGAAATAATAAATTGTTAAAGGAAAATGCAGAGAAACTAGAGATATGTTTTAGTGAATTCAAGCAAGAATGGATAGAAATATTGTAATCCAATAGTTAGTTTAGAGGAGCAAAATTTAAGTGAGCTGGATTTTTCTAGCTCACTTACTTTATTTAAATATAGTATTTAATAACAAACTATATAATAAATATCCTCTTATAATTAAGCTTTATTACTTGAACCAAATACATTTTTTATTTTATGTCTTACAGTTTCTTTAATTGCATGTCTTGCAGGAGTTAAATATTTTCTTGGATCAAATACTTCAGGTTCTTCTGCGAATACTTTCCTAATACTTGCAGTCATTGCAAGTCTTAAATCTGTATCTACATTTATTTTAGAAACTCCTCTCACGCTTGCTTCTCTTAACATTTCATCTGGAACGCCTTTAGCACCTGGTATATTACCACCATACTCATTACACATATTTACCAATTGTGGTATAACTGTTGAAGCTCCATGTAAGACAATAGGTGTATTAGGTAATTTTTCTTTTACCTTTTCTAATATATCAAATCTTAATTTAGCTTCTCCTTTAAACTTATATGCTCCATGGCTTGTACCAATAGCAATAGCTAAAGAATCGCAACCTGTTTTATCAACAAATTCTTTGGCTTGTTCTGGGTCTGTGTAAATGGCTTCATCACTCGCTACATTAACGTCATCTTCAATACCTGCTAATTTACCAATTTCAGCTTCTACAACTACTCCTTTAGAATGTGCATACTCTACTACTTGCTTAGTTAAATTTACATTTTCTTCAAAACTTAATTTAGAACCATCTATCATAACAGAAGTAAAACCTGCATCTATACACTTCTTACAAATTTCAAAAGAAGCTCCATGGTCTAAATGTAAAGCAATCGGAATTGTAGTCGTTTCTACTGCTGCTTCTATCATCTTTTTTAAATATACAAAACCTGCATACTTAATAGCACTTTCAGATGCTTGTATAATAACTGGTGAATTTTCCTCTTGAGCAGCCTCTACTATTCCTTGTATAATCTCCATATTATTTACATTAAAAGCTCCTATTGCATAATGCTCCTTCATAGATTTTTCAAACATTTCTTTTGTTGTTACTAATGGCATAATTATAAAACCTCCCTTTAATTTCTATATCTTTAATATGTTGCAATTATATCATAAGTATACTTCATTTGCAAGTCAAGACCCGGATTGTTATACCCTAGCTATGTTTTGACTAAAATATTTTTTCTGCGCATTCGATTTCTATTTTATCTTAGTATTTTCTAGCGATTTATATGTTTACCAGTATTTAATAACACAAAATCATTCCAATTCTCTATATTCAAAATCATAATCTTCATTCAATTTTTTTAATATATTTTTAGTATTATCTGTAGAATTCATATCTACGACTACTATTTCATTAATATCCAATTTTTGACAATTCAAAATCTTATAAAAAAACGTTCTTAAAAAAGATTCTATATTATTCTCACAATTTTTCACACCTATTACAATATGTATTTTACAATTTTCTATTTTAGGTGTTTTTATAAACGTATAAAATATTACTTTTAAAATTTCTATAAAACCATATATTGCACAAATCCAAATGAAACTATAACATAAAAATTCTAACATAAAAATCACATCTCCATATAGTATAATATGTTAAGTTCTATTCTTTGTGAAATATAATTAAAATTCTTGATATATAGATATTTTTTATTTCATAGCATTTACAAATCCATCAAATAATGGATGTGGTCTATTTGGTCTTGATTTAAATTCAGGATGGAATTGGCAACCTATAAAAAACGGATGTTTTTCTAATTCTACTATTTCTACTAATTTATTATCTGGAGACATTCCTACGCATTTTAAACCTGATTTTTCACATTCTTCTTTATAATCTGTATTATACTCATATCTATGTCTATGTCTTTCTGCGATTTCATCTTTACCATATAATTTATGTACTAAACTATTTTTATCTAATATGCAAGGATATGCTCCTAATCTCATTGTTCCACCTTTTTTATCTATTTTCTTTTGTTCTTCCATTATATGTATTACTGGATTTTCTGTTTTATTATCAAATTCTTCAGAATTTGCATTTTTATATCCTAGTACATTTCTTGCAAATTCTATAACTGCCATTTGCATTCCTAAACATATCCCTAAGTATGGTATTTTATTTTCTCTAGCATATTTCGCTGCTTCTATTTTCCCTTCTATTCCTCTTTCTCCAAAGCCTCCTGGTACTAATATTCCATTATACTCTTTTAAAATTTGATCAACATTATCTTTAGTAATTCCTTCAGAATTTATATATGAAATGTTTACTTTTACACTTTCTTTAAATCCAGCATGGCGTAAGCTTTCAACAATAGATAAATATGAATCTTCTAAACTTATATATTTGCCAACTATTGCAACATTTACTTCTTTCTTATTATTTTTCTTTATATTTTCTATCATATTCGCCCACTCTTCATTATGTGGCTCTATATTTTCTAATCCTAAATGTTTACAAGTTTCTAGTGCTAAACCTTCTTCTTCTAACATTAATGGTAATTCATATAAGTTAGAAACTGTTAAATTAGATATTATACATTCTTTTCTTACATTACAATATAAAGCTAACTTTTCTTTCATACTTTCAGGAATTTCTCTTTCTACTCTACATACTAAAATATCTGGAGTAATTCCCATAGATTGTAATTCTTTTACAGAATGTTGGGTAGGTTTAGATTTTAGTTCATGTCCTCCCATTACTGTTGGTATTAACGTAACGTGAATATATAACACATCTTCTTTCGGTCTTTCCATACCAAATTGTCTAATTGCTTCTATAAATGATAATCCCTCTATATCACCTATCGTTCCACCGATTTCTGTAATTACTACATCTACATCTTCTCTATCATCAAATACTGATATTAATCTTTTCATCTCATTTGTAACGTGTGGAATTACTTGAACAGTTTTTCCTAAATATTCACCTTTTCTTTCTTTTTCTATTACATTTGAATATATTCTTCCAGTTGTAATACTACAATTTCTGTCTAATGGCTCATCTACAAATCTTTCATAATGCCCCAAATCTAAATCTGTTTCAAACCCATCTTCTGTTACGAAAGCTTCTCCATGTTCTATAGGACTCATAGTACCAGAATCTACATTAAGATATGGATCCATTTTTTGATTTATTACCTTATACCCCCTATTTTTTAATAATCTTCCTAAAGAAGCGGCAGTAATTCCTTTTCCTAATCCAGACATAACGCCACCAGTTACAAAAATGTGCTTTGTTTTCATAATTTACCTCCATTATACAAATAAAAAAGACTAAAAAAATACTACTTGAGTTTTTTTTAATCTTACTTTACAAAGTATATCATATTAGTTTTCAAAATACAACATTTTTTGTAAATAATTTTTTATAATCTATTCTTGATATGATGCATCATATTTAGAAGATATTATTCTTTCTATTTTATCTCCTGGTACTTTTTCATTTAAATAAGCTGCTTTATATTCTAAAACCTTTTCAAAAGAATTATATTCTGAATTAGAATATTTTTCTTTTTCGTTATTTATACTTTCCATACTATTTAAAGTTGAGGTTTCTTTAATCAAATTAATCTCTTGCTCATTATCTATATTACCTAATGGAACAACCATATTATGGTGGTCTATTCCTATAGTTCCATCTGTATCTGATGCCAAAGCTAAAATAATATAATATTCTCCAACATTTAATAATCCCATACCCTCAGGAAAAACATAACTTTTTCCATCTTTTTCTAATCCGCCTTTTTGCTCAAGTTCAATATTTTCAGTTTTTATAAGTTCTCCTTTTATATTTTCTATTACTGTAATATCATATATAGTGTATGGGTCATATGTTGTTTTAATAATACTTGTAGTAACTGGATTTCTGTAATCTATTCGTTTTATACTGTTAACTTTAGCAACAAAAACATAATCTGCTATACCAACTGTTTCTTCAGGTGTCGCGAATGTATATGCATAAAATGGATATACATAATTAATAGGTAAATTAGGGTCTAATTCCAATTCTTTATTAGTTCTTAATTTATTAATTACCAATATTATAATTGAAATTATACATATAATAATTATTGCTTTTAATACTATCTTTAATATTTTATTTTTCACTTTAAATTCCTTCTCTCATTATATAAATTTATTAATAGTAAATAAAAAATTACATTTTTATCTTGCAACTCTAGTGTAGCACAATATATTAAATTTTTCAAGAAAAATAATAAAAAATAGTTTTTAAGTTTTTAATTAAAAATAGAACATCCTTAATATAAATTATTCTTTATTAACATATATTTGTAAAAAATATATTATTATTTTAGTTTAGTAAAATATTATTTCTACAAATAGTAAATATTTTTAAATCAATTTTCTTTTTTTCTTGATAAATCGACATTCTTTTTTCATAGAAAATTTTACAATTCTCTAAATGTATCTTTTACATATTATATTCTAGTATACATAAAAATACTTTCAAAATAAATTGATAATTTTATTATATATTTATTTTATGTATTTATAACATAACGGATTTTTTATATTTTAATGTTGCAATTGACAAAGTTAACGACATAACTTTTGCACTAAAATGAAACGGTGATATTCAAAATAGAATATCACCGTCAGCTTTGGCAAATAACCTCCACTTTTTTAGACATTGGTTAAATATTGCTACGAATTAGTACATCAATCATATCATCAAACAATAAATTTCCCAATACTCTGTCTTCTTTGTTACGAGTTACAACTACTGCACCATCAGCTCTTATTAAGATATAGTCTTTCTCAAAATCCTCTATATCTATAAAAGAATGCTCATGATAGTTATTAGAAATTAAAACTTCATTGATATTTTTCTTAAGCTTTTCAAATTCTTCAGTTGAAATCCAGAATTTATTTTTATTAGATATAGCATCTCCTCTTAAATCCATAAATCTAAAAATTTTCCATCTATCAATACCGCTATTTAAAATAAAATTAGAAATTTCAGTAAATTTATCTATATTCAATTTACACGCAACAGTATTGATCTTTATTTTCAGATAAGGATATTTTTCTTTAAGATATGCAACAATTTTTGAAATGTTATTGTACTGCTCATATCCCCTTCCCATAAGGTAATTAATTTCATTATCACATGAATCCAAAGATAATGTCACAATATCAAGAACAGGCGCAAGACTCTCAATTTTCTCTTGATTAAAAGCTTGACCATTAGTAATTAAGTGATTTATAATACCATTTTGTTTTGCTTTTTTCATTAAAATTTCTAGGTCTTTATAAAGTAGTGCTTCACCGCCAGTCCAAGTAATTCTACGAATGCCACAACCTATAAGCTTATCAAGTATTTCATTATTAAGCCTATATGGTAAGTCATATACATTATTCATCCGATGGCAAAATGCACAAGTTGCATTGCAACGAGTAGTAATATTCCAACAAATATGTTTTTGATTAATAAGCATAAAAATTTTCTCCTCTATTCAAATTTTAGTTCTTTAAAGTCATAAATGTTGATACCATACATTGCATACACTCCTGATGTATTTGCAATTTTAACATTCTCTCTAGAATATCCAAGAAGTTCAACAAATTTGTATATATCCTCCTCACTTTTTCCTTCAACTTCTAAATAAGGCGGAATCATCGGCCATGTATCAATTTCAATTTCAAGAGATAAGGGTTCATAAATGTAGCTTATGCGTTTTTTCTCTTGATAATTTCTATGATAAAATCCTAATGTTTCAAGTAACTCGTTGGCTACTTCTATAGAATCAACATTAATTTCTGTCTCATTGATAGAAGATAAACCATACTGTTGTAATCCATCTGTAATATTGCAATTCTCAAGGATATGTTTTACCGTTATAGTAATTTGTTCACCAGTCTGGCGTAATCTAATCCATTTGTTAGGATTTACACCATATCTTGAAATAATTGCTTGAATTTCAGGACTTATTAATTTTGAATACCACTCATCTGTATGAGTTATTATATTAGCCACATCAATTAAAGATCGTTTGCCTAAATATTCACAAATTTTTTTATTGTCTTCATCTGATATAATGCTACTCAATTCAAGCATGAGTTGCTTGGTTCTTTGAATAACAACATCACTCATACCAGATGAAGTATCGTTCCAGTCCACTTTGATAGTCTGATAAAGACCTTTGATCGTCAACACATCATAAACATAAAGTTTTTGAAGTACATCTAATGTCTTTACGCAACCTAACTTTTGAAGCTTTGCTTCGATTTCTTCAGGATTTACCTCCAAAATTTTAATTTCTAATTCCTTGCTCATAGTTTTCCTCCTTTAAAATAATTTTATTTTAAAACGGTTTACAAGAAAGTTTACTAATTATATCATGATTTATGTAAAATTGCAAGTCTTTTTACAAATTATCAGCTCTAAAGGTTAAATACGTTACAATTCAGGTGGTCTATAAGTAAAAGAAGATAAAAATATGTTTTATCTTCTTTATATTATTTGTAATTCTCC
>CALXUC010000024.1 GCA_944391575.1 uncultured Clostridia bacterium | reverse complement strand
TAAACTACTTGATAATTTCATAAAAAAGTGATATAGTATATGAAGTAATTTTAAAACAAAAAGGAGAATAACAAATGGGAATAATAGGAAAAGTTTTTGGCACATATAGTGAAAGAGAAGTTAAGAGAGTAATGCCAATAGTTAAGAAGATAAATGCTATGGAACCTGAGATGGAAAAGCTAAAAGATGAAGATTTTCCAAAAAAGACACAAGAATTTAAAGAACAAGTAAAAAATGGTAAGTCATTAGATGATATATTACCAGAAGCATTTGCATTAGTAAGAGAAGCTTCTAAAAGAGTATTAGGCATAAGACATTTCGATGTGCAATTAATAGGTGGTATTATATTACACCAAGGAAGAATTGCAGAAATGAAAACTGGTGAAGGTAAAACATTCGTTGCAGCTTTACCATTATACTTAAATGCTTTAGAAGGAAAAGGTGTTCATTTAATTACAGTTAACGATTATTTAGCAAAATACCAAGGAGAAATGATGGGAAAATTATATAGATTTCTTGGTTTAACAATCGGTATTGTATTAAGTGGTATGAAGCCAATTCATAAACAAGAAGCATATAATGCAGATATAACTTATGGAACTAATAATGAGTTTGGATTTGATTATTTAAGAGATAATATGGTTTTATATAAAACAGAAATGGTGCAAAGAGGATTACATTATGCAGTTGTCGATGAAATTGATAGTATTTTAATAGATGAAGCACGTACACCACTTATCATTTCTGGTATGGCAGATAAATCTTCTAATCTATATAAATTAGCAGATAATTTTGTTAAAAAATTAACACCAAAAATTATAGTAGAAGAAGATGTAAAAGACGAAGCACAAGCAGAAGATAACGAAAAATATGATTATATAGTAGATTTAAAAGCTAAAACAGCTTCATTAACTCAAAAAGGTATTAAAAAAGCTGAACAAGAATTTAAATTAGAAAACTTTAACGATTTAGAAAACTCTGAAATAGTTCACCACGTAACACAAGCTTTACGTGCTAATGGAGTTATGAGAAAAGAAACAGATTATATAGTTAAAGACGGAGAAGTCTTAATAGTAGACGAATTTACAGGAAGAATAATGTATGGAAGAAGATATAACAATGGCTTACACCAAGCTATAGAAGCTAAAGAAGGTGTAAAAATTGCAAATGAATCTAAAACATTAGCAACAATAACTTTCCAAAATTTTTTTAGAATGTATGATAAATTATCAGGTATGACAGGTACTGCTATGACAGAAGAAGATGAATTTAGAGAAATATATAACTTAGATGTTATTGCTATACCTACAAACAAGCCATTAATAAGAGTAGATCATAATGATGTTATATTAAAAAACGAAAGAGCAAAATACAAAGCAATAGTTGAGGATATTAAGAAGAGTCATGAAAAGGGACAACCAGTTTTAGTTGGTACAGTTTCTATTGATAAATCTGAAAAATTAAGTAATATTTTAAAGAAAGAAGGCATTCCTCACGTTGTTTTAAATGCTAAATATCATGAAAAAGAAGCAGAAATAGTAGCGCAAGCAGGTAAATTAGGTGCAGTTACAATAGCAACTAACATGGCAGGTCGTGGTACAGATATTATGCTTGGTGGTAATAGTGAATTCTTAGCTAAAGAAGAAATGAGAAAAAGAAAATATTCTGAAGAATTAATATCTTTAGCAGATGCATATAATGAAACTGATGATAAAGATATTTTAAGAGCTAGAGAAGAATTTAGAAAATTAAATGACGAATTTGCAGAAAAGATAAAAGAAGAAAAAGAAAAAGTAGTAGCAGCAGGTGGATTAAAAATAATTGGTACAGAAAGACATGAATCTAGAAGAATAGATAATCAGTTAAGAGGACGTAGTGGACGTCAAGGAGATGTTGGTGAATCACGTTTCTATATTGGTTTAGACGATGATTTAATGAAACTTTTTGGTGGCCAAATGGTGTCAAAAGTTTATGATACTTTAAATGCTGATGAAAACATTCCAATCGAATTAAAGATGGTATCAAAAGCTGTTGAAAATGCTCAAAAGAAAGTAGAAGGCAGAAACTTTAGTATAAGAAAACATGTTTTAAGTTATGACGATGTTATGAATAAACAAAGAGAAATAATTTACAAACAAAGAAGACAAGTACTTGATGGTGAAAACTTAAAAGATACAATAAAATCTATGATAAGAGCAGTAGCAGAAGAAGTCTTCGAAAGTTACTTAGCTCATGAAGAATTTACAGCAAAAATTAACAAAGAAGCATTTTTAAATGAATTAAATAACATATTTGAAATAACAGAATTAGATTCATTAAATCAAAAATTAGTAGATAGAGAAAAAATAGTAGATGAAATTGTAAGAAAAGCAGAAGAAAAATACGAAGCAAAAGAAGAAGAAATTGGTTCAGAAAATATGCGTGAACTTGAAAGAGTAGTTATGCTTAAAGTCGTTGACCAAAAATGGATGGATAATATAGACGCTATGGATGAACTAAAAAATGGTATAGGCTTAAGAGCTTATGGACAAAAAGATCCAGTTGTTCAATACAGAATAGAAGGTTCTGAAATGTTTGAACAAATGATTATAGATATAAAATTAGAAGTTGTAAAACTTATGATGCATATTCGTAAAAGTCCAAATGCTAAAAGAGTTCATACAGCAACAATAACAGCAGAAGGCAAAGAAGATCCTGAAAAAATAGCAAGAGAAAATGCTAAAAAACAACTTGAAGAATCAGAAAATGCAGATAAACATACACCAGTTGTTAACTCAGAACCTAAAGTAAATAGGAACGACCCTTGCCCTTGCCGGAAGCCGGTAAGAAGTATAAGAATTGCTGTGGAAGAAATGCTTAATGGTAAATAAATAGAAAAAAGAAGAGGGTGCCCTAATTATAGGACACCCTCTTCTATGTTTAATTAACAATAAATCATTGCAGCATTGTCATACCCTTTTAGATAGACTTTGGCTGTGTGAATAAAAAATGCTTTATTTTTTAAGATGTTTTCTTTCAAACTATCTAAATCGGGGCTGATTTTTTTATCTGCAATTTGTTGTTAGGTATATCAACTGCGATTATAAGAGAATTTTCAAAAAAAAAAATCTCTATAATCTCTGTTGAAAGATAAAACCTATAACTGACTTTATCTGAAAACAGTTCTAGAATGTTTTCAAAGTTATTCATGTTTAACCTCCATTAAGGTTAAATGTTAAAAAATATATAGATAGTATAACATAATTAAAAGTAAAATGCAAATATAACAAAAAATGTAAATTTAATAAAATTTAATATATAAAATATTGCTTTTTTATGTAAATATGTATATAATTACATAACACTATATAAATAGAAAACTCTTAATGTATTTGTTTGAAAGAAAGAGAGAATAATAATATGAAGAAACATATAATAATAATAATGATTTGCATAATTATAGCAGGTATATTTACTAGAATATATTTAGGATTTCAGAAAGAATATTTCCATATGGATGAAGCATATTCCTATGGTCTTATGAATTATGATAAATTAAACATTGCAGATAATGAAGATTTTTTAAATACTTGGCATAATAAAGAATATTATCTAGATTATTTAGAAGTAAATAGCGATGAAGTATTTAATCTAAAACCTGTGTGGGAAAATCAAGTAAATGATGTACATCCACCTTTATATTATTTTTTATTAAGAATAGCATCTACCTTTACAGTAGATAACTTTACAAAATGGAGTGGCATTATTTTAAATATTGTATTTTATATAATTTCTACAATTTTTGTATATTTAATTGGAAAAATGTTATTTAAAAGCCCTTATTATGCATTATTACTTTGTTTTGTGAATACTTTTGCAGGTATAGCATTAAATAGCGCTTTATATATTAGAATGTACGAATTATCTAATTTAAATATTTTAATAATTACGTATTTACATATAAAATTGTATCAGAAAAAAAATAATAGAATAAGAGATTATCTAAAATTAGTACCTTGTTTATTAATTGGAGGCTTAACACATTATTATTATTTCGTATACGTTTTAGGTGCGTACTTAGTATTCTCTTATTTATGTATAAAAAATAAAAGGTATAGAGACTTAAAGATTTATAACGTTGTATGTATATTATCAGCAGTAATTTATTTAGTAATTTGGCCATATTCAATAAATCATGTATTAAACGGAGAAAGGGGAATTGAGCAAAATGTAGGAATCCATCAACTTTATAATAACTTAACTGAATTTTTATGGATTGCGAATAAAGAATTTTTCTATTACTTATTACCATTTTTAATATTACTTATAGTAATAATATCAAGATGGAAAGCTAAAAAAAGAAAAAATGTTAAAAGTAATGATTCAATAAAATTTTTAATATTTCCAATAATATTATATTTTATTTTAATTAGCAAAAATGCACCATATTTAGAAACAAGATACTTAATACCAATATATTCTGTTACAATAATAGTTACAATATATTATATAAAATTGTATTTAAAGAAATTTTGGAGTAATAAAGATACACTTTTTATAGAATGTTTTATGTTTTTAATAATGTGCTATATACCATTTCTTATAGATAAAAATTTTGAATTTTGTTATAGTCAATATAATAATATAGCTGAAAGAGTGGAAGAAAAAAATTTACCTATAGTATATGTTTTTAATGCGAATAACAATAGATTTTTAGATGATATATATCTATTTACATTATCAGATAAATCTGTTATTATTAATTATGATGATGTAGGTACAGATAAATTTAAAAAATTACTTGAAGAGGAAAAACATTTTTTACTTATTTGTAATGATGGTGTTGAAAAAGAAAAATTTAATCAAAATTTTGAAACAGAGGAATTTATGCAGAGATTAAATGCGGCTGATATTTATGAAGTGCAATTAAAAAATTAATTATATAAGGAGTGAATATTTTGTTAGAGTTAGAAGAAAACAGTTTAAAACTTAATGAAATTAAGCATAAGTTAGAAGAATTAGGTGATTCACTTTGACATTTTAAATTTAACTAAAATGTTAAAAGAATTAGAAGCTAAAACTTTTGAACAAGATTTTTGGCAAGATAGTAAGGAGTCTCAAAAAGTTTTAAAAGAAATAAAAACAATAAAACCTAAAGTTACTTTATATGAGAAAGTTCAAAATGAATTTAATAATTTAGAAGAGTTAAATCTGCTTTTACAAGAAGAAGAAAAAGCAGGTAATAAAGATGATAATTTAGATTTAGTTAAAGAACTTTTAAATAATACAAGTACATTAGAAAAAGAATTAGAGAAATTAGAGATAGAAACTTTATTCAAAGAAAAATATGATATGAATAATGCAATTATAACTTTACATGCAGGAGCAGGTGGAACTGAGGCACAAGATTGGGTAGAAATGTTATATCGTATGTATACTAAATGGGCTGTGGCTAATAATTTTATTATTGAAGAAACAGATTCTCTTGAAGGAGATGGGGCTGGTTTTAAAAGTATTACAGCAATAGTTAAAGGTGATTATGCTTATGGATACTTAAAATCTGAAATAGGTGTGCATAGGTTGGTAAGAATATCACCATTTGATGCTGGCGGAAGAAGACATACATCTTTTGCATCTGTTGAAGTATTACCAGAAATAACAGATGATATAGAGGTAGATATAAAACCAGAAGATTTAAGAATTGATGTATATAGAGCATCTGGTGCAGGTGGACAACATGTTAATAAAACATCTTCTGCAATAAGAATTACACATATTCCTACAAATATAGTAGTAACTTGCCAAACAGAAAGATCACAATTACAAAATAGAGAGACTGCAATGCGAATGTTAAAATCTAAATTATATGCAATAAAGGAAAGAGAGCATAAAGAGCATATTTCAGAATTAAAAGGAGAAGAAAAAGAAATAGCTTGGGGAAGCCAAATACGTTCATACGTTTTTTGCCCATATACTTTGGTGAAAGATCATAGAACAAATTACGAAGTGGGTAATGTTCAAAGTGTTATGGATGGAAATATTACAGATTTTATGAAAAGTTATTTAAGTTTAAAATGAGGTAACAATTCAGTAGATATTTAAATGAAAGCTTGATATATAGCTATTTGCAAGTCAAGACCCGGATTGTTACGCCCTAGCTATGTTTTGACTAAAAATAGCTATATATCAAGCTTTTAGTAAGTATATTCTGAATTGTAACAAAATAAGAAAAATTTCATTTTTAAGTATTGCAATTATAAAAAAGTATGTTATAATAATTATAAATAAATTTAGGAGGAGCAATTATGAAAGTTTTAAAAAACATATCAGATGAACTATGGTTAGGAATACTATTTATAATAGTAGCAGTATGGATGTTTGCTATAAACGTTAATTATCTTATTATTTCAGGAGTATTCGCATTTGTTGGAATTATATTACTTATAGTAGATAATTTAAAAAAAGCTAATAATGTAAAAGTAAAAAGCGAAGATAAAAAAGTTAATAAAAAATAAAGTTTATTAATAATTTAATTTCCATATAGATACTAAAATATTTATATGGAAATTTTTAAGTTTAAATAGTCATATCTTAATTTTAAAAATTTTATAATTATCGAATTAGAAAAGGTATAGTATTTGGTATTTAATGTATAATAATAACTATATAAAATCACTTATATAAGTTAAAAAATATATAATTTGGAGGAATTTTAATGAAAAATATTTTTGTATCAGATGATATATTAAATGTAGGTGCGAGTGATAAGAAACAAGATTTATTTGAAGGGCAATATGTGTTAAAAAATGGTATGAGCTATAATTCATATCTTATAAAAGACGATAAAAATGTATTAATAGATACAGTAGACGAGACTGTAACAGATATATGGCTAAAAAATTTAGAAAAAGCATTAAAAGAAGATAAAATAGATTATTTAATAGTTTCTCATATGGAGCCAGACCATGCATATAACATTGGAAAACTTGTTAATAAATATCCAGAAATGAAAATAGTAGGAAATCAAACTACATTTAATATTTTAATAAAGTTTTTTGATATAGATAATATAGAAGAAAGAAAAATTTTAGTAAAAGAAGGAGAAATTCTAGATATTGGTAAACATAAATTACAATTTTTTATGGCACCTATGGTACATTGGCCAGAAGTAATGGTAACGTATGAGCAAACTGAAAAAATTTTTTTTACAGCAGACGCTTTTGGAAAATTTGGCTCATTAGAAATTGAAGATAACTGGATAGACGAAGCTAGAAGGTATTATATTGGCATAGTTGGAAAATATGGTATGCAAGTGCAAGCTCTTTTAAATAAAGTTTCAAGATTAGATATAAAAACTATTTGTTCACTCCATGGACCAATATTAGATGAAAATTTAGAATACTATATAAATAAATATAATCTATGGGCAGGTTATGAACCGGAAGAAGAAGGAGTATATATACCATGTGCTTCAATATATGGAAATAGCTTAAAAGCAGCAAATAAGATGAAAGAAATTTTATTAGAAAAAGGAATAAAAAACGTACAAGTTGATGATTTAGATAGATGTGATTGGGCAGAAGCAGTGGCAAATTCTTTTAAATATTCACATGTGATATTTGTAGCTTCAAGCTATAATGCAGGATTATTTCCACCTATGTTACATTTATTAGAACGTTTAAGAGATAGAAATTATCAAAATAGAAAAGTTGGTATAATAGAAAACGGATCATGGGCACCTTCAGCAGGAAAAGTTATGAAAAATATTTTACAAGAAATGAAAAATATTAATATTGTAGAACCAATGATTACAATTAATTCTAGGGTGAGAGATAATAATATTGAAGATATGAAAAGTTTAGCTGATAAATTAATTTAATCTTTAGGTATACATTGAGATATAAAGATAATATTGTAAACTTTCGTTCTAAAACAAACCCCATATGAATACAATTAAAAAAGAGTATTCGCATGGAGGTTTTCTTATTATGAAAGGAATATCAATAGAAGAACGTGCTGTAAATTTAGCACATTATATTATAGATTCAAAAGATACTGTAAGGGGAGCAGCAAAAAAATTTGGAATAAGTAAATCCACAGTACATAAAGATGTTAGTTCAAGATTATTAAGAATAAATAAAGTCTTAGCTGTACAAGTAAGAGAAATTTTAAATGAAAATAAGGCAGAAAGACACATAAGAGGCGGAATGGCTACTAAACATAAGTATGAAGAAGAAAATAAAAGAAAAAAATTAAAAAATACATAAAATATATTTTAAGTTAAGCTTTTATTATTAATAACTTTTGGTACATAGCTAGTTTTAATAAAAGCAAATGTGCAGTAAGAAAATATTAGAAACTCTATAAGAATATTTACTAAAGTACTTATATATTAATATTTTGCAATCAAAGACCCGGATTGTTACACCCTAGCTATGTTTTTGATAAAAAATATTAATATATAAGTACTACTGATATTTATTTAACTGTGAATAGTAACTTTTTATTAAAACTAGCTATATACCAAAAGTTTAGAACAACTAAAGCATATCCTGAAAAATAGAATTTTTATTATCTTTAGGTGTATTAGGAGCGGGCAAACCTAATACATTCTTTTTATTTTTACCTATTAAAGTAAAGAACTTATTTTTTAATGTCTTAAAAAATGTATACTTTTTATAAAACTTTTTATATGAATGATTACATTTTTCAACTTCTGTTTCTTCTGTAGAATGTGTTTTAAAAAATTCTTTATCTGTTTGTAAAACAGAATCATCGTTTTTATTATTGTAATTCCAAATAATATCTAAATTAAACCAATATTTATCTAAATTAATTTGAATATAATATGTACCTGTGTTATTTTCAAGCATTTTACCTAATATTAATTTGCTATTTATATTTAAGTTTTTTAAAGTTTGATACAAGATAAAATGGTAACCTAAAAAAGATAAATCATTGTATAAATTTTTAAAATTTTCATAATCATTAATAATATCATCAAAAACTTTTCTATATATAATATTAAATTTTAGTGTATTTTCTATATTTATGTTAATACTATCAGTATAATTACTAATTCTTTCAAAAACTATAGAAGACAAATCATTATTAAAATCTAAAATAATATTAGGTGTAATTTCAAAAATAATCTTTTTATTTTTAAAGAAATCAAAAATTTCTTTAGGAATATTATTCGTATTTTGAATAATTATTTTATCATTATTTTTTTTAGAAAAATTCTTTAAAAAAGATAATGATTCATTACTTAATAATAAATCTGTATCATCGTTTTTATTAATAGCATTTGTTAAAAAATAATTTTTAAAACTACAACCTTTTATTTTATTATCATCTGTATATTTTAAAACGCTATTTATATTGGCAACAAGCTCTAATTTTTGGCAAGCGAATTTACTTAAATTAAAATTAGAATTAATAATAATATTTATGCTTTTGTAATTACCATTTTGCTCGATATATAAAAAATGCTCAATATCTTTATCTGAATATACTTTTACATTAAGATGAATATTGCTTTTTTCTTCAGGTGAGAGCGAATTTAAAATTGACGACTCTTCAATTTCAAAAGCATTACATACTATTGTATTATCAGTATTTATATTAAAATTACATAAATTGTTTTTTAATATATCTATCATAAGTAAATCTCCTTAAAATCTCTTGAATTTTATTATTTTATATCATACATTACTTTAAAAATCAACATAAATTGTGTTATTTGTTAAATTAATGTTACAATTCAATAATAGAACATATAACTTTTGCAAAAACTTGATATATAGCTATTATGAAGCTCAAGACCCGGATTGTGGCGCCCTAGCTATGTTTTGACTAAAAATAGCTATATATCAAGTTTTTATAAAATTTTTACTGAACTGTAACAAATTAATTAAAAACCATAAATTTCCTGTTTATTTTTTCTTAAACTACACATTATATAATTAAGAAAAAGCAAATAAGTTTTTTCAATTAAAAAAGGTTCACTAGGAGGTGAAATAACAATGGCACAAGATAGTTACAAAAAAGCAGTTCCAGAAGCTAAAGATGCTTTAAACAAATTCAAATATGAAGTTGCTCAAGAAGTTGGTGTAACTTTAAAAGATGGATATAATGGAAACTTATCATCAAGAGATGCTGGTAGAATTGGTGGTAACATGGTTAGAAAATTAATTCAACAAGCTGAAAATTCTATGATAGGTAAATAGTTTAGTTTAAATAAAATCGGTTTTCTATATTTTGTTTATGTAGAGAATCGATTTTTTTCATAAAATTGTTGATATTTCTAAATTTATATGTTAAAATATAAGTAGAAAAAATGATGTAAATTTTATTAAAAAATTGAATATAATAAAAGTAATATTAATAGATACTATTAATAGAAAGTTTACCACTGACCGATATGTGGTATATAAATGGTCGGGTTGAAAGTTTCCCGCTGACCAATATGCGGAATATAAATGGTTGGGTTGAAAGTATGACTCTTCACTAATTATTTAATGAAGAGTCATAAATTTTCTTTTGAAGGAAGTTGATAATTTGATAGAAAGAGGATTTTATATAATAAAAGATAGTTTTTTTGAAGATATGAATGATCCATATTTAAAAGGAAATAAAAAAGGCAATAGACCACATTATTATTGCTTTAAAGAAAATAAAACTGAATTATACTGGATGATTCCATTGAGTAGTAGAATAGATAAATATAAAAAGATAATGAATGATCGATTAAATAAAGGAAAAAGTTGTGACATTATACATATTATTAAATTAGATAATGGCAAGGAAAGTGTTTTTTAGCATTATAGAGTTGTGTTTCGTTCAAATTTGACAATAAACATAAAAAGTAGTATAATATTATACTGTGTTAATACTAGTTGTAACGGCAAATTTAATTAGTATTTAAGTAAAAATTTTAATAAAAAGAGGGTAATAGTAATGATAAATGAAAAAATAAGAAATGTAGCAATAATAGCACACGTTGATCACGGTAAAACAACATTAGTAGATGCATTATTAAAACAAAGTGGAACTTTCAGAGATAATGAACAAGTAGCTGAAAGAGTAATGGATTCTAATGATTTAGAGAAGGAAAGAGGCATTACAATATTGGCTAAAAATACATCTATTCATTATGGAGATATAAAAATAAATATAGTAGATACTCCAGGACATGCTGATTTTGGTGGAGAAGTTGAACGTGTTTTAAAAATGGTAGATGGTGTTGTTTTGTTAGTAGATGCTTTTGAAGGAGCAATGCCACAAACTAGAGAAGTATTAAAAAAATCTTTAGCATTAAATTTAAAACCAATAGTGGTTATAAATAAAATAGATAGACCTGGTTCAAGACCTTATAAAGTAGTGGACGATACATTAGAATTATTTATCGAATTAGGTGCGAATGACGAACAATTAGATTTCCCAGTTGTATATGCATCTGCAAAGCAAGGAGTAGCTACATTAGATTTAGAAAAACCAGGTAAAGATTTAAAATGTTTATTTGAGACTATAGTAAATACAATAGCACCACCTCAATGTGATGAAGATGGTCCATTCCAAATGCTTGTATCTAACATAGGTTATGATGATTATGTAGGTAAAATAGCTGTAGGAAGAATAGAAAGAGGAGTTGCTAGAAGAGGTGATTCAGTAGTTTTATGTAAAGATAGGGATAAAACAGAAAATGCTAAAATTACTAAAATATATATATACGAAGGATTAAAGAAAGTAGAAGTAGAAGAAGCAAAAGCTGGAGATATTGTAGAAATTGCAGGAATACCAACTGTAAATATTGGTGACACGGTATGTGATATAAATCATCCCGAAAAAATAGACTTTGTAAACATAGATGAACCAACAGTTTCTATGACATTTAGCGTAAATAATGGACCTTTTGCCGGAAAAGAAGGAAAACTTATAACTTCTAGACATATAAGAGATAGATTATATAAAGAATTAGAAAGAAATGTAAGTTTAAGAGTAAAAGATACAGATTCAGCAGATTCTTTTGAAGTATCAGGACGTGGGGAATTACACTTAACAGTTTTAATAGAAACAATGAGAAGAGAAGGATTTGAGCTTTGTGTATCAAGACCAAGAGTTATATATAAAGAAATAGATGGAGTAAAATGTGAACCTATTGAAACTTTAGTAGTAAATGTACCAGATGACTGTATAGGAAATGTTATAGAAAAATTAGGTAAAAGAAAAGCAGAAATGGAAGATATGACACAAGATGAAGGTGGCAGAACAATAATACAATTTAATATACCATCTCGTGGGTTAATTGGATATAGAAGCGAATTCTTAACAGATACAAGAGGATCTGGAACATTAAACCATATGTTTAAAGGATATGAGCCATATAGAGGAGACATTCCAACAAGAACGAGAGGAACTTTAATAGCATTTGAAAAAGGAACTGCAACAACTTATGGATTATATAATGCTCAAGAAAGAGGAGAATTATTTATACCAGCAGGAACAGAAGTATACGAGGGTATGATAATTGGACTTAATTCAAGAGGAGAAGATATTGCAATAAATGCTTGTAAAGAAAAACACTTAACAAATACTCGTGCTTCAGGCTCAGACGATGCATTAAAATTAGTACCACCAATTCAATTTTCTTTAGAAAAAGCAATAGAATTTATAGGAGAAGATGAACTTGTAGAAGTAACACCTTTAAATATAAGATTAAGAAAGAAAATTTTAGATAGTAAACAAAGAGAAAGAGAAGCAAGAAAATAATGAGTTTAGAAAGTATAAAAAAAGAAGCTTTAGAAAATCATGTACCAATAATAATGGACGACACTTTAAATAAAATAGAAGAATTCTTAAAAGAAAGTAAGCCTAAAAGATTATTGGAAATTGGTACAGCTGTTGGATATTCAGCAATTTGTTTTGAAAAATATGTAGAATTTAAAATAGATACTATAGAGCAAGATGAAGAAAGATTTTTAGAAGCGGAGAAAAATATAAAAGATTTAAATTTAAGCAAAAAAATAAATTTAATAAAAGGTAATGCAGTTGAAATATTACAAAATATGGTAATAGAAAAAGAAGAAGATAAATACGATTTTGTATTTATAGATGCTGCAAAATCAAAATATCCAATATTTTTAGAAGAAGCGTTAAGATTAACAACTAAAAATGCGATAATAGTAGCAGATAATGTTTTATATAAAGGATATGTTTTAAGTGATTATAACAAACATAAACAAAGAACAGCAGTAAGACATTTAAGAGAATTTTTACAAATGATAAAAGATAATCCAAATTTAGAAAGTGAGATTCTAGAAGTTGGGGATGGGTTAGCAATTATTAAAAAGTATACATAGTCGAAAGCAGAAGTAATTGTGGTTACTTCTGTTTTTTTAATACAAAAAATTCTTAACATTTCCTTAATGTCACTTACTTGTCACTTAAGATGTAATATAATAAATTCATAAACGAGGAGGTATCATGTATGGAAGTTTTAAGAGTTGAGAATTTAACTAAAATTTATGGAAAAGGAGACACAAAAGTAGTAGCGCTAGATAATGTTTCATTCAGCGTAGATAAAGGCGAATTTGTTGCGATAGTAGGTGCGTCTGGAAGCGGTAAATCTACACTATTACACTTAATAGGAGGTGTAGATAGACCTACAAGTGGTAAAGTATTTATAGAGGGAAAAGATATTTATAAATTTAACAATGATGAACTTGCTATTTTTAGGAGACGCCAAGTTGGATTAATTTATCAATTTTATAATTTAATCCCAATTTTAAATGTAGAAGAAAATATAACGTTGCCATTAAAACTAGATAATAGAGAAGTTAATAAAACAAGATTAAATGAAATAATAAAATTATTAGGCTTAGAAAATAGGAGAACACATTTGCCAAATGAATTGTCTGGTGGACAACAACAAAGGACATCAATAGGTAGAGCTTTAATAACTAATCCAGCTATTATATTGGCTGATGAACCAACGGGAAATCTCGACACTAAGTCAAGTGATGAAATCGTAGAATTACTAAAAAAATCTAATAAAGAGTATAAGCAAACTGTAATTATGATAACTCATAATATGGAAATAGCTAAAATTGCAGATAGAGTTATTGAGATTGTTGATGGAAAGATTGTTAAGGAGGTCTAAGGTTGAAAAATAATCACAATTTTTTTAATTTAAGTATCTGAGAAAGGGAGTTGAGTAAAATTATGAACATTCTTAACAAATTGTCTATAAAAAATCTAAAAATGAATAAAAAGAGAACTATAAGCACAATTATAGGAATAATTTTATCATGTGCCTTAATATGTGCAGTAGCTACTATGGTAACGAGTTTTCAAGCAACTCTAGTTCAAAATGCAATAAATGAAACTGGGTATTACCATTTACAACTAGATGAAATATCTTCAGATAAATTAGAGACTTTAAAAAACAATAGAGATGTAAAAGATATAAAATTAGAGTATAATTTAGGCTATTCATATTTCGAACATGAAGGTGACGAAGACCAACCATATATAAATGTATTTTCATTAACTGAAAAAGATTTTGAAGCTCTAGCATATAAATTAGTAGAAGGAAACTTTCCTAAAAATAATGAAGAAATATTAATAAATGAAAAAGTTGCAAATGATTCGAATTATAAAATTGGAGATACTATAGAATTAAATATAGGTAAAAGAGTAACTTTAGATAATTATGAATTAAATGAAAAAAATCCAGTAAATCTTCAAGAAACTTTAGCAGATACTGTAAATAAAACTTATAAAATAGTGGGTATTGTAGATAAATATAATACAGACCATATGTATTACGGTATAACTACTAATGATAATATTGATGATCTTACAGCGTATGTTGCTTTAAATAATCCACTTAATTATAAAGAAGATATTGCAGAAATATTAGGTGCAAGTAGTTACAATGAAGTTGTATCATATGAAGTAGATGACATTGATTATATACTTAATAATGAATTATTAAGATGGGAAGTATTTGCCTTTAATGATAGTACGGTAGCAATGCTATATTCAGTAGCAGGTGTAGTTATATTTATAATAATATTTACAAGTGTATTCTGTATTAGAAATTCTTTCGCAATAGCAACAACAGAAAAAATGAAAATGTATGGTATGCTTGCTAGTGTAGGTGCAACTAAAAAGCAAATAAAGAAAAATGTAATATTTGAGGCCTTAATGCTTGGAGTTATAGCTATACCAATAGGAATATTATCTGGAATATTAGCAGTATTTGTATTAATAAAAATTGTAAATATGCTTTTAGGAGATTATTTGCTTAGTAATGTAGATGGAATAATAGTAAAAATAGAAATTCTACCTATAATATTAACAATAATATTAAGTGTAATTACAATATATTTATCAGCAATATCATCTGCAAGAAAAGCAAGCAAAGTTTCGCCAATAGACTTATTAAGAAGTTCAAATGATATAAAAATAAAAGAAAAAAGTTTAAAAACGCCAAAAATTATATCAAAAATATTTAAAACAGGTGGAGAATTAGCTTATAAAAATTTAAAAAGAAGTAAAAAGAAATACAGAACGACTGTAATTTCAATAGCTGTAAGTATTTTCATATTTATAACTATGAATAGCTTTATAACTAATATGTTTGGATTTACAGGAAATTATTATCAAGATTATGATTATAATGTAAGTGTAATTTGTTACGATAATGAGAATGTTGAAAAGATTAAAAAATTGGATAATATAGATGAATGTTATACATTATATGAAAGTTATGAATATATAGAAATAAAAGATAGAGGTAAAATAGCAGAAAGACCTGGAGAAAAAATTAAAGAAGGTATGTATTACGATTCAATTATGGGCTCATATACTGTTAGCGGCAGTGGAGACGAAGAAATTTCTCGTTTAATGATAGTGATGTTAGATGATGAAACATTTAGAAAATATACGGATAAAATCGGTGTAAATTACGATAAGGTAAAATCAAGCGGTATTTTATGTGACACATATTTGTATCAACAAGATGAAAAACAAATAGAAAGAAGAATTTATAATTATAATGTAAATGATACAATTACAGGAACACTTAATGGTGAAGAATTTAAAATTAATGTAGGAGCTATAAGTAGCACAAAACCTTATGGAATTGAAGGAATGTATTACGATGGAGGATATATAGTACTTAATCAAGCAGAATATCCAAACGTAACTATAGATAGAACACAATTATTAATACAATCTAGCAATACAGAAGAATTAGTAAAAGATATTGAAAATATAGACAAAGATATTGTTTATTCAAATTTAGAAGAAGCTGTAAAAGCCGAAAGAGCAATGATACTTGTAGTAAAAATCTTCTTATATGGATTTATAACAATAATAACATTAATAGGAGTAACTAATATATTTAACACAATAACATCAAATATGGAATTAAGACAAAAAGAATTTGCTATGTTAAAAAGCATAGGTATGACTAAAAAAGAATTTAATAGAATGATAAATTTAGAAACAATATTCTATTCTGCAAAATCATTAATTTATGGAATTACATTAGGCTTGCTAGGAACATTTGCAATGTATAAAGCATTTTCTGTAAAATTTGATAGTGGAATGTATATACCTATAAATCCAATTATAATTTCTATAATAGCTGTGTTTATTTTAGTATTTATAATTATGAAGTATTCTATTAATAAGATTAATAAGCAAAACGTTATAGAAACAATAAGGAAAGAAAATATATAGAGTATTTAAAAACAAATGTTTGACAAATTTGAAAAAATGTTGTATAATATTGAAAAAATTAAAAGCTAGAGATGAAGAACTAAATAATAACTGGGGTACAATTTGTACCCTATTCTAAATAAAAATAATGGGGCAGAAAGTCTATGAAAATTTTATTAATTGAAGATAACGAAATGGTAGCAAAAGGTTTAATATACTCATTAAAACAAAAAGAATTTGAAGTCACACATAAAATTAATATAAAAGATACTATAACCTTTTTAGAAGATAATAAAATAGATTTAATAGTTCTAGACATATCATTACCAGATGGAAATGGCTTTGTATTATATGAAAAAGAGATAAAAACTAAAAAAATTCCAACTATATTTTTAACAGCTAAAGACGATGAAAATGATGTAGTAAAAGGATTAGAATTAGGAGCGGAAGATTATATAACCAAGCCATTTTCAACTAAAGAATTAATTGCAAGAATAAATAGAATATTAAGAAAAGAAAAAAATAACATAATAAAAGTTAAAAATATTGAATTTGACTTAGATAAAATGGTGGTCTACAAAGATGGTCAAGAAGTACAATTAACAAGTTTAGAACTGAAAATATTAAGTTTACTATTTTCAAGTATAAATAAGGTCGTTTCTAGGAATTATATTATAGATAAAATATGGGAATGGACAGGAAATGATGTTAACGATAATACTGTAACTGTATATCTAAAGCGAATACGAGAAAAATTAGATACAGATATTATAGTAACCGTGAAAGGAATCGGATATAGAATTGATGAAGAATAAAATAGATTTAAAAAAAGCATTATTATGTATAATAGCTATAATTTTATTATTTATAATGTTATTTGCTGGAATTCAAATTTACCAATATAGAACGTATACTGAAAATTTCAATAAAAGACTAACGAGTATAATATTAGAATTAAATGAAGAATATCCAGAACTTAATAAAACTGATATTGTTCAAATATTGAACAGTAATAATGAAACAAATGAAAACATTTTAGAAGAATATGGAATTAATTTAGAAGAAGACTCAGCTGTTTTAGAAAATGATAATAAATTTAAACTTTACTTAACACTAAACTTATTGTTTATACTGTTACTTGGAATACTTATGGTATCTATTTTTCTAAAATATAACTTTTCAAAAGATAGAAAGCTAAGAGAAATTACAAGATATATAGAGGAAATAAATCATAAAAATTATAAATTAGATATAGAAAGCAATACAGAAGACGAATTATCAATTTTAAAAAATGAAATATATAAAACTACTGTAATGTTAAAAGAATTTGCAGAAAATTCTTTGCAAGATAAAATAAAATTAAAAGAATCTTTAGAAGATATATCACACCAATTAAAAACACCGTTAACATCTATTATGATTATGTTAGATAATATATTAGAAACACCTAATATGAGCGAAGAAACAAGAACAGAATTTATAAAAGATATAAAAAGAGAAGTTTTAAATATTAACTTTTTAGTACAAACATTATTAAAACTATCTAAATTTGACGCTAACTCTATAGAATTTATAAATAGTGAAGTATATGTAAAAGAATTGTTAGAGGCAAGCATGAAAAATCTAAGTGCATTATGCGATTTAAAAAACATAAAAGTAAATATATGTGGCGATAGTAATATAAAAGTAATATGTGATGTAAAATGGCAAGTAGAAGCATTAACAAATATAATAAAAAACTCAATAGAACATTCAGCTCTAAATTCAAATATAGATATTAAATATGAGCAAAACAAAATGTATACAAAAATAGAAATACAAGATTATGGTAAAGGAATAGCAAAAGAAGACTTACCACATATATTTGAAAGATTTTATAAAGGAAAAAATGCTTCAAGCGATAGCATAGGTATAGGACTTGCATTAGCTAAAGTAATAATAGAAAAGAATAATGGAAATATAAGGGTAGAATCAGAAGAAGGAAAAGGAAGTAAGTTTGTTATAACAACTTATATAAAATTTATGTAAATCTATTGAAAATATTTAGAAATTATGATATAGTAATATAAATTTTAAATATTTGGGGGACAAAAATGACTAATGTATTAGGTATTGTTGCAGAATATAATCCGTTCCATAATGGACATTTATATCATTTACAAAAGTCAAAAGAACTTACAAATTCTGAGTTTACAATTTGTATAATTGGAGGGAATTTTTCACAAAGAGGAGATACGTCTATAGTAGATAAGTGGACAAAAACTGAAATGGCATTAAATAATGGAATAGATCTAGTTATAGAATTACCAACTATTTATAATATTTCTAGTGCAGAAAATTTTGCAGATGGTGCAATAAAAATATTAGATAGTCTAAAAATCGTTGATTTTGTATCTTTTGGTAGCGAAGTAGGAAATATAAATACTTTAGATAATATAGCTAAAGTATTAGTAGATGAGCCAAAAGAATATATAACTATGCTTAACCACGAATTGAATACAGGAAATTCATTTCCAAAAGCACGTGAAAAAGCGCTAATGCTATATTTAAATGATATTAGGAGATATACAAATGTATTATCTGAACCTAATAATATATTAGGAATAGAATATTTAAAAGCATTAAGAAAACAAAATAGCTTAATACGTGGAGTTACTATAACTCGCGAAAAAGCTGGCCATAATGATACAAAGTATAAAAATAATTTTGCAAGTGCAACTGCTATTAGAGATTATATTTATAATAAAAAATTTAATGAAATTTCTCATACAATGCCTGCAAATGTTTCATCTATGTTAAGGATGAAAATAGATAGAGGCGAAATTATAACATCTTTAAAAGCTTATGAAAGAGAAATTGTTTATACATTAAGAAAAATGTCTATTGCAGAAATATCAGAACTTCCTGATGTTTCAGAGGGACTAGAAAACACTATAAAAACAGCAGCAAATACTTATAATAATTTAGAAGATATAATTTCATTAATAAAATCAAAAAGATATACATATACACGTATTTGTAGAATTTTATTATATGCATTATTAAACATTACTAAAAAAGATATGAAGCTTTCTATGAAAGAACAACCATATATTAGAGTTTTAGGATTTAATAAAAATGGAGAATTTTTATTATCTGAAATAGCAAATCAAAATCCAAAATTACCTATAATAACTTCTGTGAAGAAATTTATAGATACAAATAATAATAAAAATCTACAACGTTTATTAGATATAGATATATTCGCAACTAATGTATATACATTGGGCTATGAGTATAATTCTTTATGTAATTTAGATTATACAAAAAGCATAATAAAAAAATAAATAAGTATATATATTATATTGAAAAGGAGGGATATAAATGCAAAATAATATAAAAAGTATTTTACAGGAATATGTGAAAGGACTTTTTGAAATTATAGGAAATAATTTAAAACAAGTAATCTTATATGGTTCTTATGCTAGAAATGAACAAGAGGAAATTGGTGAGATAAGCGATATAGATATAATGATTTTAGTTGATGAAGATGAAAGTAAAATCAAAGTTTTAGAGAAAAAAGTACTTGATTACAGCTATGATTTAGATTTGAGATACAATATTTTACTTTCGCCAATTATAGAAAATATAGATAATTACAATAATAGAGCACGATATATGGCATTTTATAAAAATATTCAAAAAGAAGGAGTATGCTTAAATGAATAATAAAGAATCATTAGATTTAGCTATATATAGATTAGAACAATCAAAGGAAAATTTAGAAGAAGCAGAAGCTTTATATAATATAAATAAATTTAAGGGCGCAAATAATAGAGCATATTATGCGATATTTCATGCAATAAAAGCTATACTAGCAATAGAGCAAGTAGATTTTAAAAAGCATTCTTCAGTAATAGCATATTTTAATAAAGCATATATAAGTACTAAAATTTTTCCAAGAGAATTAGGAAAAAGGATTAGTGAAGCAAGATTTTATAGAGAAAAAAGTGACTATATAGATTTTTATATTGTAACTAAAGAAGAGTGCAAAGAACAAATTGAAACTGCTAAAACGATGATAAAGATGGCAGAAGAATATATAAAACAATAAGGAGAAATAATAATGACAAAAGTAACAATATACACAGACGGAGCCTGCTCAGGTAACCCAGGCCCAGGAGGTTGGGGAGCAGTATTAATGCATAATGATAATATAAAAGAAATATCTGGGTATAATAAAAATACAACAAACAACATAATGGAAATAACAGCTGTAATAGAAGCTTTAAAATTATTGAAATATGAATGTGAAGTTGAGATTTATAGTGATAGTGCATATGTAGTAAATGCTTTTAAACAAAAGTGGATAGAAAATTGGAAGAAAAATAATTGGAAAACATCTAATAAAGAAGATGTAAAAAACAAAGAATTATGGGAAGAACTAGATAGACTTGTTAGTATGCATAAAGTAAAGTTTATAAAAGTAAAAGGTCATTCAGACAACGAATGGAATAATAGATGCGATGAATTGGCAACAGGAGAAATCAAGAAAAATAATGTATGATATGATAAAATAGAACTATACTAATTAATAAATAAAGCGTAGTTCTTTTTTTATTTATATAATTAAAATATTACAAAAATATTACAGTAATATTACAAATATATTACATTTTGTAAAATTTATTGAAATTATTAGAAATATAGAATATAATATAAAAAAATGAGAGAAAATTATATTAGTATATCTACTAAATATAAAGAGGTTATAAATGGAAAATTTTCATTTTAACTGGAAAGGAATGATAATATGGAAAAATTTGCAGAATACATTTTATCAGAAGAAAACTGTATAAAGAAGATGGAGATAGTATATTACTTACAAAAAAGAACCGGTATTTTTTTTGATAACTCTGTAATTTTAAAGACACAAATAGCAAAATATTTTATAGAAATAATGAATCTTGATGTAGATAAAAATTTAGTACTAACAGCTTGTTTACTTTATGATTGCAAGAAAAACGATTCACCACAAAATTTAGATAAAGTTAAACAATATCCAAGAATGAGTGCAGAATTTTTAAAAACATTAGGCTTTTCAGATAGGTTCTGTAAAATTTGTGAACAACATAGTAGATATTCTGATTTAGGTGAAAGAGAAAAAGAAAGTGATATTTTAGAATTAGTAGATCAATTTGGAGGTATGCTTTTACACAGGCCAGAAAGAATGGCTTTTAATGTAGAAGATGCAATATGCTTATTAGAATATAGAAACTTAAAAGGAAAAGAAAATCGTTATTTAGAACAATTTAAAGAGTTCGTAAGAAAAATGGAGGGGATTTTAATATGATAAAGAAAGAACGTGGGGCACTTACTTATTTAAGTCAAGAAATTAATGGATTGACAAGAGAAAATGTAGTTGGCGGAATGCATGTAGTAGAGAGAATGGATGAAAAAATAGAAGAAAAGATGACAAATAAAGAAAAGAATAATGATCAAGATCTAGAAAGATAGGGAGTAACAGAAATTTAGATGTATATTGAATCCCGCGATAGTGAGAGTAGAAGGCGGTGGAGGTATATACGGTAAAATTTGTTCATAAGAAAAAGTTCTAAACAGAGTTTTATTTCATATAGATTATGTAAGATAAAATAATAATCTATATGGAGGAAAAATGTTTAGTAAAGGGAAAAATACTATTTTTACAAATATAAAAAACTTAATAGTTGAAAATATAATTAAATATTTTAAAGAATATTTTTTAGTAACTATAATTTTTATAGTTGGAATAATTATAGGAGTCGTATTTATAAATAACTTATCTGAAAATCAATCAAATGAGATAAGTACATATATAAATAGTTTTTTAGAAACATTAAAAAATAATAGTAATTTTAATTATGCGGAATTATTAAAAGATTCTGTAATTCAAAACTTAATTTTAGTAGTAACTTTATGGTTTGTAGGAGCTACTTTAATAGGAATACCATTAGTATTTGCAATAGTTCTATTTAGAGGATTTTGTTTAGGCTACACTATATCTGCAGTTATACATGTACTTGGAATTTCAAAAGGAATTGTATTTGTGCTAACAACAATGTTTTTACAAAATCTAATTTTTATACCTGCAATTATTGCATTAGCAGTAAGTGGTATTCGTTTATATCATACTGTTGTTAAAGATAGAAGCTCTGAAAGTATAAAAATTGCAATATTAAGACATAGCATATTCGCTATTATAATTATGATATTGTTAATTATATCATCAGTAATTGAAGTATTTTGTTCTACAAATCTTTTTGTACTATGTAGAAATTTTATTGTAATTTAAAATATAATAAAATTACAAAAAAACTCTTTACAAATCATGAAATATTTGATATAACATAATAAGTGTTAAAGTTAATTTATGTAAAATAAAATCGGGGGGATTAATAAAGTGGAAAAACAAGTTACGCTTTTTTTAGAATTTATCAGAGATGAGAAAAAATTATCAGAAAATACATTACAATCTTATCAAAGAGATATATTACAATATATGCAATATGTAGATAGTAATAGATTAAACTTTTATAAAGTAAAAGAAGATGATATAAGAAAATATTTAAATCACTTAGCAGAACTTAATAAAAAAGCAACAACAATTTCAAGAAATTTAGCTTCAATTAGAGCTTTCTATCAATTTTTAAAAAGAAATAAAAAAGTAAAAAAAGATCCGACAGAAAATATACAAGCACCAAAAATAGAGAAAAAAGTTCCTAATATATTAACCTCAAAAGAAGTAGAATTATTATTAGAACAACCTAAAAATATAGATTTAAAGGGTATAAGAGATAAAGCAATGTTAGAATTTGCTTATGCAACAGGTATGAGAGTTACAGAAATAATTTCATTAAATATAGATGATGTAAATTTAGAAGATGGTTACGTAAATTGCAAATCATCTGAAAAAGAAAGAAGTATTCCGTTAGGCTCTATGGCATTAAAAGCCTTAAGAGGGTATATAGAAAAAGCTAGAGGAATAATGATAAAAGACGAAGACAATAAAGCTTTATTTGTTAATGTTAATGGAAAAAGATTAACAAGACAAGGTTTTTGGAAAATAGTAAAATATTATAAAGAACAAGCACATATCTCAAAAGATATAACACCACACGTTTTAAGACATTCATTTGCAACACACTTACTACAAAATGGTGCAGAATTAAAGGCAATACAAACAATGCTTGGTCACTCAGATATATCATCAACACAAGTATATATGCAATTTCAAGATGAGAGTTTAAGAGGAATTTATAAAAAAGCTCATCCAAGAGCTTAATAATGTATAAATTCATTCCTTTTGGAAAAAATATCTAAGAGGAGTGTTTTTATTTTGTTAAAGCTATTAAATAGAAATATAGAAAAATTAATAGAAATGTTACAAAAATCTCAAGTCGAAGATATTGCAATGTTTTTAGGCAGTAAAAAAAGAATGTTTTTTTCGAACTTTTTTGCAGGTATATTTAGAGGAATAGGCTTCAGTATAGGTTTTACTATAATTACTGCCATAGTAATTATACTATTGCAAAAAATAGTTCTATTAAACATTCCAGTAATAGGTGAATACTTAAGTGATATTGTAGAAATACTGGAGATGAGTCAACAAAAGTAAAACTACAATATGAACTGGGTAGAATAAGTAAAATAAATATTTTATTTTAGGGCCTTGTTTTCCATTATAAAGTAGACAAGGAATTAAGCTTGATATACAAAAACTAAATAACCAAACAGCTTCTATAAATAATAAATTCTTATATGTAAGAATGTAATAAATTAAAGTTAAAATTATAAAACTTAGAGACATAGGTACAGTTTTATTTCTAAAAATATAAAAACTTAATATAATACAAACTCCATAATAACTATAATCACACTCAAAAACTTCACTTATACATAGAATAGACAATATACTAATAATAGACAGAAACTTATTTATCTTAAAAAAATGTTCATAAATATAAATACAAATTAAACCTAAAATCAATGTAAAAAGAACATTTAAACCAGTTGTATTAAAATATAATTGATAAGGTAATTGCGATATCAAGGCTATAATTAAAAGTCGCAGTAAATATTTTTTAAAGTTCTTAGTATGTAAATATCCTTGTACAATTTGAAAAGAAAATATAGGAAAAGCAAACCTTCCAATATATGCCATAAACATAGGTTGCGTAGGTATAATATATCTTAAATGATCAATAAACATTGAACAAATTGCAATAAGTTTTAATACAAAACTATTCATAAAAAAATTCATTCCTTTCTCGCTTGGCTCAAAGACATCTATAGTTATGAAAGTATTTTTTCAAACTATTCCTCTAAACTTATCTCAATTTCATAATTTTTTCGTTATTAATATAGCATATAATCCTTTAAAAATCAAGGTGAAATTTTGTAACAAATTGTAACAAATTTTAATAAAAACTCTTGATAAAAAGAATATTATATGATAACATATGAAGGAAGAAAATATAAGGAGAAAATGTAAAATGGTAAAGAACATAGATTTGAACATAAAATTAAAAGAAGAAAATAAAATAAAAAAATTAGAAAAAATCGCTGAAACCCGCATGGCTGTATATATATATATATATATATCGTATATTGTCATTTAGAAAATAAAAAAGAAAAATTAAGTAGTAATAAAAATAAAG
>CALXUC010000023.1 GCA_944391575.1 uncultured Clostridia bacterium | reverse complement strand
CCAATTTCTATTCTCAAGGCATCATAAAAACCACTAGGTAAAGAAATATCTCCGTATTCTTTAGTAGGAAAACTAAAATTACCAATATTTATATTAACATTATAATCAAAACCTTCGTTTTTAATAGTAGTTTCTGCAACATTTTTTATATTCTCACTATTCTTACTAACTATATTAATAAGTTCCTCTTTAGAATTAGCAGAACTTGAAATACTTTCAACATACTCTAAAACAGCATCTCTAACTTTATACTTTAAATTTTGATCTTCTTCACTATCGCTATTTGCAATAACGTGTAATCTGAAAACCTCATCACTTATATTGCTACTAACAGCTTGTACATAATTAATAGTTGAAATTAAAACGTAAATAAATAATAAAATTATTAAAATAATACCTCTTTTAAAATTATTCATAAAAACCTCCAAAAAAAATTGTTAATATTTATTAATAAAAATTATTGACTAAAATTAAAAAAATATACATAAATAAAAAAAATTTATAAAAACGGAAAAAATTACAAAAAATCTTAATAATATTTTAAAAATAAATTTTATATCGTAATCTTATCGTTACAAGATAATGGCTATAAGTATAATCGTTTGAAAATACTAGTCTTAATAAGAAGCTCTACTTCTATTTTATTATGAATAATCTTACTCTATAAAATTTATTTTTAAAACATTAAAAGAAAATAGTAATTTTTAATATTTTTATAAAAAATAATTATTTAATAAGTAACAAAATGTAAAATAATGTAATAATTTTGTACACGAAAATGTTTGACTTTCTAGGGTTTCAATGATAAAATTTCATTATGAAAATTGGAGGTAATTATGAGATTAGAAAAAATTAATTTAAAAAGAACGTGTAGTTTTTATATTAGTGAATTTCATTTATCAACATTATTACTACCATACATAACAGATAAAGTAAGAAGAAATATTCAAGTAGAAACATTTTTAGAAGATAGTATAAAAAGTAATATAGAAAAAGTAATAAGAGGAATAAATATAGAAGAGTACATAAAAAAAGATATAATGAAAATAGATTGGAGCAATTTTGAATTAACAAAATATTCAAAAATTGTTGATAGAATTAAAGTAGAGGATAGGGACATTAATATTATAGTTGCTGGAAGTAAGGAATATATCGAAAATATTAATATTAGCCTTAATAAATTAATAGAAAATCTTAACGCTAAAGGGTTAAGAGATAAAATAAATGTAACAATAAATAATTGTTATCCTGTAAAAGAAGTATTAAGCGTAAAAGAAATTTTAGATAAACATGATTTGTTATTAAACACATCTGGAGAAGTTGAGATAGATACGGTGTTTCAAGATTATAGGAAAGTTAGTAATATATAACAAATAAATGTTAAAAAAGATGAGAACCTATTAGGCTCTCCTCACAGGATAATGGCTAATAAGTATAATCGTTTGAAAATACTAGTCTTAAATTGAAAGTCTCGGCTTGTAAAAGAATATAGAACTTCTAAAGCATGATTGTGGCACCCTTCCGCTCGCGCGAACCCTTTCCTCAATCATGCTTAAGAATTTCTAATATTCTTTTACTGCACATTCGATTTCAATTTAATCCTAGTATTTTCAAACGTTTTAAGTAAAACACCATTGGCTCTCCTCATATCATCTTTAAACTCCTTGACTTTTCTAAATTTATATTATATTATATAGATAAAAATTTATGGAGGTCGATTTATGTGTTAAAAAAAGAAGATGCAGAGAGTATACTAAAAAAGTATAATCAAGAACATTTACTAAAATTTTATGATGAGTTATCAGAAGATGAAAAAAAATCATTATTAGAACAAATTGAAAATATAGATTTTCAATTAGTGAAAGATTTATATGATTTAACCAAAACCGAAGTTGATTTTAGTAATCAAAAATTAGAACCAATGGACTACATAGATGAAAGCAAATTAAAAGATGAGGAAATTGAAAAGTATAAAAAAATTGGAGAAGAAATTATAAAGAATAATCAATTAGCTGTAGTAACTATGGCTGGCGGACAAGGTACAAGATTAGGTCATAATGGCCCAAAAGGAACATACGATTTAGGATTAGAATCGCATAAAAGTATTTTTGAACTATTATGTGATAACTTAAAACGCGCCAAAGAAAAGTATGGTGTGAATGTGCCTTGGTATATAATGACAAGTAAAGAAAATGATAAAGATACTAAGGACTTTTTTGAAAGCAAAAATTATTTCAATTACGGAAAAGAAAATATTAAATTCTTTAAACAAGGTGAACTTCCAATGATTTCAGAAGAGGGAAAAATATTACTTTCTGAAAAAGGAAAAATAAAAGAAGCGGCAGATGGTCATGGCGGTGTATTTGAAGCATTATATAAAAATCATATGTATGAAGATATGAAAAGTAAAAATATAAAAATGATTTTTATAAGTGGCGTAGATAATGTATTAGCAAAATTAGTGGATCCAGTATTTATAGGTATAACTATTGCAAATAATAAAGAATCTGCTGGTAAATCTGTAGTAAAAGCGTATGCCGAAGAAAAAGTAGGAGTATATTGTAAGAAAAACGACAAGATAGGAATAATAGAATATTCAGAAATAACTCCAGAAATGGCAGCAGTTAAAGACGAAAGTGGAGAATTTTTATATGGTGAATCTAATATTTTATGTAATTTATTTGATATAAAAGTATTAGAAAGAATAAGTGTGCATAAATTGCCATATCATATAGCTCATAAAAAAGCAAATTATATAGATGAAAATGGAAATGAAATAATAGCTGAAAAACCGAATGCATATAAATTTGAAAGCTTTATGTTTGACGCTTTTGAAGGATTAGAAAATATGTTATTACTCAGAGTAAAAAGAGAAGACGAATTTGCACCAGTAAAAAATAAAGATGGTGTAGATAGTCCAGAAACTGCAAGAAATTTATATAATAATTATTGGAAAAAATAATTGTATATAATTAAATATCTATAAATATTAAATTTTGTAGAGTAATACTATTCATAAGAAAATAGAGTTAGAAGTTCTTAATATTTTTTACGGAAAGAGTTCAAGTTTACCTTGGAAGGGTGCCGTAAAAAATATTTAGAAATTCTACGAATATTTTATTTGATAGGATTACTCAAAAAATTTAATATTTATAGAATAATAATTAAATAAATTTTAGAAAGGAATTAAATTATGGAAATAAATAAAGATATTTTTAGAAGTTACGACATAAGAGGAATAGCAGGTATAGATTTAACAGAAGAATTTGCAGAACTTTTAGGAAAAACATTTGGCTCATATATTCAAGATAGGGGAGAAAAGGAAGTAATAGTAGGGCACGACTGTAGAGAGTCTGCAGAATATTTAGTAAGAGGATTAGAAAAAGGATTAATTTCAACAGGTGTAAAAGTATATAATATAGGAATGGTAACAACTCCAATGGTGTATTATGCTAGAAAATTATTGAAAATAGGACCTGCAATACAAGTTACAGCAAGCCATAACCCTAAAGAATATAATGGCTTCAAAATGTGTGTAGAAGAAGAAAATGAAAGTATATATGGAGATAGAATTTTAGAAATATATGATTATATGGTAAGAGGAAAATTTATTGCAGGAAATGGAAGTAAAGAAGATGTTTCAATAAAAGAAGCATATATTGAAGAAATAACAAAAAGAGTAAAATTAGGAAATAGAAAAATAAAAGCAGTAGTAGATTGTGCTAATGCTACAGCAGCGGTAGCTACAGTAGAAACATTAGAAAAATTAGGTGCAGAAATAATCCCATTATACTGTGATATAGATCCTACTTTCCCTAACCATCACCCAGACCCAAGTATTGAAAAAAATATGGTGGATTTAGCAAATAAAGTAAAAGAAACCGGAGCAGATGTAGGTTTTGGATTTGACGGAGATGGTGATAGAATAGGTATAGTAGACGATAAAGGCAATATGATATTTGGTGATATGTATATGCTTATAATGTGGAGAGAAGTTATAAAAAATCATCCACACGCAAATGCTTTAGTAGAAGTAAAATGTTCTCAAAAATTATGGGACGAGCTAGAAAAATTAGGAGCAAAACCAGAATTTGTAAGAACAGGGAACCCATATATAAAAGCAAAAATGAAAGAAAAAAATGTGCCATTTTCAGGAGAAATGTCAGGTCACATATTCTTTAGAGATGAATATTATGGATTTGATGACGCATTATATGCAGCAGCTAGATTTTTAAGAATGATGTCAAATACAGATATGAAAGTATCAGATATGTTAAAAGACACAAAAAATTATGTAACAACACCAGAAATAACAAAAAATGTAGATGACGATAAAAAATTTGATATGATAGAAAAAGCCGTAAATGCATTTAAAATGTTAGGTTACAACGTAGTAGATGTAGATGGTGCCAGAGTAATTTTTGAAAACGGTTGGGGATTAATAAGAGCTTCAAACACATCTCCAAAAGTAACAATGAGATTTGAGGCAACTAGCGAAGAAGAAGTAGAAAAAATTAAAAAAGAATTTGAAAAAGTACTAGATGAAATTTCAAAATAGAAGCGTAATAATGAGAAGAATATTATAAAATTATTTAATGATACTTTAAATGATACTTTAAATGATACATTAAATGATACATTAAATGACATATTAAATGACACATTAAATGGCACATTAAATGGCACATTAAATTTAATTTTAAATGAAATTAAGAGTAATAACAAAATTACTCAAAGAGAATTAGCTGAAAAATTAGAAGTGTCTATTCGTACAGTAAACAGAAATATTACGTTTTTAAAAGAAAATGGATATATAGAAAGAATCGGTTCTAAAAAGACTGGATATTGGAAAATCTTAAGAGTTAGTTAAGATAAAATAAAAAATAGAAAAATCAAGTATTTTTCTATTTTTTATTCTAATATTTCTTTCACTAAAAAAACTTACTTATTTCTCACTTTCAAAAAACAATTATTCTTAACAAAAACTTTTCCATACTCATACAACTTATATTGGAACAACTCTGAAGTTTGCACAATATTTGCATTAAATTCATTAACTAAAGAAATAATATACTTAACTTCTTTTATATCAGCTTTTGGACTAGTTTTTAATAAAAGATATATATCGTTATTATAATTATATAAAATTGCCTTAGTAAACGTTTTAGAGAGTTTGCTTAAATGTTCATCTTCTATTGAATAACATAAATCATAAAAATCATCAAAATTATTAAATTTATAAATCAATGTAGGTAGGGGTTCATTAAGTGGCATTAATTTCGGTTTTGCTTTTAATTTCTTTACAGGTTTTTCTCTGCCTTCTTTACTTCTAGTAACAGTAAGTATAAAAGAACCGTCAGAAGAAGCCAAAGCCTCTATTATTAGTTGATAATTAGTTGTAATAAATCCAATTTCCTTTTCTGCTTGGTTAAGCATATCAAGAAAAACTTTCTGCGTCGCTATAGAATTAGCCATAAAATCATGGTAATCAACATTTTTCTCTTTTAAATCATTTAAATTAAATATAATTCGTATTTTATCTTCATTAATTTTTTCAAATTGCACTTAAGATTCCCCCTTAAATTCCTGTTAATAATGTATTATATTAAATTAATTATTGTATTGTGCTTGTTTAGTTTCTTTATTTGAGCTTTCCTCATTTTCCTTTTTAATAGCTGTTAATTCTTTTTCTTTACGTTTTAAATTATCTTTTGCAACAGTCATCATTAATTTTATTCTATTAGTTTGGTTAGCCTCACTTGCTCCTGGGTCGTAGTCTATAGGTGATATATTTGCTTCTGGGAACATACTTCTTATAGTTTTTATAACACCTTTACCAACAACGTGATTTGGTAAGCAAGCGAAAGGTTGAACGCACACTATATTTGGTATTCCATTTTCTATATATTCTATCATTTCAGCAGTTAAGAACCAGCCTTCTCCAGTTTGATTTCCTATTGATAGTACATCTTTCACTTTTTCTTCAAGATGCCAAATATCGCAAGGTGGTAAATATCCTTTCTTTGAAGAAGCTAGAGCTATTTTTAAATCCTTTTCTAGCAAATCAATAAGTTTTATAGCTGCTTTAAATATTTTAGCTTTAGAACCGTCTGTTTCTAAAAGTTTATTAAAAGTAATTTTATGTGTTGCCATAAATTTAACAAATCCCATAAAATCTGGTAAAATAACTTCTGCACCTTCGTTTTCTAATACGTTTGCTATAAAATTATTACCAAATGGGTGATACTTAATTAATACCTCTCCAACTATACCTACTTTTGGCTTTTGTATTGTAGTATCTAATTCTATCTTTTCAAAATCATTTACAATATCATATATGGCTTGTTTAAACTCTTTTGTTGAAGATTTATAAACTAGCTTTTTAGATTTCTCCATCCATTCATCAAATAATTTTTCAGTTTCGCCTTTATTTACTTCATAAGCTCTATTTTTAGTAAGAACTTTTTGAAGTAAATCTGCTAAAATAACACCTTTTAATAATCTCTCAACAAGTGGAATAGTTATTTTAAAGCCAGAAGCTTTCTCTAAACCAACAACATTAAATGATATTACTGGTACTTGTGGGAAACCTGCATCTTTTAAGGCTTTTCTAATAAATCCTATATAATTTGTAGCTCTACAACCACCACCAGTTTGAGACATAATTAATGCAGTTTTATTAACATCATATCTTCCGCTTTCTAAAGCTTCTATCATTTGCCCTGTAACTAATATAGAAGGGTAACAAGCGTCATTATTTACGTATTTTAAACCTGTTTCCACAGTTTTTTGTGTACATTCTCTTAATAATTCTATATTATAT
Organism: uncultured Clostridia bacterium; assembly: GCA_944391575.1. GTDB lineage: Bacteria > Bacillota > Clostridia > TANB77 > CAG-508 > CALXUC01. The sequence continues at coordinate 20,561 of CALXUC010000023.1, read as the reverse complement.
CCTTGGCTTTTTACAGCTGTCTCGATTAATTCAAAATGTATTGGAGCCATTTGTGGCATTAATATTGTGTAAGTATCTTTCATTTCTTTTGTAAATGGAATTTTATTAACTGCGTAATTACCAAGTTTTCCTTTTTGTAAATCTTCTTTATCTTTAATTCTTTTATTCATACTAGCAAGTAGAGAACGAATACGAATTCTTACAGCTCCTAAGTTATTTACTTCATCTATTTTTATTAAAGTATACATTTTATCATAACTTGTTAAAATCTCTTCAACTTGATCTGTTGTTACGGCATCAACACCACAACCAAATGAATTAAGTTGAATCATCTCTAAATTATCTGTTTTACCAACAATATTTGCGGCAGCATATAACCTAGCATGGAACATCCATTGGTCTACGACTCTAATAGGTCTTTCAACTTCTTCTAAATGAGAAATACTATCCTCTGTTAAAACTGCAAGTCCTAAACTCGTAATTAAAGTATCTATACCATGATTAATTTCAGGGTCTAAATGGTAAGGTCTACCTGCTAAAACGATACCATTTAAATTATTCTTCTTTAGGTATTCCATAGTCTCAATACCCTTGTTATGTACATCTGCTCTATAATGCATATATTCAAGTTCGGCTTTTCCTGCAGCTATAGCTAATTCTTTTCTAGTAAAATTGAATCTTTTAAATTCGTCTAAATCCATAATAACTTTAACTAATTTTTTTGGAACTAAAGGTAAAAATGGATTTAAGAATTCTATACTTTTTAATTCTTCAATGTTATTTTTCAAAACCTCTGAATAAGAAATTACAATAGGGCAATTATAGTGATTTTCAGCACCTTTAAATTCTTTCCTTGAATATGGAATACAAGGATAGAATATTGTTGTAATTCCTTTTTCTAATAAGTTCATAATATGTCCATGTGCTAATTTTGCAGGATAACATACAGACTCAGAAGGCATAGATTCCATACCTTTTTCATATGTAGCACGTGTACTTTTATCAGATAATATAACTCTAAATCCTAAATTAGTAAGAAAAGTAAACCAGAATGGGTAGTCCTCATACATATTTAGAACTCTAGGTATACCTATAGTACCTCTAGTAGCTTCTTCTTCTGATAAAGGTTCGTAATTAAATACTCTTTCATATTTATATTTATAAATATTAGGTAAATCTTTATTTACACTATTAGCATTTCCTGCACCTTTTTCACATCTGTTTCCAGATATAAAGCGAGTATTATTATTAAATTTATTTATAGTTAATAAACAATGATTTTCGCAACCATTACATCTAGTATGCATTGTTTCTATTTTTAGATTATCTAAATCTTCTATTTTAGAAATAGTAGACCTATATTCCATATCTAAATTAGCTTCATATTGTTCTTTAGCTAAAAGTCCAACTCCATAAGCTCCCATAAGTCCTGCTATATTAGGTCTTATAACATTTTTGCCAACAATAAGTTCAAAAGCTCTTAAAACAGCATCATTGTAGAAAGTTCCACCTTGTACTACAATATTATCGCCTAAAGTCTTATAATCCCTTATCTTCATAACTTTTTGAATAGCATTTTTAACTACAGAATAAGATAATCCAGCAGAAATATCTCCAACAGAATATCCTTCTTTTTGAGCTTGTTTTATTTTAGAGTTCATGAATACAGTACATCTTGAACCTAAATCTACAGGATTTTTAGATTTAATAGCTTCTTTTACGAAATCTTCAATAGAAATATTTAAGCTTTTTGCGAAAGTTTCAATAAAAGAGCCACAACCTGAAGAGCAAGCTTCATTCAACATTATATTATCTATGTAATTATTCTTTAAGCGGATATATTTCATGTCTTGTCCACCAATATCTACAATGCTAGTTACATTAGGCATAAATTTTTTAGCTGCAGTATAGTGAGCAATAGTTTCAATTTCGCCTAAATCTACATTTAGGGCAGTTTGAATTAATTTCTCTCCATACCCTGTAATACCGCTATATCTAATAACAGCTTTTTCAGGTAAAATACCATATAGTGTTTTTAACATAGAAATAACACTATTTAATGGGTTACCATAATTATTATCATATTGAGAATATAATAAATCTCCATTTTTGTCTAGTAATACTAACTTAGTTGTAGTAGAACCAGCATCAATACCTATATAACAATCGCCTTCATAATTTTCTAAAGATTTTGTAGGAATAGCATCCTTTTCATGTCTCTTTTTAAATTCTAAATAATCATTTTCACTTTCAAATAAAGGTGAAATAGGCTTTGTAGTAGTATCTTTAGAATTTCTTAAATTCTCTATTTTTTCTTTTAATTCTTGAACTGTAATAGGTTTAGCACTAAAAGAATCTATAGCAGCGCCTTTAGCTACTAAAAGGTGTGCATTTTCTGAAATTATAGTTTGTTCAGGTGTTAAATTTAATGTCTCTATAAATCTTTTTCTAAGTTCAGACAAGTAATTTAAAGGGCCACCTAAAAAAGCAACATTTCCTTTTATCGGTCTTCCACAAGCAAGCCCACTAATAGTTTGATTTACAACTGCTTGAAAAATAGAAGCAGCAATATCCTCTTTTTTAGCACCTTCATTTAATAGTGGTTGTACATCTGTTTTAGCAAAAACACCACATCTAGAAGCAATAGGATAAATAGTCTCATAATTTCTAGCAAGTTCATTAAGACCAGGTGTATCTGTATTTAGTAAGCTAGCCATTTGGTCTAAAAATGCACCAGTACCGCCTGCACAAGTACCATTCATTCTTTGCTCTACAAAATTATCAAAATAAATAATTTTAGCATCTTCTCCACCAAGCTCAATAACAACATCAGTTTTAGGAATATCGTGTTCTACAATTCTTTTACAAGAAATAACTTCTTGGATAAAAGGTAATCCTAAAAATTTCGCTGTAGACATAGCACCTGAACCTGTTAAGGTAAATGTAAATGTGTTATTTGGGTACTTATCTATAATCTCATTTAAAACATTACATACTGTATTTTTAGTATCTGAAAAATGTCTTGTATATGAAGAATCTATAATCTCGTGATTATCATTCATAACAACTTTTTTAACTGTGGTTGATCCAACATCAAGACCTATATGTATCGTATCATTCATATTTAATCTAATTCCTTTCCTTAGGCACAAATTTGGTTGAAAAATATAATCATTCCGCAACCTTAAATCTCTTAAATATATTTATGTTAATATTATATATTTTATAATGAAATTATTAAAATGTCAATGGGAAAAAATGATAAAAAGTTGTTACAATTCACAGCTATATAAATATCAGTAGTACTTATATATTAATATTTTTTATCAAAAACATATCTATGGTATAACAATCCGGGTCTTTGATTGCAAAATATTAATATATAAGTACTTTATATGTTTTACAATAAAAGCTGTGAATAGTAACTACACTTCAGTAAGAGAACATATAACTTTTGCAAAAACTTGATATATATCTATTTTTAGTCAAAAAACAAGCTCAGGTGACACAATTAGGGTCTTGACTTGCAAATAGCTATATATCAAGTTTTTATAAGATTTTGAATGAAATGTAATAAAAAGTTCTATTGTTAAACTTGTACGAATAAGATTAAAAAAGAAAATATTTTAGGAGGTTAATATATGTTAAACAAAAAGAAAATAATAATTTTTGCAATAATAGGAATTATTATAATTGTTGGATTAGTATTTTTAATAAAACAATTTGTAGTAATAAATCCAGAAAATGAAATTTCACAAGAATATACTCCACAGGCAGAAATTTCAGATGAGGATTTAAGGAAAACAATAGTTGCGTTATATTTTGCAGAGAAGGAAAGCGGAACTCTTGTACAAGAAGGTCGTTTGATAGATGCAAAATTATTATTAGAAAATCCGTATGAAACTCTAATACAAATGTTAATATTAGGACCAGAAGCTAGTAGCTATGAAAAATTAATTCCAGATGGCACAATGTTAAATAGAGTAGAATTAAAAGGAGAAATCCTAGAAATTGATTTTACAAAGGATTTCCTAAACTTTACAGACGAAGCGCATAAACAAAAAGCAATAGAATCAATACAAAAAACTGTAAGTTCATTAAGTGAAGTTAACGGAATTAAAATATTTGTAGAAGGTGAAGAAGTTATAGCTTAAGTAAAAATATAGGGTTAAAAAGATAAAATGTAAGCAGGAATATATTTTAATATAGCTGTTTACATTTTTTTAATATTAAATTGATTATTACTAATCTCTATTTATTTTAGAATAAATTCCTAAAGAAATTAAACCTGCAATTCCAACTAAAGAATATACAATTCTACTAAGTAAACTCATAGTACCAAATAGAGTTGCAACTAAATCAAATTCAAATAATCCAATAAGTAACCAATTTAATGCACCTATAATTACTAACGTAAGTGAAATATAATATAATGTTTTCATAAATTCCCTCCTTAAATCAGTATTTATAATAGTATGTATTAAAAATAAAAAAATATTTATAATTTGTAATATTTTCTATATTAAAATATTGTAACAACTTAAGATATACTTACTAAAAGCTTGATATATAGCTATTTTTAGTCAAAACATAGCTGGGGTATAACAATCCGGGTCTTGACTTGCAAATAGCTATATATCAAGCTTTAAATAAATATCTGCTGAGTTGTTACAAAATATGAAATTATATCTAGCTGGAATTTTGTGAAAAAAGTGAAAAAATCTTATGGAATTTTGTGAAAATTCTATTGAATATTTATGGAATTTTGTGATAAAATATATAAGAGGTGTTAAATATATGAAAAGATTAAGAAGAAAAATTGATCAATATTTACTAGAGTGGAAAAATAGCAAGGACAAAATGCCTTTAATAGTGAAAGGAGCTAGACAAATAGGAAAAACAGATGCAATAGAAAATTTTGCAAAAAATAATTACAAAAGTGTAGTAGAAATAAATTTTGCACTTCAAAAACAGTATAGAGATATATTTGATGATGGGTATGAAGTAGATACTATACTAAGAAAAATTTCATTAAGGAATACAAGTTTTGAGTTCATACCAGGAGAAACATTAATCTTTTTTGATGAACTTCAAGATTGTATTAATTGTGCTACATCTTTGAAAGCATTTAATAAAGATGGAAGGTTTGATATAATTTGTTCTGGTTCATTAATGGGGATTAATTATAAGCAAATAGAATCTAATAGTGTAGGAAATAAAATTGATTATAATATGTATTCAATGGATTTTGAGGAATTTCTTTGGGCAAAAGGCTACAAGGAAGAACAAATAGAAAACTTATTTATTCATATGAAAAATTTAGAGCCACTTTCTAACACAGAATTAAGTGTAATGTTTGAAAATTTTGCAGAATATATGGTAATAGGTGGAATGCCTGCAATAGTAAATAAATTTGTTACTCAAAAAAATTATAGTGGCACATTAGAAATGCAAAAGCAAATAATATTAGATTATGAAGAGGATATTACAAAATATGCAAACGGGCTAGACCAAGGGAAGATATTAAATGTATATAGAAGAATACCTACATTTTTAGGAAATGAAAATAAAAAATTTCAAATATCAAAAATAGAAAAAGGAGCCAGAAGTAGAGAATATGTTGGAACTATAGATTGGCTATATAATGCAGGAATAATAAATATATCTTATTGTATGGAGCAGCCTGAGTTGCCTTTGGGCGGGAACTATAATCCAGATAACTTTAGGATATATTTTAGCGATACAGGAATATTAATAGGTTCACTTGATGATGAAGTTCAGAAAGATTTAAGAAACAATAAAAATTTCAATACATATAAGGGAGCTATATATGAAAATATAATTGCAGATATGTTGGTAAAACAAGGATATAAACTATATTTTTATAAAAATGAAAAAGGGACTATTGAGATGGATTTTTTTGTAAGAGACAGTGATTCTTTAGTGCCTGTTGAAGTTAAAGCAAATGATAGAGCAACTATTTCTTTAAATAATTTAATAGATAGTGAAAAATATAAAGATATAAAATATGGAATAAAATTCGGATATAAAAATATTGGATTTAATGGTAAATTTTATACTTTTCCTTATTTTTTAGCTTTTTTCTTAAAAAGGTATTTGAGTGAAAAATAGTTACAATTCAGGATATACTTACTAAAAGCTTGATATATAGCTATTTTAAGTCAAAACATAGCTGGGGTATAACAATCCGGGTCTTGACTTGCAAATAGCTATATATCAAGCTTTTATTTAAATGCCTGCTGAATTGTAACTATTTTTTCTTTAACAATTTATACATTTTTACCCCTTTATTTGTTTTACAGAGATTAGTTAAAAAACAATTAATATCAACTAAAGATTTACAGAAATTTTGTTGAATACATTTAAGTTTACTAGGTTTCCCTTTACCCATTGCCATCACTCCATTTTACAAAATATATATTTTAGTGTATAATATGTGGATACTTTAGAAATTGTTAAAATCATAGGAGGAACATCATGTCCGTAGAATTAAAAGAAAACGAAGTTATAGACGATTTACAATGTAATGGCTTAAAAATTATACAAAATAATAATTACTTTAAATTCGGAATAGACGCAGTTTTATTATCTAACTATGTTAAGAATAAAAAGAAAGATTTAAAAGTAGTAGATTTTGGAACAGGAACAGGCATTATCTCAATATTATTAACTGCTAAAATTAGTGTAGATAAAATTTATTCAATAGAAATACAAGAAAAAATAGCAGATATGGCAGAAAGAAGTGTCAAATTAAATAATTTAGAAGATAAAATAGAAATTTTAAATATAGATTTAAAAGAAGCAAATAAATATATAAATGGAAATTCAATAGACATTATTGTTACTAATCCGCCATACCAAACAAACAATTCTGGTTTGCAAAATGAAAATGAAGAAAAAAGAATTTCTAGACACGAAATTTACTGTAACATAGAGGACATTTGTAAACAAGCTAAATACTTATTAAAAGATAAAGGCGAAATTTATGTAGTGCATAGGTGTGAAAGATTAGTAGATGTGATATATAATTTGAGAAAATACAATTTAGAACCTAAAGAATTACAATATGTTCATTCTAACATAAATAGCGCACCAGTACTATTTTTAGTAAAAGCAGTTAAAAACGGAAAAAGCTTTTTAAAGATTTCTAAACCTTTAATAGTATATGATGATAATGGTGAATATACAAAGGAATTACAGGAAATTTATGGAGTTTTAGAGTGATTAAAGAACTTTGGGTAGATTTTTTAAAATATGCCCAAAGTTTTTTTAATTTTTCGCTCTATTGTTCTGCAATTCTTCTTTTAAATATTCGTATATATAACTTGAAGACTCATAATATAAATGTGTTTCAAAATTATTTAATTGTTCAAATGTTTTCGAATTATATACAATATCCATTGCTTCTTCCATTGTCATATTATTATCTTCTATTAGGTATTGTATCAAATCTTGTGTTATACATTCTACTAAATAATTTAACTTTTCTAATATCATTTTTATACTCCTTTCAAATATTTAATAGCTTTTTCAGTATGGAAAGAATATTGGTCTGTTAACTCTTTATATGTGAGTTCTTTTATTAATGTATCCATATCAATTAATCCATTTATAAAACTTCTAAATAGTACGATAATATCATCATCCGCAACTGGCCCTATTACTAAATCGTATTTATTATCTATATTACATTCGTTGCTGTTCGGGAATTTGTAATTTCTGTCTCTATTATTTAATATGAATTTTGCCCATTCTTTAGACGGCTTATCAAACTTTTTAATATTTAAATTTGTATCTTTAAAAATGTTTTCATCTAACTCATATGTATTCAATGTTTTTTCGCCGGCCATATATTTTAACAACTCTCGTAGCCATGAATTCAGCCTGCTTTTTTATTGTAGTACAGTAAAAACCCTTTCCAAAATCTTTGTATGGTCTGCATTTTGATAAATCGATTTTATTAATTTTTAAATTTGAGCCATGGTATAATATCATTTAATATCTCCTCCATTATTAATGCATATTTGTTTTAAATCGTCTATAGCGTCGTCTAATCCTATTGTATGTTCTGCTTCGTAGTTTTCTCTTAAAAATTCGATTCCTTTATATTTTTTTAAATATAAATATGCGTCCTTACTTGTAATTTTAAATTGTTTTGCAAACTCGTTAATACATATTACTATGTAATTAATTATATTTTTCTCTTCTTTAGACATATTTTCCTCCCCAATTTTTTCTCTATACTCTTTATTATACTATAATTTATATAAATTTTTCAATAATATAACAAAACATTTTTTTATTTAAAATAAAACAGTTAGTCTTGCACAAAAATAAAAAATATGGTAATATAAAGAAAATAACAAGGAGAAAATAAGAAAATGATAGAAACTATAAAATTAAAAGAAAATAATAAAATAAAAGAAAACGCTGAAACCCGCATGGCTGTATATATATATATATATATATATCGTATATTGTCATTTAGAAAATAAAAAAACGAGAAATAAAAATAATCGAAGTAGAGATAGAACTATACTAAAATTAGAAAACAGAAATAGTATAGGTCTATCTTTCTGTGTCTCTATGACTATTTATTAATTAAGTAACTGAATTAAAAGAAATATGTTGTATAAAAGGAAAGGGAGAATTAAAAAATGAGTGAAAAGAAAATAAGAAGAAAAGAAAAAGGAATAACGTTAGTAGCATTGGTAATAACAGTAGTAATAATGTTAATATTGGCAGGAGTAGCAATATCAGCAGTAGTAAATGGAGATGGATTATTCAATAGGGTAAGAGAATCCGTAGGAATATATAAAAATGCAATCCAAGATGAAAATGATAAAATTGAAAGTATGCTAAATGAAATAGATAACTATTTAAATAATTCTCAAGAATCTATATCTGATGGAAGTTTTAATTCTATGATGGGCGTAAATACACCAGATACATCTGCTTTACCTATAGAAACTACTAAATATGTAACTTGGAATTATAATGAAACAGATAGCGTTTATGAAGAACAAATATTAGATAACGTACCGGATAATTGGTATAATTATGAAAACGGAGAATGGGCAAATATAAAAACAACTGCAAACGGATTAGAAGCATATTGGGTATGGGTACCAAGATTTGCATATAAATTACCAGAAAGCGATACTGCAAAAGAAATAGAAGTAGCATATATAAAAAATAATGGAACAGAAACAGCAACGGGAGAAAAAGCGTATTATGCGACAGATGCGGAAATAACAGCAGACGGTTCAGGATTATATGTACAAGCTACGGATTTTGCAAAGGGAACTCTAGAAGGGCAAGAACAAGCATGGATAATACATCCAGCATTTACTTTCGGAAATGTTCAACTAAACGGAATATGGGTAGCAAAATATGAAGTTAGTAATAATAATGATAAAGTTGGAATAAAACCTAATACAGTAGCATGGGATGAAATATTAACTGCAGATATTTTTCAAGTATGTAGACAAATTCAAAATACTGGTGGAACTGTAGGAACAACTACAGGAAATACTGCAATAGATACTCATATGATAAAAAATATAGAGTGGGGAGCAGTTGCAGTGCTAAGTCAAAGTACTTACGGTATATTTAATCCAACAAGTTCTACAGGAGTAAATGGAGATGAAACATATAAAGTGTGGAATAATCCAAATGTTAATAAAATAACAGGAATGGTATCAAATAGTGAAAATGGAGCAGATGCAGCTTCATTAGAAGACAATATGTGTGATGAATATAATGTGGGGAATGGGCCAAAAGCAAGTACTACAAGCACAGTATATGGAGTGTATGATATGGCAGGTGGATGTTTTGAATACGTAGCTGGAGTATTAGCTGGTGCAGAATACGATAAATTAGGAACAACAGATGAAAGATATTATGATGCATATATTAATCCATCGCAAACTTCAAGCGATTATACAGGAGGAAAAATAGGAGATTTAACAGCGGAACTTTTACCAAATCAAAGCACTGTTACAACTTGGAATGATGATAAAGCCGGCATGATTAGATTAGAAACAAATTTTATGCATAGAGGTGGTGAACATAATAATGGAAAAGACGCTGGGATATTTAGATTTAATTTTAATAGTGATAATGGAGGAGGAGGCCATTCTTTTAGACCTACAATCATAATATTCTAGCTATTGTATATAATATATATAATGACTTTGTCAAGTATTATGGAAAGCTTCCCATAATACTTGGCACTATCTTTTTTTCTATTGTTCTCTAATTCTTCTTTTAAATATTCGTATATATAACTTGAAGACTCATAATATAAATGTGTTTCAAAATTATTTAATTGTTCAAATGTTTTCGAATTATAATATAACAAAACATTTTTATTTAAATATAATTTGACTGCAAGTATAATTTATGGTATAATCATTACGAAAAAGTTCCGTAAACGGAAAAAATTCGTAATGGAGGCTATGATATGGAGATAAAAAGAGATTATTATCTGAATGAGCTTATAGATAGAATAGATAACAAACTAATAAAAATAATAACTGGGATTAGAAGATGTGGCAAATCATATTTGTTAAATACAATATTTAAAAATTATCTTATCGAACAAGGAATAGACGAGGAACATATAATACAATTAAGTTTTGATGAAAAGAAAAATAAAAAATATATAGATCCAGATGTGTTAGACGAATATATAAGAAGTTTGATAAAAGACAATGAGAAATATTATCTATTATTAGATGAAATACAAGAAGTTGAAGAATTTGAATCAGTTTTAATTGGCTTTATGCATATAGATAATGTAGAAATATATGTAACTGGAAGTAATTCAAAATTCTTATCATCAGACATAGTAACAGAATTTAGAGGCAGAGGAGACGAAATAAGAATATATCCATTATCATTTGCAGAATTTTATTCTGTATATAATGGGTCTGAAGAAAAAGCGTTAAGCGAATATTATACTTATGGTGGCTTACCATTAACAGTATTAGCAAAGACAGATAATGCTAAAATAAATTATTTAAAAACACAAAAAGATAATGTATATATTAATGATATTGTAGATAGAAATAAAATTCAAAATAGGGAAGAATTAGAAATATTAGTACAAATAATAGCATCGGATATAGGTTGTTTAACAAATCCTTTAAAATTATCAAACCATTTTAAAGAAAGAGATAGATCATCTTCTATGACAGACAAAACTATATATAATTACTTAAGATATTTACAAGATGCTTTCATGATAGAAAAAGCAAAAAGATTTGATGTTAGAGGGAAAAAATTTATAGAAACACCCCAAAAGTATTATTTTACAGATATGGGAATTAGGAATTCATTTTTAGATTTTAGACAAAGCGAAGAAATATCACACACAATGGAAAATGTTATTTATATAGAATTAAAAAAACGCGGTTACAATGTTGATGTTGGCACTGTAGAAATACGTGAAGGAGATGCAAAAAAGCAATTAGAAATTGATTTTGTAGCTAATAAAGGAAATAATAAAATATATATACAATCAGCTTTAGAAATGAAAACGAAGGAAAAAGTTGTACAAGAGCAAAAATCATTAATAAATGTAAACGATTTTTTTAAAAAAATAATAATAGTGGGAAGCAATATAAAAAGAACACGTTACGATAATGGAATTATATTAATGGGGATACATGATTTCCTTTTAGATATGAATAGTTTAGATTATTAAAAGTTAAATTATAAAGTTAGGAGGCGAAACGGTGCAAAATTACGGAAAAATATATATAGTAGCTACGCCTATAGGCAATTTAGAGGATATTACTTATAGAGCTTTAAAAATCTTAAAAGAAGTAGATTTAATAGCAGCAGAAGATACAAGACATACATTACAATTATTAAATCATTTTGAAATTTCTAAGCCTTTAGAAAGTTATTATAAAGAAAATGAAAAAATAAAATCCGAAAGCCTAATAAAAAAAGTAAAAGAGGGGAAAAATATAGCAATAGTAAGTGATGCAGGAACACCTCGGTATTTCAGATCCGGGTGAAGTTATAATAAAAGAAGCAATAAAAGAAAATATAGAAGTTATACCAATACCAGGAGCGTGTGCATTTGTAAATGCTTTAGTAGCATCTGGTTTAGACACGGCAAAATTTCAATTTATAGGATTTTTACCAGTAAATGTAAAAGAAAAAGAAGAGATATTAGAAGATATAAAATTAAATAAAAACACATTGATTTTTTATGAAGCACCACATAAATTAATAAAAACTTTAGAAAGCATGTTAAAAATATTAGGAAATAGAAATATTGTTTTGGCTAAAGAAATAACAAAAATACACGAAAATTTTTATAGAGATACTTTAGAAAACATGATAAGTAAATTAGGAAAAGAAGAAAAAATTAGAGGAGAATTCGTAATATTAGTAGAAGGTAGTGAAGTTACAAAAAAAGAAAAAGAGATAAAAGATTTATTAAAATTATCTCTTGAAGAGCATTATAAATATTATGAAAAACAAGGATTAGAAAAAAAGGATATAATAAAAAAAATCGCTAAAGATAGAAATATAAGTAAAAATGAAGTATATCAAAAATTTATTTAAATCTTGATATTTTTGTATTTCTTTAGTATAATATATGAAGTGAGGAGGTATCAGATATGATAAAAATACCATATGGAATATCAGGATTTGAAAGAATAAGAAAACAGGGATATAAATATATAGATAAAACTAAATATATAAGAAAAATAGAAGAGGAAACATATTGCATATATGTCCGCCCAAGAAGATTTGGAAAAACTTTATTTACAACAACGTTAGATGCATATTACTCGATAGATAAAAAAGAAGAATATGAGGAGTTATTTAAATGTTTAGAAATATATAGTAATCCAACAGAAAACAAAAACAGTTACTATGTATTAAATTTCAATTTTTCAGGATTATTATTTGATTCACAAATGAATATAAAACAAATTGAAGAATCTTTTAATGCAGTAGTATATACATATTTAAATCAATTTGTGGATAGATATAAATTAAATATAAAAATAAAAGATAATGTAACAGCAGCACAAATGTTGAGAGATTGTTTAGGAACGTTCCAAGGTTTGCATTTGGAGAATAAAATATATATAATTATAGATGAATATGATCATTTCACTAATGGATTATTAGAAGGAGAATGTAAAACTTTTTTAGATATATTAGGCAGAGCTGGTTTTGTAAGAGCGTTTTATGAAGTAATAAAAGCGTATACGGATTATAATGTGGTAGAAAGGTTTTTTGCAACAGGAGTAGCACCACTAACACTAGATAGTATGACAAGCGGATTTAACATAACAACTTCTTTAACATTAAATCCTCAATATGTTGCAATGACAGGTTTAACAGAAGAAGAAGTAAAAAATCTTGTAAGCGAAGTAGAAGAAAATAAAGAACAACAAGAAATGATTTTAAAAGATTTAGTAGATAATTATGATGGATATAAATTTTCTAAAAGTAATTTAGAGCATATATTTAATCCAACATTAGTAATGTATTATTTAAATAATTATGTAAAATTAGGAATAAGACCAGAAGAAATAGTAGATAAAAATTTATCAACAAATGCAGAAAAATTAAAAAATCTAATGTTAATAAAAACACCAGAAGATAATTATAAACAAATACAAAAATTAATATTAGAAGGAGAAGTAAGTGGAAATATAGTACAAAGTTTTGAACTAGATAAAACATTTAGCTCATACGATTTTTTATCACTATTATTCTACAATGGCTATATAACAATAAAAGAAGTAGAACCAATAAGTAACTTAGTAAAATTTGTTGTACCAAATTTCGTATCATATAATTTATATGCACAATATATGTTAAACTTAATAAGTGCAGAAAATAGAGTAAAAGTAGATATAGGAGATTTACAAAGAGCTTTAGTACCATTTGCAACAGAAGGAAATTTAGTACCAATATTAGAATGGGTAAGGAACTTCTTAATGTATTCAAGTGTAAGAGACAAAGAAAATTTTAAAGAACAAGATTTAAAACATATAATTCACTTAATATTTACATTAACAACACAATATGACGTATATACCGAATTCCCAAGTTTACAAGGTTATACAGATGTATATATTAGAAATAAAGATAGAAGTGTAAATATATGCGAGGGTCTTATAGAATTAAAATATTTAAATAAAAAAGAGGGCAGTGAAGCTAAAATAGAAAAAGCTAAAAACGAAGCTAAAGAACAATTAAAAAATTATATGAAAGATGAGAGGCTACAAGCAAATAAGAATTTAAGGAAATATGTAGTCGTATTTGTAGGATTTGAAGAATTCTATGTAGAAGAAGTTGCTTAATGGGTATGAGGATTAAATTACAAAGTACAAAACATGCAGAATATAATATACACAAGTAATCCATTACGAAAAAGTTCCGTAAACGGAAAAAATTCGTAATGGATATTTTATATATTTAAATAAAAATCCATTTATTTGCTTTATATCTCCTTATTCAAATTTGCATTTGTATAATCCTTACCTTCAAAACGTTCATTATTTAAAGCTTTAGAAACAATTAAATTTATAGTATCAACATCTTCATCTAAAATATCTATTCGTAGATTATCAACATTAAAATCTTTCCAAGTAATAGAAGTTATTTTAGAATTATATATAGTAGAAATAGTATCAATACTATCTGGAATTACTCTAAATTTAAAGTTCAACCTATCCTTTAAATAGAATTTTTTATTTGAATTTTGGCAACTTTTAGTACATTCTTTATAGCACTTATTACTCTTACCTAAAACACAGTAATTACTATTCATTACTGGAATTTTGCCGTATACAATAAGTTCAGCATTTTTATTTGAATTAGATAAGTTAAGTAAAGTTTTTCTATCTAATTCAGGAGAAAGTGTAAATTTCATAACTCCTAAATTACTTAAATTTGCAACACTTATATTATTAAAGACATTTAAAGTATAATTTCCAATTATATCTAAACCATAATTTTTAAACCAATTAAGTTGATATATATTAGAAATAACTGTACCTTTTACTTTAAAAGTACTCATAATACTATTTATATTTAAGTTTAATAAATTAGTATAATTCCTCTTCATAATAGTAGGCATATATATGTATAAATTAAACTTTTTACTTAAATTAAAAATAATTTCTTTAAATGTAGGATTTACAAAGTATTTTAGAGGTATATATAATCTATCTATGTTTTTTAAGTCCCAATAATTAAACTCCTTATTTAAAATACTTAATAAAACAGAAATATTAGGTTTTGAAGTATTATTATTTATATTTAATGATAAAACATCGTTATCATCTTTAATGTCATTAACTTTTCTTTCATAATTTTGAGCCGAATTAATCTTATCTGTATTTAATAAGTCTTTAACTTCATTAGAATCCTCTACACATTTCATATTTCTTTCTATACTTTTTAATAAACCACTAATTTCATTAGAAAGTTCAACGTCTTTCACACTTCTCTTTATACTTTTTTCTAATTTTATTTCTAAATCGTTCAAAATTAATCTTCTTAATTCATTTACACTACTAATTGTTAAAAACAAATTATCGTCTAATTCAATATTTAAAATATTAAATTTAAAAATAGTATTTTTAGTTTTACTAAATTGTTCAATAATTTTTTCTTTAGTAATTGGTGCATTTTTTGCCGTTTCTGGAATGATATTAGTAATAAGCTCACTTTGTACATTGTTAAAAGAATCAGATACTATATTTGCAGAAATTTTAATAGGAGTATTTTCCATAATAATTAACTTGCAATTAATTAATAATTGTTTGTTTTCCACATTTTGGTAACTATTTGTGGATAACTCTGTAAGATTTTTACTTTCTATGAGGAAAATCTTATCATTAATATTAATTTTTCCTTTCATTCTTCCTATAGTCACGGTTTGACCTTTAGAAGCTGACTTTATATTAGAATTATTAATCATTAATTCAGAAATAGTATAATTATTAGAAATACCCTTATTATCAATAGCGATTTTATCTCCAATGCATAAATCATTTTCTAGTTTTAAAGTTATATACCCTCTACTAGAATTATATTTTATAATTTTTCCTAAATAAATTCCCATATGATTAGGCTTTTCTTTAAAAACTAAATCTTTATTAGCTTTCTTATCAAAATATCCGTTAGAAAATCCACCTCTATTAAAAACTAATTGAAGCTCTTTTATATCATTCTCATCAATAACGTAATTTTCGTTACTAACATACTTTTCATCAATAATGCTTTTTTCATCGCTAACACACTTTTCACCAACAACGTATTTTTCGTTATTTAAAATCTTATCTAAATACTTCCTATAAATTCTAGTAACAGTGGCAACGTATTCAGGTGTTTTCATACGCCCTTCTATTTTAAAACAAACAACACCAGCTTTTACTAAACTAGGTAAATATTCTAATCCACATAAATCTCTAGTACTTAGAAGATAACCTTTATCCATAATTTTCTCACTTTCATCTACTAATTCATAAGGTAATCTGCAAGTACCAGCACATTTGCCTCTATTACCAGAACGTCCACCAATAATGCTAGACAATAAGCATTGGCCTGAATAAGATACACATAAAGCACCATGTATAAAACATTCAATTTCAATATTAGAATTTTTACAAATATAATCTATTTCTTCAAAACTTAACTCTCTAGAAAGTACAACTCTTTTAAATCCTAACTTTTCTAATGCTTTAACACCTTCTAAATTATGAACAGTCATTTGAGTACTTGCGTGTATAGGCAAATCTGGAAAAGCTTTAATTAGAGTTAAAGCAAGTCCAAAATCTTGAACAATAATTGCATCTACTCCTAATTCATAAGCCTTTTTAGCAAGATTAAAAGCATCTTCAAACTCGTTATTTTTAATTAAAATATTTAAAACTAAATGCACTTTCACTCCTCTAGTTTTTGCATAAATTATAGCCTTTTCTAAATCTTCAAGATTAAAATTAGAAGCGGAATAACGAGCATTAAACTCCTGTGCGCCTAAATACACAGCATTTGCACCATTTTGTACGGCTGCTTTTAAACATTCAAAATCGCCGACTGGTGACAATATTTCTATATTATTATTTAACATAAAAAATTTCTCCTTATTTAAGTATACATTTTAATATAATTATACAATAAGTAGGCAACTTGTTTCAAGAGATACTTATAATTTTGCAAAAACTTGATATATAGCTATTTTTAGTCAAAACATAGCTAGGGCGCCACAATCCGGGTCTTGACTTGCAAATAGCTATATATCAAGTTTTTATAAAATTTTTACTAAATTGTAACAAATCTTTAACAAATTATAACTAATTCGAAGCCATAAATCATTTTATGCAACTTTTTTTGACAAAAGTCATAAAATATGTTAAAATATATGCTGTATAGGAGGGCAAAAATGCCAAACAAAGAAGTTGTAAAAAATTTAATAACAAAAACAAGAGTATATTTATTAGTAATAGCAATACTATTAATAATGTTATGCTTTTATAATAGCCAATTAATAATACCAGCAATAATAGTATATGTATTAATAATTCTATATTCATTGTGGTCAAATAGCAAAAATAAAGTAGAAGTTATAAAACATTTGCAAGAAGTAACAACAGACACAAACTCTATTGTAAAAAACACATTAGTAAATGCACCATTTCCAATAATAATAATGAAAAGTAGTGGGGAAGTAGTTTGGAAAAGTTCAAAATTTTTAGAAGAATTTGCAAACTTTCCAATAAAAAATTACTTATCAATTATATTAAAAGAATTAAAAATAGAATTTGATAATTCTAATAATACTAGAATATTAAAAGAAATAGATATAGAGAAAAAGCATTACAACGTAATATGTGAATATATAAAAAATAGGCAAACAAGAAAAAAAGATGATTTTTATATAGTATTATATATAGTAGAAAATACAGATTATATAAACATATTAAATAAATATGAAGCAGAAAAAACATGTGTTGGAATTATAACAGTAGATAATTATGAAGAATTAATACAAAGAATATCTGTAGAAGAAAAGCCACAAATAATTGCGGAAGTAGAAAAAATTATATTTGATTGGGCGACAGAAATAGATAGTTTAGTAATAAAAAATGATAGAGAAACTTACGTAATGGTATTTGAATACCAATATTTAAAAGAATTAGAGCAAAACAAGTTTAATATTTTAGATAATATTAAGAATATAAATTTAAATAATAACTTACAATTAACATTAAGTATTTCTATATCAGTAGAAGGAGAGAACGTATTTGAAAAATATAAATCTGCAATGACTGGTTTAGAATTAGTTTTAGGACGTGGTGGCGACCAAGCAGTTGTAAGAAATAATAATCAATATAAATTCTATGGTGGCAGAGCGCAAGAAGTAGAAAAGAGAACGAGAGTAAAAGCCAGAACAATAGCTCAAGGCCTAGAAAACTTAATAAAAGAATCAAGTAATGTAATTATAATGGGGCATAAAACTAGCGATATGGACTCAATAGGTTCTGCTTTAGGTATTTATAGATTTGCAAGTGAATTAGAAAAAGAAGTATATATTGTAAATACAACTTATAGTGTAGCTATAGAAAATTTAATTAAAGAAATAGAAAAAGATGATGAATATAAAGAAGTAATAATAGATGAAAACGTAGCACTATCAGTAGTAGATAAAGATACTTTATTAATAGTTGTAGATACACATAAAGCTAGTTATACAGAAATACCTAAATTATTTGATAGAACAAATAAAGTAGTAGTAATAGATCATCATAGAAAAGGTACAGAATTTATAGAAAACCCAGTATTAATTTTTCACGAAGTTTACGCATCATCTGCTTCAGAATTAGTAGTAGAAATATTACAATATTCTAAAAAAGATTTAAAATTAAAACCTATAGAGGCAGAAGCGTTATATGCAGGAATTATGACAGATACTAAAAACTTTACATTCAAAACAGGTGTAAGAACATTTGAGGCAGCTGCATATTTAAGAAAAATAGGTGTAGATATTATAAGAGTAAAAAAATGGTTCCAAAGTGATTTGAAAGATTATAACATGATAGCAGATATAGTAAAAAACGCGGAAATAATAAAAGATAACATAGCAATAGCTGTAAATGAGGAAAAGAATAAGGATATATCTTTAGTGTGTGCAAAAGCAGCAGACGAATTATTAAATATAAGTACAATAACAGCTTCATTCGTTATAGGCGATGCAGGAGATAAAATATTAATAAGTGGCCGCTCAATAGGTGGTATTAATGTTCAAGTAATATTAGAAAAAATGGGTGGCGGTGGTCATATGACAACAGCTGGTGCACAAATAGCAGGTAAAACTACAGAAGAAGTAAAAGAAGAACTAAAAGAAAAGATAAATGAATATTTTGAAGAAATGAGTTAGAAAATAAAATTTAATATATATGCTATTTACAAAATGATAAATATGTAGTGAAAAATATTAGAAGCTTTTAATTGTATTTATGGAAAGACTTCGCGTGAGCGGAAATGGCCATGAATATAATTTAGAGCTTCTATATTTTTTTACAAGTCGAGTTATTACTTAAAATAGCATATAGCGGGATGTTTAATATAAGACTATTGTAAATTAAAAATAGGCTAAATAATTTACATAAAAAAACTTTTTGCATTGATTTACATTATGACAAACATAGCAATTCCTTTCGCGCGTAAGGAAACAGCCTCAAACATACTACAAGAATAAAATTAATTGCCAAAAACCTTGAAAAATATAATATTTTAAAAATGTAATAAAAAAAACATATTCCTTTTATATTGGCTTAAACTGTTTAATTCCGTAATTTTTTGTCGGAAAGATTTGGAAAAGCTAGAAAAAACTGATATTGCAAAAAATAAAAAAAAATGTTTAAATATGTTTAAAGAAAAAAACTGGAGGTAAAAAAGTATATGAAAGGAAAGTATGTAAAAAAAGCATTTGTTTTAGCAATCTTTATTATGATTACGTTATTATCAACAACGATATTTGCAGCAGAATCAATAGTTACTAATAATTATATAGTAAAAGATAATGTAATTATGAAAGTAGAAGCTGGAACAACAGTAGAACAATTTTTAAACAATATTTCAGTAAATTCTGGAGCAAGCAAAAGTGTATATAAAGGGAATACACAAGCAACAGCTTCTGAATTAGTAGGAACAGGTATGTTGTTAGGAATAGGAACAGATACAACATACAATATTGCAGTGAGAGGAGACGCAAATGGTGATGCTAAAATAACTGCAACAGACTTATCATTATTTAAAATGCACTATACTCATATTGCGTCACTAGAAGGTATCTATGAAAGAGCAATAGATATTAATTTTGATGACAAGATATCTGGTATAGATTTATCATTATTAAAAATGATATTAGTAGGATTACCATTACCAGGAACAGATACCCCTGTTATTGACGGTGATATAACAATATTACCAGAAACAACTAATTACGTAAAAGAATTAGGAATAACTGTATACTGGCCAGAAGAAGC
>CALXUC010000022.1 GCA_944391575.1 uncultured Clostridia bacterium | reverse complement strand
TTTAATATTTTTAGTAATTTTTCTAATATTTTTTTCTATATCAAATTTTGGGTTTCAAAAAATGGGGAAACTCCTTATTTTATCAAAATTATTTTTGCAAGTCTTTTATATATTCCACTCTGCAAATCTTATATATTTAACTTTAAAATTACTGTTTAAATCACAAAACATCAGTTTCTACATAATTCGACATTTCCTTACAACGGCAAGGATTTCAAGAATAAGTTTTTTTAAAAAATTTTCTAAAAAGTATTTACAAATTTAAAATTTTATATTACAATTATTGCATTGTTATTAAATCATTTATTTTTTACTATTAATACTTGTAAACAATAAATTTTATTTAATTCGGATATTCAAAAAAATCTTTTGAATTTATTCCAAAGTTTTAAATATACTATTGATTTATATTTTACTTAATGGTATAATAAAGAAAGAAGGTGAAGCTTATAGGAAATAACGTTCCAACAAAAGATATAATTTTTCAGCTTTTATTTGGCAGAAATAAAAATAAACATTTAACGGATCACTTTATAAAATCTACTTTTAGCTACATAAATGAAGATACTAATCTTAATAATATGCATATTAATTCTGAAGTTTCTTTAGAAAAAATAAAGATAAAAGATAAATCTATAAGATTAGATATAATAGCTGAGTACAATGAAAAAATCGTTTGTATAGAAATGCAAAATAAAAATTATCATAACATTTATGAACGTGCTAGATTTTACGCTTCTAAAGTCGAAGCACATAATTTAAATAGAAGTAATAATTACGTTAATTTGAAGCCACTGACGATGATTATTATTTTAAATTACGTACCAAAGGAATTAAAAAACTCAAAAATATTACAAAACTTAATTACAATAGATGATTATAATAACAATAAAAACATTAATTGGGGACTTAAATACATATTTATTTTTCTACCAAAGTTAAAAGAATTTGGTAATGAATATTTAAATAATGATTTTTTAAAGTGGCTAAAATTTCTAGAATATGAAGATATGGAGGTGATACAACGTATGGCTAAAGAAAACAAATTTATCAAAGATGCTCAAAACGAAATGTTCGTTCTTACTGCAGAGCAAGAAGAAAAAAATTGGCAAAGATTCCGTGAAAATTATTTAATAGACAGAAAATTTGACCGTGCAGAATTTTTTAGAGATGGCAGAAAAAAAGGACGAAAAGAAGGACGAAAGGAAGGGCGAAAAGAGGGACGAAAAGAGGGATTTAAAGAGGCTATATTTGATTTTGCTAAAAAAATGTTAAATGAAAAATATAGCATTCAAGAAATTATAAACTTAACAGGTTTATCTGAAAAAGAAATTAACAAATTAGCTAAAACTATTTAGATTTTAAAAACATGCAAAAACCTCAAGTTATATCTTTATTAAAAAATATAATTTGAGGTTTTTAAATAATTTACTATTTTTCTAAAGAAGGGCTTCTTACCCACTCATAAGCATTTTGATTTACTGTTTTGGCATATTTGGCATCACTACTTATCCAACGACCAAATATTCCATTTGCATTATTTCCTGTTACCCATACTTCTCCATTATTTTTTGTTACTATAAATCCACTCGATGTTCCTATTACATCTTTTATATTATCTATTGATAATTTTATTGGTGTATTTTGTGCTACTGTACTTGTTATCCCTAATCCCAATATAGAAGAATCTTCACCCCAACCATATAAAGTTCCATCTTCTGCTAATGCTATAAAGGCTTTCCTGTCATAACCAGATGTTGCAATTTTTATAATTTTCTTACTATCAAAACTTGATTGAGGTATTTGTTGAAAATTACTATGATTTACCCCTGTACCTGAACCTTGTCCATAGCCTCGACTCCAAACTTCTCCATCTTTAGTTAAAATAAAGAAATTATTCATATTACAAATTACATTTTCTATATTATTTACTAATGAAGAACTTATTTCTGATAAATTGATTTCATATGGAGTATTATACGTTTGCCCCCAATCACTGCCACCATACCATATCCATACTTTTTCTTGATTATATGCTATTTTCCTATTTTGTGATATATAACATCCTTCTAGGCCTGATAGTATTTCTACAAAATTAATTTGATTTTTACGTTCACTCCATCCAGCAGCATTTACTCCATTAGTTCCAGCAGAACCTGTGCCATATAGAATTTTATCTGTTGTTAATACATACATATTATATCCAACATATACATTTTCTACTTTATTGGCTATATTTGGATCTTCCACTTTTACAAATTCTTTTTGCTCGCTTCCATCAGTTGCTCCTATTCCTAATTGACTCCTATCATTTCCTGCTACATATAAATTATTATTATTATCTACATAAGCAATTCTATCACCATTAGTAGAAATTTCTTTTACATCTGTTAATATTCTCTTAAAATTATAATTATATAATGATTTATTTAATTGAGATAGCGGATTTTGAATAGTATATATTTTACCATCTTTTCCTTGCAAATATGGATACGTCATGCCATAAGTTATACCTGTATCATAAATACACTCTATATTGCTTATTGGCAACTTGGTAACTTCTGTTATTACACCTGATGTTCCTTCTATTCCTGAATATTTTGACTCTCCCGTATAATATACGTTTCCTGCATTAGATATATATATTATTCCGTCTCTTCCATACATATTGCCTATTTCTTTTACACCTTCTTCTTTCAGTTCACTAGGTAATTCTATTTCATAAAATTTCTTTTCGTCTACTGTAAAATTCTTTTCTCCTATCCCTATATATGTAGGTAAATCATAAGAGTATCCGTAAAATTTCTTTTCTTCATTTTGGGTCTTTTCTATAATTATACCACTACCATAAGATACTATGAAATTAGATATATTACTTCCTACTTCTTCTCTTAATCTTCTAAATTTTGTTTTGTCTGTATCTATAAAATCTGTTAATTCTAATTCTGATCGGCTCGTAGCAATCATTAGTGTACCATCATTTTTTAATATTACTGTACCATAATAAATTAAAGAAAGTTTTTTAATATCCTGATCTATATCAAATTCACCTTCATTCCATATTTGTACAAATGTATTGGTTTTAAAAGAATTGCTCCTTCCATCTCCTATTGCATAGCTTGCATTACTTCCTGCAAAATAGAAACTATTATCTTCCATCTCAATTATCACAAATTGCAAATCATTATGTGTGTGTATATTTTCTATTTTGTCAACATCTTCTATTCCTTTGACTTCCATATATTCTTCTGTACTTTCATACGTTCCTACTCCTAATTGACCAGTTGTATTTATGCCTACTGCATATAATTTATTATCTTCTGTTATTATAAATGTCGTATCATCACCAGTAAACACTCTTTTTATCTTTCCATATTTAAAATCCAATTTATTTAATTTATTCCTGTTATATGTTTCTAAGACTTCTTGGCTTAACCCAAATTTATTTGAAAATCTTCTTCCATTTAAACCTGATACATATGCTTCTCCATCATCAGTTATTAATACTTGTGAACTTCTATACATTTGACTTCCAACAAATATTTTACTAAATCGAGGTAAAATTTCCTCAAAATTTATTTCTTGCCATTTATCATTTCTTAAACTTTCCATTTCTTCTACTGATGTTTGTAATAATATTCCTTTTTGGCCAATTCCATAAACATCTCCATTATTATATAATTTGTATAAATTAGTATCTATAGAATTGCTATCTGTAAATTCATAATCATACCCCGCTCCAGTTCCAGACTCTGGACTTACTGGCATTGTTACATTTTCTACATAGCTTGGAACGTAATTTTCATTCATTATCTCTTTCATTCTGCTTTCGCTGTATGCTATCTGTCCTTTTACTTTTATACCTTCTATTAAATAAATTTCACCTGTTACTGTATCATAAATATATTGTTTATTTGTATTTACATTTAATTTTTCATTATCTAAATAATATAAATCTGCTACTCCACTTGGTGTCTCCATAAAATCTCCTGAAAAATCTTGTGGTAATATAGGTCTTTCTCCTGTTAATAAAAATACTCTGTAATATCCTATTTCTGTTTTTAGGTTCTGATTACTTTCTAACTCTTCTACGCTTACATTTCTAGTTACTGGTAACGTGTTAGTATTGCCTATCGCATTATTAAAATTATATAATTGTATCGCTTCTTGCATTTGTGAAAAACTTTGCAATTCTGTTGCATATTTTGTTTTATCAAATAATCCATCTCCATTTATAACTGCTGAAATTGCTACTCCTGCTAGTATTAACATTATTACTACAGTAATTATTAAAGCTATTAACGTGATACCTTTTTTGTTTCTTATTTGCTTTTTCTTCATATTTCAAATTTCCTTCCATAATTATTTTTAAACTATTAATTTAGTAAATATAAAATTTCTTAAGTAATCCTATCAAATAAAATATTCGTTGAATTTCTAAAATATTTTTTACGGCACCCTTCCAAGGTAAACTTGAACACTTTCCGTAAAAAATATTAAGAAATTCTAACTTTATTTTCTTATGAATAGTCTTACTTTGCAAAATTTTATATTTACAAATTCTTAATATTTAAAAGAATTATAATTTTTAAGGTCCTGCTCTTTTTCCTTTATAATTAAAAGCACAAAAAGATAGACCTATACTACTAAAATATGAATTTTTAAGAATATTTCTAATATTCCTATCCATATCTACTTTTAGTATAGTTCTATCTTTATATTTACTATTAAATTTTACAAATTTAATAGCTAATACTTTTTTATTTTCTAAATGACAATATACGATATATATATATATATATATATACAGCCATGCGGGTTTCAGCGTTTTTTATTATTTTTTCTATTTTATTTTCATCTTTTATTTTTAAGTATTCTACCATTTTTATTTTTCCTACCTTCTTTGATTTCTTTATCTTATTCTAACTTTTTTTATATTCTTTGTCAATACTTTTTAATGTAAAAATCACATAGCTAACTTAGTTTTTCTATATTTCTCTATATCTTTTTCACACTTATCTGCATTTTTTCGTATATCTGTTAATCGGTCTTGCAATGATAATTTTTTTCTTTTTTCTACATTATACTCTCTTATAGCATGAATATCTTCTACTGTAAACTTCTCACTAATTTCTGGCTTTTTCATACTAATTACCTCCTTTAATTTTTTTCACTTAATAATACATATGGTGCATATATATCTATATTATTATATCTTTTAGCAAAAGTGATTTTCCTAACTCCATTTATAGTGTCGACATTTACCATATGCTTAAAATTCCATGATATAATTATATTACAGTCACTTATTATTGCTGATGCAATATGTAGGCAGTCATCGAAACTTTTTGGATTTAATATACCCTCTTTAATAATTTCATTTGCTATTTCTTCTGTTTCTTCCGTTATATTAGCTCTCTTATAGTTAATTTGTGCTAAATATTCTTTTAATATACTTCTTTTTGGTTCTTTACATTCATTTATTTCTATTAAAACTAAATCACTTATTACCACATCATATTTTCCAATTTGTAATATTTTCCATAGCTTTCTAGTTTGTTCCATTTTCTCTTGCGAATCAGATTGATCTAAATAACTTATAACAGATGTATCTAAATATATTTTTAATTTACGCATAAACCTAATCCTTTCTATTAATTTTCATGTATATATTTTAACATATTTTTTTTAATTTTACAAGAAATTTTATTTTTCTAAAGAAGGACATCTTACCCATTCATACGCATTTTGATTTACCGTTTTTGCATATTTTGCATCACTACTTATCCAACGACCAAATATTCCATTTGCATTATTTCCTGTTGCCCATACTTCTCCATTATTTTTTGTTACTATAAATCCACTCGATGTTCCTATTACATCTTTTATATTATCTATTGATAATTTTATTGGTATATTTTGCGCTACCGTACTTGTTATTCCTAAGCCCAATATAGAAGAATCTGGTCCCCAGCCGTACAAAGTTCCATCTTCTGCTAATGCTATAAAGGCATTTCTATCTTGACCTGTAGTTACAACTTTTATTATTTTCTTATTATCAAAACTTGATTGAGGTATCTGTTTAAAATTACTGTGAGTTGTTCCAGTACCTGAACCTGTTGCACCGCCTCTACTCCAAACTTGTCCGTCTTTTGTTAATATAAAAAAATGAAGAGCACTATTGCAAATTACATCCTCTATATTATTTACTAATGTAGAACTTATATCTGATAAATTTATTTCATATGGCGTATTATATGTTGTTCCCCAAGTAGTAGAACGATACCATATCCAAACTTTTTCTTTATTATATGCTATTTTTGTATTCACACCTTGATAAAATCCTTCTATGTCTGATAATATTTCTACAAAATTAATTTGATCTTTACGTTCACTCCATCCAGGCGCTAGATCTCCATTAGTTCCTGTACTTCCTGTTCCATATAAAATTTTATCTGTTGTTAATACATACATATTATTTCCAACATATACTTTTTCTACCTTATTTGCTATATTAGAATCCTCCACTTTTACAAATTCTTTTTGCTCACTTACATCAGTTGTTCCTAATCCTAATTGGCTCCTATCATTTCCCGCAACATATAAATTATTACTGTTATCTACATAAGCAATTCTATTACCACTAGTTGAAAGTTCTTTTACATTTGTTAATATTCTTTTAAAAGTATAGCTAGATAACGACTTATTTAATTGAGATAATGGATTTTGAATAGTATATATTTTACCGTCTTTTCCTTGTAAATATGGATACGTCATTCCATAAGTTATACCTGTATCATAGATACACTCTATATTGCTTATTGGCAACTTGGTAACTTCTGTTATTACACCTGATGTTCCTTCTATTCCTGAATATTTTGACTCTCCCGTATAATATACGTTTCCTGCATTAGATATATATATTATTCCGTTTCTTCCATACATATTGCCTATTTCTTTTACACCTTCTTCTTTCAGTTCACTAGGTAATTCTATTTCATAAAATCTCTTCTCATCTACTGTAAAATCTTTTTCTCCTATTCCTACATGTGCAGGTAAATCATAAGAATATCCATAATATGTTTTTTCTCCATTAATTGTTTGCTCTATAATTATACCCTGGACATAAGATACGATAAAATCACTTATATTACTTCCCGCTTCTTCTCTTAATCTTCTAAATTTTGTTTTATCTGTGTCTATAAAATCTGTCAATTCTAATTGTGAACGGTTTGTAGCTATCATTAATGTTCCATCGTTTTTTAATACTACTGTTCCAGCATTTAGTTGTTCTAATTTTTTTATATCTTGATCTATATCAAATTCTCCACTATTCCATATTTGTACAAATGTATTTGTTTTGAAAGAATTACTTCTTCCATCTCCTATTACATAATTTATATTACTTCCTGCAAAATAGAAACTATTATCTTCCATCTCTATTATCACACATTGCAAATCATTATATGTGTGTATATTTTCTATTTTTTCAACATCTTCTATTCCTTGCACTTCCATATATTCTTCCGTACTTTCATACGTTCCTATTCCTAATTGACCATTTGTATTTAATCCACATGCATATAATTTATTATCTTCTGTTATTATAAATACGGTATCATCTCCAGTAAATACTCTCTTTATTTTCCCATAGTTAAAATCTAATTTGTTTAATTTATTCTCATTATATGTTTCTAATACCTCTTGAATTAATCCGAATTTATTAGTAAAAGTTCTTCCATTTAAACCTGATACATAGGCTTCTCCATCATTATTTACTAATACTTGTGAATTTCTATAAATTTGGCTTCCTATAAATATTTTACTAAATCCTGGTAAAACTTCTTCAAAGTTTATTTCTTGCCATTTATCATTTCTTAAACTTTCCATTTCTTCATCTGAAGTTTGTAACAATATCCCTTTTTGCCCTATTCCATAAACATCTCTGTTATTATATATTTTATATAGATTTGTATCTTGTGCACTATTATCTATAAAATTATAATCATAACCTGCTCCAGTTTCAGACTCTGGACTTGGTGGCATTGTTACATTTTCTATATAACTTGGAACATAATTTTCATTCATTATTTCTTTAATTCCGCTTTCGCTGTATGCTATCTGTCCTTTTACTTTTATACCTTCTATTAAATAAATTTCACCTGTTACTGTATCGTAAATATATTGTTTATTTGTATTTACATTTAATTTTTCATTATCTAAATAATATAAATCTGCAACTCCACTTGGTGTCTCCATAAAGTCTCCTGAAAAATCTTGTGGTAATATTGGTCTTTCACCAGTCATCATAAATACCCTATAATATCCTATCTCTGTTTTTAAGTTTTGATTACTTTCTAATTCTTCTACGCTTACATTTCTAGTTACTGGTAACGTGTTGGTATTATCTATTGCATTATTAAAATTATATAATTTTATTGCTTCTTGCATTTGTGAAAAACTTTGCAACTCTGTTGCATATTTTGTTCTATCAAATAATCCATCTCCATTTATAACTGCTGAAATTGTTACTCCTGCTAGTATTAACATTATTACTACTGTTATTATTAAAGCTATTAATGTAATTCCATTTTTGTTTTTTATTTGCTTTTTCTTCATAATTCAAAATCCTTTCATAATTATTTTTATAATTACTCATTTTGTAAATATAAAATTTTTTAAGTGGTCCTGCTCTTTTTCCTTTATAATAAAAAGCACAAAAAGATAGACCTATACTACTAAAATATGCATTTTTAAGAATATTTCTAATATTCCTATCCATATCTACTTTTAGTATAGTTCTATCTTTATATTTACTATTAAATTTTACAAATTTAATAGCTAATACTTTTTTATTTTCTAAATGACAATATACGATATATATATATATATATATATACAGCCATGCGGGTTTCAGCGTTTTTCATTATTTTTTCTATTTTATTTTCTTCTTTTAATTTTAAGTTCTCTACCATTTTTATTTTTCTCCTTATCCCTACTTTTCTCATATCTTATCATACATTATTCTTTTTATCAAGAGGTTTTATCAAAATTATTTGAATAATTTGTGATATGATCACCCCTGTAATGATAAGTTTTTCACTTAATAATATGGTAATAATTTCTTTTTTCTTATATATCCTAAAGTCATTTTTGAAGTTTGATAGCTTTTCAAAAGTCCTTCATATATTACTTCAGCTTTTTCTAAATTTTTAAAATCTTCTGGTTTTACAATATCTGGTAACTTAGTATTTATATTTGACTTTTCCATTACATATTTTACAAATTCAGCACAGTAAAAAGAATGTGTTTTTCTTATTTTTCTATGAAATCCTACTGCTAATAATCCCATTATATTAAATTTATATTTTTCTTTTTCTTGTTCAATTTGTTTTATATTATTTTTTAAATCCTCATATTGTTCTTCTGTTATTTTTAGTAGATAAATTTTACTCTTAGTCTTATAAAACCTTTTAAAAGTGCCTTTATGTATTTCTTCATGTACAAATCCACCCCAAAATGGATTATATGGATTTAATCTTCCAAAACTATACATTTCTTTTAATTCAACATCTAACGAAATTGAAACGTGAGAAAATTCGTCTTTTGTATATTTCTTTATAATTTTCGATAAAATTGTTCCTGTGTGTGTTAAGACAATACATATTTCTTTCATTTTCTACCTACTTCCATTTATATTTCTATCAAATTGCACATTTGTTGCTATAAAATAGATACCATACACTAAAATTAACATTCCTAATACAATTAACATATTTCTGAAAATCTCTTCCATTGTTACTGCTATTGTAAAAATACCGCCAACACTTAATATTATAGGAATACTTATTACTATCGGTACTAACATTGGAGTGGCAAAGTAGAAAAGTATTTGTTTAAATATTGTTCTATTTATTTCTAATTCATCCATTCCTAGTTTTTTTAGTAATTCATATCTATACTTATATTTTTCTGAGTCACTTAATTGTTGTATTGCAAGTAATGTAGCTGTTGCCATTACAAAAATTAATGCTATATAAAATGCTAAGAATGATATAATTGCATAAAATGATTTTGCTTGGCTCATTCTTTCGCCTTTAGTTTGTGCATATCCTGATGTTACTTCTACACTATATTCTTGCTCTTCTCCATTAATTTCTTCTGCTACTATTAATTCTTTCTTTTCAAAAAGTTCATTTAATCCGTCATAGAACTTTTCATCTGTCATACTTTCTGTTGTAGCTACTAAATTATAACCGAAATCAAGATAATATGCAACATCTTCTTCTGCATTTCCGCTATTATTTCTTAAATTTTCATCTTCTTTAGCAATCATTGGTATTAAATTATCTGGAACTATAATTGTATAGTAATAACCATTAAATCCAATTTGTGCTAAATTTTCTCCTCTTATTTCTTTTATTTTTACATCTATATCTGCTATTTTAATAGTATTATTTTCTTCTATATATTTTTCAAATAAATTTTTTACTGTTTTTAAAGAATTTATTATTATTTCGTCATCTTTCAAAGTTACTTTTTCATATCCTAACATTTCTCTTAATTTATTATAATCTGTTAAACTCATTACTGTTTCAATTTCTTCAACACCCATTCCTTCAAATTGTGTTCCTTCAAATGCTTTTGATAATCCTGTTTTTCTAATATTATATAACCTGTATTCATACATATCTTTAACATCTGTGTTTTCTGATATATATTCTTTAAATTTTGAAAAGTCATTATCTTCTTTACTTATCATTATTTCGAATGGATATCCCATTTCTATTTCATTATTTAACATATTATTCATAAGTAAAGCTACATTTCCACCAACAAGTATAATTGTAAACATTAGCGCTATCGTTCCCATCATTACACTCATTGTGTTGATTTTTGATATTAAATTTCTGTATAGAAACATATTATCTTTTTTATATTTTCTTGATTTATTGTTTAAATATCTTTTAACAATAAAGCTTGATATACTTATATAGAATAAATATATTCCTAAAATTAACATTATAATTGCAATAAATACATTTCTACCAGCCATATTACTTGCATTTGTGAATCCTTGATGATTTATAACCACTGCTGATATTAACAATATTACAGATATCAAAAAAGTTACAATATTACCTTTTGAATTTTTTATCATATTATTTTCATTTTTCTTATCTAAATACAACAAATCATATACTTTTGTTTTCTTTATTTTTCTTCTACAATTTAATAAAACTAATACAAATATTCCAAAAAAGTAAAGTGCAGTTATTCCTACAGCTTTTAAGCTAAATACTATTTCTATCTGATATGGCTGATTGAATAAATTCATAATAATTGAATTTAAAACTTGGTATAGAAAAGTTCCTACAACTATTCCTATTATGAATGCTATACCACCTATTATAAGATTTTCTAACGTAAACATGTTACTAATTGATTTCTTTTCAATTCCTAATATTTCATACGTTCCGAATTCTTTACTTCTTTTTTCTAACATAAATCTCATTGTATAATTAATAAGCCATGCCATAATTAATATAATAATTACACTAATTCCTGTAATAGCTTTTGAAAAATATTCCATAGAAGATGATAATTCTTTTATGTCGCTTGAAACTGCAATAGAGTTAAAGCTAAACATTAAAGCAACAGATATAATAACTGTTATAAAATATATTACGTAATCTTTTGCTTGTCTTTTTGCATTCCTAAAAGATAATTTACCTAACATCTCTTGCATCACCTCCAAGAAGAGCTAATACATCTAAGATTTCGTTATAAAATGCTTTTCTCTCATTATCCCCCTTTTCTATTTTATTAAATATTTTTCCATCTTTTAAAAATAATATTTTACTGCAATAACTAGCAGAAAGAGGGTCGTGTGTTACCATTAAAATTGTAGCATTCATACTCTTATTCATATCTTCCATTATTTCTAATAATTGTCTTGCCGCCTTACTATCTAAGCTCCCTGTCGGTTCATCAGCCAATATTATTTTAGGATTATTTACTATTGCTCTACAAGAAGCACATCTCTGTTTTTGCCCTCCTGATACTTGGTATGGATACTTATTTAAAATATCATCTATGCCTAATTTCTTTGCAATTTCTAATACTTTTTTATCTATTTCTTTTTCATGAACTTTATTTATTGTTAAAATTAAAGCAATATTTTCTTCTATTGTTAAAGTATCTAATAAATTAAAATCTTGAAAAATAAAACCTAAATTTTTTCTCCTAAATTTAGCAATATCTTCTTCTTTTATTTCTGTTATATCTTGCTCTTCTAAATAAATATGACCTGCACTTACATTATCAATAGTAGATATGCAATTTAAAAGTGTAGTCTTACCACTTCCGCTTGCACCCATTATTCCTATAAATTCGCCTTCTTCTACATCGAAACTAATGCCATCTATGGCCTTTGTAATGTTGTCTTTGTTGCCATAATATTTTTGTATTTGATCTACTTTTAATATTTTTTTCAAAATAATCACTCCTATTTTTAAAATTTATAATATTATTATAAATCATTTATTTTCAGTTTCATATAGAAGTAGTTTAAATCAATATTACAATTTTGTAATATTAATTTACAATATGTTCTTTTTTTGGAATAATAATTATAATTTCTGTATATTCATTTTCTACGCTATCAGCTTTTATTGCCATACCTAATTCTTCACATAACCTCTTACACAAATATAAACCTATTCCTGTAGATTTCTTTTGATTTCTTCCATTTGTTCCTGTAAATCCTTTATCAAAGATTCTATCTATTTCGCTTTTTTTAATACCTATGCCATTATCTTTTATTAATAATTGTACATTTTCTTTATTTTCTAATAATTCAATTTCTACTTTCGGATTTTTCTCTTTTCTATATTTTATACTATTGATAATAATTTGATTTAATATAAATTCTAACCACTTTTCATCTGTATAAGCTGATAAAGTAATATTTTTAGTTTCAACTTTCATTCCATTTTGAATCATCATTTTCTTGTTTCTTGCAAGTACGTTTCTAATTACTTCTTCTAAATTTACTTTTCTTATCATAAAATCATTTGAAACTTGGTCTAATCTTGCATAGAATAATACTTGCTCTACATAATTATTAATTTCTTCTATTTCCTCATCTATTTTATTCGTTATTTCTGATTTATTATTTTCACATAATAATTTGCTTGATGTAATTGGTATTTTTATTTCATGCACCCATCTTTCTATATATTCCTTATAATCTTTTCCGTGCTATTCGTACTTTTGTTACATTTTCAAGCATAGATTTATTAGCTTTTTTTAGTATTCTATAATGCGCTAAATTTTCTTCCCTTTTAGGTTTTTCCATTACTTCTGATATTAAATATTTTTCTTGTAATCCATCCATTATTTTTTCTATACTTTTTATATACGTATTTTTTCTCCAATAATTTACTAAAAACCCTACTACAAAAAACATAAAAGATATAGTAATTATTACAATAACAACATTTTTATCTATTTGCATTGCGTTTAAATAAGCTGTAATGATAATACAATACACAATAAATCCTAATATATAATTTATTTTATCTTTCAGATATTTAGAAAACCTCATATTTTATACCCTTGTCCTCTCTTTGTTTCTATTAAATTCTCAACTCCTATTTCTTTTAACTTTTCTCTTAATCTTGTTATAATAACACTTAAGCTATTATCATCTGCATATACTTCATTATCCCACAAATAATTTATAATATCCGCTCTTGGTACTATTTTCTCTTTATTAGAAAATAAATAATACAATGTTTTTATTTCTGTTTTTGTTAATTCTATTTCTTTATCACGATATTTTATTGTTGACCTTAAAGTATTAAGTGTAATCTCTTTATATTCTATTTCACTTTCCTTTTTTTCTGATGAATATATTCTATTTAATAAACTTTGTATTCTAGCAAGTAATATTGGCACATTGTATGGCTTTTCTATATAATCATCCCCGCCTAACATAATACCTTTTAATTCATCCATTGAATTATTTCTACTTGTTACAAATATAATTGGAACTTTAGACTTTGCCCTCACTTTACTACATATTTCATATCCACTTTTATTTGGTAAATTAATATCTAATAATACTAAATGCACATTTTCTTCTAATATTTTATTTTCCACATTTTCAAACTCGGAAATAGTTTTAACTTCATATCCGCTATTTTGTAATAATATTTTTAATTCTTCTCTTATCTCCTTATCATCTTCTACAATAATAATTTTAAACATTTTAATAATCTTACCTTTCTGTTAAATCTAATAACTTTATTATAACAGATAAATGCAAATTATGCTATTATACTTCATCTATTTTTACCTCCTTCGCATTAGAATATATTGCCTCTAATTTTGTATCTGGATAATAGGCATCAAAGAAAACATCTATACTTCCTTCAGGCGGTATATTGTTTCTTCTTTCTAATTGTCTTATTCCTGCCATACTTGACATAACTATATCAAATACTAGAAATACCATTAGTAAAATAGTAATGATTATAAACGACTTATATTTGTAGCAAGTATCTATCTTATTCAAATGTGGAAGTAGATATTTTACAAATATAACGCCTCCAATTCCCCAATATAAACAATGTAATAAACTTGTTCTTCCATTAAGATTAAATGGCAAATTACAATAATCCCAAGATATAGTTCCGAATAATTTTTCTTGAAAGAATGAAAATAAATATTCTATTGTACCTCCTAGTATCATTGAGATTATGAATATTTTTATATTGCTTTTATTTTTTATTCTTGAAATTATTAAATAATACACTACTAAACCTATACCATATACTTGTATAAATGGACCTATTAATAATCCTTGTCTAGAAACAAAATGACCATTTTGTACAAGTCCTACTATCATTTCAACAATATATCCTATAATACTTCCTATAAGAAATACCCAGAATACTTTTACTATTTTTTGAAAAACAGTATTTTTTTCTTTTTCTACTATACTTAATTCTTCCATTATTGCACCTCTATATTATTATAATATCTAATTCTTATAAATTTTTTTAGTTTTTCTTAATATTCTATTAATTTTTTATGATAAAGAAAGATTTGCATAAATGCTTGAAATATAGCTATTTGCAAGTCAAGACCCGGATTGTGGCGCCTGAGCTTGTTTTTTGACTAAAAATAGCTATATTTCAAGTCTTTTAACAAATACATTCTAAATCATTACATTTTTTATTATAAAATATTTCCTTATTCTTTCATATAGAAGTGTCTTACATTTATCTTAAATTTTTGTAAGATTAGAGTTTTTTCTTAAAAAAAATAGAAGTAAACTGTAATTTACTTCTACTTCCAACTATATATAATTATTTATCCCAAAGCCACATCTAATATCATCATAATTACAAAACCTAATGCAACTCCCATTGTACCTATATTAGAATGTTTTCCTGCTTGCGATTCTGGTATTAATTCTTCTACTACAACATAAATCATTGCACCTGCTGCAAACGATAATAGATATGGTAGTATTGGAGTTACCACACTTATTAATAAAATAGTGATAATTGCCGCTATTGGTTCAACTATTCCAGATAAAGCTCCATATAAAAAGGCTTTAGGTTTTGAGACACCCTCACTTTTTAATGGCATTGAAATTATTGCTCCTTCTGGAAAGTTTTGAATTGCAATTCCGAATAGTTAATGCAATAGCTCCCGCCATCGTAATTCCCGTTTCTCCTAATAACGCACCTGCAAAAGTAACTCCTACCGCCATACCTTCTGGTATATTATGAAGGGTTACTGCAAGTACCATCATAGTAGTTTTCTTTAATTTAGAATTTACTCCTTCTGGCTTATCACTCTTTAAATGCATATGTGGTATCACAGTATCTAAAATTAATAAAAATACCATTCCAAGTAAAAAGCCGACTGCAGCTGGAATCCACGCTATTTGCCCTTGTTCTTCTGCCATATCTATTGAAGGAAGAATCAAAGACCATACAGAAGCTGCAATCATTACTCCAGATGCAAATCCTAATAGCAATTTTTCAACTTTATCGTGCATTTTATCTCTCATCAGAAATACTGTTGCTGCACCTAATACCGTACCTAAAAATGGTACTAATAATCCTATTAAAACATTCATAAATTTCCCCTTTACTGTTTTCTACCATTATACTTTAATTTGTTGTAATAGTCAATTAAGTTTTTAATATTTTCTTCCTCATATGCTGCTTTTTTATTTTGTTTTAAATATTCGCAAACCTCTTTTAACTCTCCACTTTTGATTTTTTCTAACTTGTGTATTCTTTCATCTGATATTTTTATATTTGACATATTTTTTATATACGTATCTTTATCAAATCCAATAAGCTCTAAATTACCTCCATATCTCTGTTTTAATTTATCGGCTATTTGTATACCTTCTGAATCTACATCTCCTGAATAAAATAGCTTATATCCTGCTTTTACTAATAAATCTAAAAGAATTATCGCAGCTAACTTTACTTGCCCATACGTACATACTAAAGGTAAATCTTTATCTTGGCATTTTTCTGAGATTTCCATAAAAACTGCTGGATTTTCTACTATTAATACCATTTTGTATTTTTCACTTTTTCTTATAAAAGAAATGTTAGCCAAATTATAAATTGTTAAATACACTGGTTGTTTATATCTAAAAAAGCCTTCTAATCCTTTGTGTAGCTCATAAGTTATAATACTATTATCTTCACAATTTCGGTTAATTATGCTTTCAGTATCGTATTCATCTTTTTTCTCAACAAATCCCAAAATATTTTTGCATAATACCATATTAGAAACATCATCTATTAATAAATGGTTTTTATAGTATAATTCTGATAATTCCTCACTGTTTTTGGGAGTAGCTAAATTATCAATATAACTTAAAAATATTATAAAAATCTTACCAGTTAAGTTTTTTCTATCAAATCCATGTGGATTATTTATTACGTTACTTGCAAATACAGGTATTCTTATATTTTCTTTAGGCAAATTATTTATTCCTTTACATACATTTTTTAAAGCTTCTTTCAATAAATTTTTATCTTTATTATAGTACTTTTTCAAATTATAATATACATTGTTTTTACTCTCTATGATATCACTTAAAAACTTATATACAAAGGTATCCTTATACTCTCTTAAAATCTCATTAAAGAAATTACTTAATTCCTCTTCATACTTTTCTTTACTTTCGTTTTTAGAGAAAACTTCTTCTTTAAAATAATTATCAATTAACTCTTTTAAATCAATTCCAGAAAATCTTGTATTATTTAACTGTTCTTGCACTTTACTTATATTTATACTAATGCTTTTATTTCTAGAATAATCCTTTTTCATTAGTCCGGATAAAGCCTCTCTTTCTTGTAAAGAAGGATTATTAATCACAACATTTCCTTTCATCTCTCCATAAGAAATATACTTATTCTTTATACCTTTAAATAATCTCAAATAACCTGGATTACTCTTAAAATACTCTATAGCCTCTTCCAACATATAATCTCCTTATTCTAAATAAATCATTTTACATAATCAATTCTCTCTTCTTTCCATTCCAATTATACTTAACAATAGCCACAATTTTCTTATTCACATCACTTATAAATTCAGCTATTGATAAACTAGGAACTGTGTCGTATTCTCCCCAAAGCACTTGTGAATTTAATACGTATTCTAAATCTAGTTCTGTTAATATTCTAAACATATCTCTAATGTTATTATCATCAACTCCGGCAAATGCCTCATCTAGTGATATTATTCGTAAACAATCCTGTTTAGCACTATCATATTTAGCACATACTGAAGCAAATAGCGGTATGTACATTGCCATTGCTTTTTCTCCGCCGCTTAATTTATAGAAAGCATTATTCGTTAATTCTCTATATTGCTCACCTGTCTTTTTGTACGTAAATTGGAATTCAAACCATTTTCTATAATCTAACGTTTCTTTTATTATGTTATAAAATGGTACTATTGCCCCTTTTTCTACAAATTCCGCTTCTGCCTTTGCAAATTTCGTTCTAAAGTGTGTTGCTACTTTCTTTATATCAGATTGTCTAAGTAATCCTACATCTGAATTCAAAATGTCTACTATCTCCCTAGTATCCATTTCTTTTTCATCTGTTGCTAGTTTTGGTTTCCAATTTAGTCCAAATGATAGTCCACTTGATGTATTTAAGCTTTTCATTAATTTGTTCATAGAATCTACCCATGCTTTCGCCGAATATATTCTTTCTCTTATTTTTCTTCCCACAGCTCCTATTAAAATTTCTTCAAACAAATGTCTATCTTCATCATCCACTAGATTTTTAGTTTCCTCTATTGTTTCCTCAATATAATTTTTTAAATCGTTTATATTTATTCTCTTTCCATTTACGAAAGAAGTTATATCGCTTCTCGTTCTAGTTTTTTCTATTTCTTTTATCTCGTCTTCTACAACTTCTAATTCTTTCGTAAAGATTCTTCCTATTTCTAAATTATAATCTAATAACTTATCGCTATTCTCCTTATATTTTTCGATTAAATTTTCAAAATAGCTTGATATATCTTTACTATCTCTATCGAAATATGCGTAATCTTCTAGTATTTTTCTAGCAACTTTATTTATCTCGTCATACTCTGATATTACGTATTTCAAATCTAATTCTTGTTTAAAAATTTCTCTTGCCACTTCTGTTTGTTTTTCAAAACTTATTAGATTTTCCTTTAATTTCGCTTGGTTATCTCGTAATAATTTAATCTCCATTTCTAATCTTACGATTTCAGCAGCTAATTTTTCTTTTTCTTTAGGCAATACATCTAGCTTTTCCGTACATTCTCTAATTTGAGTCTCTATGTCTGATACTTCTGTCATTTGCTTTATAGCTTCTATTTTTGATGTTAAACTTCTTATTTTTAATGTTATAGTAATCTTTTCACCTAAAATATTATCTAAATCGAATTTTAAATCATCTATCGCTTCAACCACTGACTTACTTTTTTCAAATTCGTTTATATAATTATTATGAAATTTTTCCATATCAAATATTAAATCTTTAAAATCATTTGCATTTGATAAATTTTCTGTATATGATTCTAAAGTTACTGGAAATCTCAATTTCCCAGTTTTCACTTTTACTTCTTCCTTAGCTTCTTTTAACGCTTCAAATTTTTCTTCCAAAATTTGTTCTAGTTTAGCAACATTTTGTTTTATTGCTTCTAAAGCATTTATATTAATTCTTAAATTTTTATAAGAATTTTCTAGACTTTCTTTTTTAGGGAAAGCATTATACTCCTCTTCCATTTTTCTTAATTTTTCTTTTATTTCTGCTATTAAATTATTTATTTTTTCCTCTTCTATTTTTAAATTATTTTTATCTTCCATTAATTTTTCTATTTGTTTTTCCTTAAATTCTTTTCTCGCTTCTGCTCCAATATATTTTGCTTTTTCTTCCTTATCTGCAATACCTTGTAATATTCCTATTTTATACTCACCTTTTTCGTTTACATACGTATTTGCACTTTTATCTTCTATCATTATGCTCTTTAACACATTATATACGTTTTCTTCTTTTATACTAGTATTTTGTGGCAACTTTATATCTAATAAATGAGACAAATCGTGCTTAAATTCCACAGGGGTATCGTATAAATATTTATCTACGAAATCGACATCTATATCCTTTATCTTATCTCTATATTCTCTTGGAATTATTAAAGCATTTAAAATCCCCATATCTAAAAGAGCTGATTCTATTTTATTTTTCGTAGCTTCCTCTAAATTTTGTTTAAAATCTATAGCATTATATAATTCTATAAACGGAATATTTTTTTCTTTTAACTTCCTCCTATTTTCTCTAACTTTCTCTGTTATTGCTGGTTCCGGTTCTTTTCTATTTTTCCATTCTTCTATTTCGCTTTCTATTTCCTTAATTCTAGTTTCAATACTATTTTTTTCCGCTTCCTTCTCAGCTTTATCTCGCAACATTTCTGTTGTTCTATTGCTATATGGAGCATTTAAAGCAAATGTAATGTCGCTATATTCTGCACCTTCACCATAATTTTGAACTTTCTCTGCAATTTTATTAATTTCATCTGAGGTTAATTTTAATAACTCATTTTCTTTTTCCCAGCTGTACATCTCCTCTATAAAATCCTCTTTGCTCTCTTGCAATTCAAATCTAGCTTTATTTGTGGCTTCTTCTTGTCTACTTTTATTTTTCTTTTCCTTATCTAAATTTTCTAATGCAATTTCGTATTCGTTTGAAACTACTTTTTCTTTTTCTAAAGCTTTTTTACCTTCGTCTATCTTATTTATATATCTTTTTATATCCTCTTTAAAATACTTATAATCGTACTTTTCGTTCAATTTTATCTCATCTACTTTGAAAAAGTACTCGTCATATTCTAAAGTTCTAGCGATTTGTTCCATTTCATTATTTACTGTCTCAAAATTATTCTTTTCCTCTTCCATTTTTTCTTTATATTCTTTTTCTTCTCTTTCTTTTTTCCTAATAGCCGACTTTTTATTTTCTTCAAATTCTTCTTTTTTGCTTAAATCAGCTTGAGCTTCTTTTAATTGTTTTTCCATTTCTATTTGCTCTTTCTTTTGTTTCCATAATTCATTAGATTCCAATTCTTCTTTTTTATATGTATAAACTTCAATTTCATTTTCTATATTTTGTTTTTCCTCTTGCATTTTATTATATGAATCATTTTGAGTATTAACTTTACTTTCATTTTCTGCAACTTCTCTTTGTACTTTAATAAACTTTTTATTTTTCTCATCATATTTTTTTGCTTTATTGTACAAAATACATTTGTTATAATTGCTATAAGGTAAAATTATTTGTTTTAAAGCCTTCTCGCTAATTTGCAAATTTTCTAATTGTTCTTTTGTCTTATTCATATTTTCAATAGATTCTGAAACTGCTTTTAAATCTTCATCAGAAAGGTTTCTCAAACTATTAGACATAATTTCTGTTATTATAGATGGCTTAAACGCATCTTTAGAAAGCTTTGGAGTTCTTATTTCTATTAGTAATTTTATAAATTCTTGATATTCAGCCATAGATTCAAACCCAAAAATGTTGTTGTTTACAAGTGTAGCGTATTCTGCTGTGGTTTCTACTACTTGTCCGCCTTCACCTATTCTGTTTTTCAATTCTGATTTACTTAATGGAATTTTATTTCCCATATCTTTATACAAATAAAAATCTTTACCTATTCTTCTACCATCATTTATAATAAATCCCCAAAAACTCACTCCTTGATTTTTCTTTCCTCTTAACCCCATTCCTATCGTTAAATAATTTTTAGTCTCTTTTTTGCAAAACTCCATATATAAATAACTAGTATTCTCTTCTTTAATATCTTCTCCATATCCTAAAACATAATCTTCTATTTTTCTAGCCTTAGTATTAAAAGGATCTAATCTTTCTGGTGACTTATTTCCATCTAATAGAAGTGGTATAAAGCTTTGCATAGTAACACTTTTTCCACAGCCGTTTGGACCTCTTAATATGAGTCTTCCTTCTGAAAACTCAAATTCCTGCTCATCGTACCACCAATAATTTAATAATCCTATTTTCTTAATTTCCCATCTATTTGCTTTGTTTTTTAATTCCATTATTTTTATTACCTTTCTTTTTTAGATTCTTATTTACATTTAAATTTCTATGTCGTGATATATAGCTATTTTTAGTCAAAACATAGCTAGGGCGCCACAATCCGGGTCTTGACTTGCAAATAGCTATATATCACGACTTTAATAAAATATACGTTTTCCGTAAAAAATATCAAGAACTTCTAACTCTATTTTATTATGAATAGTTTTACTCTACAAAAATTTATATTTTAAAACATCTAAATAAATTGTGAATTAAACTTTAAAATAAATATTATAAATTATTAAAATCTTTAGGATATTTACCAATTATTTTAAAGCATATTGGCATTATTGTATATTCTTTTAAGTTTTTATTTTCTCTAATCATATCATATTCTTTCATATATCTTACTACTTCTGAAACTATTTTATTTTCTGCCATTTCTCTATATTCTTTACTAAATCCCTTTGAATATTTTTCCCTTACTTCTCTTATTAATTTATTTAATTGAATTTCTGATATACGTATTAAATCATTTATATCTTTTTGAAATTCTCTTGTTTCTAACTTTTCTCTTATAACTTTATTTACAAATAATACTACATCTGATATTCCTGAATTTTCTGGGAATGTATTTTTAAAGTTTTTATCTTCTGTTAATATTATGTATGCACCATTTTTATGAACTTCTAATGTTGATTCTAGCATTTTATCTACATCTTGATTTATTACATTTCTATATTGTCTTATATAATTATAATCTTGATCATTTTCAAACTCTTTATATACTACGTTTTCTGTAAATAATCTTCTATAAACTCTTTGTCTTCTTTCTTTTCCTTTGTCTTGCTCTAATCCTAATTGCTCTTTTTCATATATATCTGTATATAAATTACAGTCTGTTATATTACTAGAAAAATTTCGCATAAAGTATTTTGAAATTCCTGTAACTTCATATAATACGTCGTTTTCTATATTATCTACAAATTTATTTTCATCTCCATCGTAAATTTTTATAAATCCCATTTCTTTGATATATTTTAAAACTTTTACCATAGATTTTCTTTGTGAGTATATTGTAAAATCTATTTTTATATCATTCATATCTATTTCTACTACTAAATTTTGTATATAGTCTATTAATCCTGATAATATAAATTGCTCGCCTCTAGTTCTCTCTTCTAAATATATTAATATTAAACATAAAAACACATACTCTAGCTTCGTTTCAAAATCTTGTATTCCCATAAATTCTTGTGGTACTCCTGGTATTTTTTCCATTTTAATTAAATATGGATTTACTATTAATTTATATCCTAATTTATTTTTTATAAAATCTTGCAATTCATCTGTTAAATCTTGTTTTACCATATTGTAATTTTCCTGATTTATATCTTTTACAAACCAATAATTCTCTAATAATTTTTCAAAAGTTGTCAAATAATTCACCTCCATAATCAATATAAATTTATTATAAAGCTTGATATATAGCTATTTTTAGTCAAAATATAGCTTGGGCGACACAATCCGGGTCTTGACTTGCAAATAGCTATATATCAAGCTTTTATATAGATATTCACTAAGCTATCATA
Organism: uncultured Clostridia bacterium; assembly: GCA_944391575.1. Taxonomy (GTDB): domain Bacteria; phylum Bacillota; class Clostridia; order TANB77; family CAG-508; genus CALXUC01. The sequence goes on along the minus strand of CALXUC010000022.1, from coordinate 4,805 downwards.
AGTCCACTATTCATTATGCTGTAAACTCTAATTTAAAAGCAGGCATTTCTAAATCGCCGTCCTCGCATTTTAAAATGCACCTCTCATTTTCTTCAGGATATATTAATTTTATCTTTCTTCCATCTTCTATTACTAATTCTTTATTCTGCATTTGTCCCGCTTTGCTTATCCATTTTAATAATGTTTTTCTAAATTTACTTTTTATTTCTGGCAATTCTTTTATATCTATTTTTCCATCTTTTATGTATTTTTCAAGTTCTTTTTTCTCTTCTTCTAACTGTTCAAAATATCTTTTAATTTGTTCTTCTTTTTCCATTTTTTTATCAACTATAGCAACTTTACTTTGCTTTTCCTTATACTCTCTTATTCTAGGTTTTACTTCATATTCATTTGAAACTTCATCTAGTAAGCCACTATTTATACTATCAGTTTCTCTAGCATAATTTCCTTTTATATGTCTAGTATTTGCCATTCCGAATACTAAACTTGATAATTTATGAGCTTCTTCCATATTCTCAACTTTAGCAAACATTTCACATATCTTTTTATACTCTGCCTTTTTACTACTCACATTACCTCTAGCTTCCGCTATTTGATTTGCTATTCTCGTTATTTTTCTTATTATTTCAGTCGTTTTTTCATTTATTTTTTCGACTTCACTTACTCTTAAATTTGTTCCAATAAACCACTTTTTAATATTTTCCCATTTATCTTTATTTCTAAGCTTTAATTCATCATCATCATTCTCTTCATCTAGCTTATCTATTCTTACTCTTTTCTTTTGACCCAAGAAAACTTTTTCCAAAAATCTTTTTTCGACATTTTCATCTAATTTTCTCAAAGTTTCCTCTATTGCATACGAATTATCTTGCAATAATTTTATAAACTCCCTTAAATATTTAACTAAATCATTTTTATATATTATAAATTGTTTCGACTTAGCCACTTCTTCTAATTTAACATTATAAAATGTCTTTATATAATCTTGATAATCGTGATTTAATCTCTTAAAATCACTATTTAAATTTTCCCACAAACTTATTACATCTGAAATATCTCTTAAACTTATTTTTTCTATACTTTGGATTTCTTCTTTGATTCTTTCGATTAATTTAGGCTCTAAAGAACCGCCCTCAATATGTATATTTTCTAATCTAATAACTAATCTCTCTATCTCTACTGCATATTCTGTTAATTGGTATCTAAATTTTCTATGTTTAAACTCTTCTACTGTAGAAACATTATTAGTATCTTGCAAAGCTGTTAAATTTCCCCAATTTACTAATGCTGTTAAATCATTTTCACACATTTCTATTGTGTAATTTTCAAAATTTGGCTTTTCTTTAAAAAAGTTCCAGACATCTTCTTTATATAACATATAATTTATTTTTTCATACTCTTCATAAAAAAATCTTAAAATTGGTCTATATCTTTTTGTATTTTCCGCTGTTAAATATGATGTTTCTTTTATTTGCTTCGATAACTTTTCATTTATTTCCATAATTTAAGCCTTTCTAAAAAAATAAGAGTAGCCTGTTACACCACTCTTTTGTGCAAGAATATTCTACCATAACTTACTGACTATTTCAAGTAATTTTTATACTTTTTCTTTTATACTTGTTACAATTCAGTAAAAATTTTATAAAAACTTGATATATAGCTATTTTTAGTCAAAACATAGCTAGGGTATAACAATCCGGGTCTTGACTTGCAAATAGCTATATATCAAGCTTCTATTTAAATGCCTACTGAATTGTAACTAAATACTTATTTTCAAATTCTTCAATTTTTATTGGCTTTGAAAAATAATAACCTTGGATTATATCACAACCTACTTTTTTTAAGAAATCAACTTGTCCTTTAGTATCTATTCCTTCTGCTACTGTAGTTATATTTAATTTTTTACACATTTGTATAATAGTTTCTACTATTATTTTAGCTCTTACATTTTTTTCCATATCTGTAAAAAAACTCTTATCTATTTTTAATATATCTATTTCAATATCTTTAAGTATATTAAAAGATGAATAGCCTGTTCCAAAGTCGTCCATAGATACTATAAATCCTAATTCTTTCACAGATTCTGCAGCATTTTTAGCTTTCATTATATCTTCCACAACTGTACTCTCTGTCATTTCTAATTCTATTAAAGTAGTGTCTGCATTATATTCATTTATTATATCTTTTAATTCATTTATATGATTTTCGTTTTTCAAATGTTGTCTCGATTCATTTATAGAAATAGGAAGAAGGAGAAAATTTTCTTCTCTCCATTTTTTCTGTAATTTGCAAATTTCTCTCAATACATACATATCTAATTTAGTAATTAATCCTGTTTTTTCATAATATGGAATAAATCTATCTGGCATTATGAGTTCACCATTTATCTCTTTCCTAATTAATGCTTCTGCACCAACTACTTTTTCTTCAATTACATCAAATTTAGGTTGTAAATAAATTACAAACTCATCATAATTTATTGTTTTTAATAAATTACTTTTCATAAAATTCACTCTATTCCATACTTTGTTTTAGCATCCATAATTTCTTACTATAATCTTCTATAATACCATCCATAAGTGCAGATGTTTTATGTTCTTGTTGTTCATCTGCTAATTCTTTTATTTTTGTAGCATCTTGTAATAATGTTGAATAATCTTTTATTATTTCGTTAAAAACTACTGTACATTCAACTTTTTTGTTCTCTGCTTCTGTTATTTTAGTAGTATTTAAATAATCTTTTAAAGTTCCTAAAGGTTGACCACCTAAAGTTAAAATATGCTCTGCAACTTCGTCAACTTGCTCATTTATTTCATCGTAATACTCCTCTAATTTAGCATGAATAACAAAAAAATCCTTTCCTTTAATGTTCCAATGATAATTTTGTAACTTTCTGTAAAAAACATTTAAGTCACTTAAAAAATTGTTTAAATTTTGATTTAAATTTTCCATAAAATCTCTCCTTTTCTGTTTTTTAGTATTTACAAAATTTAAATTTTTATTCAATTTTTATAAACGCTTCAAAGCCCTCTTTAAAAGAGGGCTTAATCTATTTCAAGAATTTTATAAATTGCTTTTAGCTCCTCTTTTATTATGCAAATGTTGAATTACTTTCTTATAAAATTCAATTTCAGTGTCACCTTCTGCAAAAAATATTATCCCTTTTTTCTTCATTATTTTATACCTCTAATAACTCTTTTAAATCTTCAATATCCTCATCTGTTCCATTTAATAGTTCAAATATATAATCTCCTATAGGTGTATCGAACTGATTTGATATTTTTTCTAATTGTTTTTCACAACTTTTCTTTATATGTGAAAAACTTGCTACACCATTATTACTTGGTATTCCTACATATATATTTTCTGTTTTTAAATATCTTAATAAGTATGGTGAATGACTTGTAATAATGATTTTGCAATCACCTTTAAATTGCGATATTATACGCAAATAACTTTGGAATAGCATTGGATGTATTGAATTTTCAGGTTCCTCTATTGCAACGAATGCATATCCTTGTATTTCAGCTATGATAATAGTTGCTAACTGTAAAAAAATTCTTTTAGCCCCGTCTGACATACTATCAAAATTAATAGGTTGATTTAAATTTTTATCAAAAACCATAATTCTATATAGTTCATTAGAAATCTTAAATGGTATATCTTCTGGAAAGGCTTTTTTATTGTATTTAAATTCTAATTCTTCGACCTGAACATCTTTTATTTCAGGAAATAATTGCATAAAAGAGTTTATTAGTAATAGATACTTATTTGTATATTCCTTTTTTAAATTATATATCATTCTAGGTATATTCCTTATATTCTCTAAATCTAGCTCTTCGGTATCAACTCTAACAAATGGATCTTCTTCATACGATTGACTAGCGTCTAAATGTCTTTCAATATGAAATTTTATTGAATTTAACCTATTGATTATTTCTATATAAAATAAATCATCAAAAGCTCTTAATTTATTTATAACTAACTCATTAGTATTAATATTTATTTTTGTACTACATCTTCCTGTATCTGAAGATTTATACACTGCACCATTTTCATCTCTATTAATATATAATGTATATCTTTTATCTGTCTCTTTTTTAAATTTTAAATATTCTTTTATAATTTTCTGCCCATTTCCATCATTTCTAAACCACTTAAATTGATAACCATATTGTATTATATATGTTTCATCTTCAATATCTGTAAGTATTTCAAATTCAATTTGATAATTCTCTAATGCTAGTTCTTTATTTAATGGGATTCCTTTTTTCCATTTCATCATAATGTCTTTACCTTTTTCATTAATATTTATAAAATCAATCCCAAACTCAATTCCAGATAAAACATTCGATTTTCCATAATTATTAGTAGATATTAATGCAATTAAATCATCCAATTTAAAAATACTCTTATTCAAATTACGAAATCCACTTAACATAATTTTATTAATCTTCATCATATATTTTTTCTCCTTTATTAAATTATCAATCATATATGCATTATACCACCTTTCTTTTCAAAAAGCAATATATTTTTGCTTTTTTTATTTGTTTTTTATTATTTTATGTACTTTTTGTTTTTTTATGCAATTTATTTTTGCTTTTTGAATTGGTAAAAAAATTTAATTTCCCATATTTGCTTTTTACATAAAAATATAGTATTATTAATATTAGCTTTATCTTAACATATAAATTATAAAATTTAATATTGGAAGTATTATTTTGGTATGTCAATAATTTTTGAAAATGTCCCAAAAAATTCTAAACATTAACGGAAAAATATTTCCGCTAAATTGGACATTA
>CALXUC010000021.1 GCA_944391575.1 uncultured Clostridia bacterium | reverse complement strand
TAGATGAGCCTACAAACGACTTAGATTTAAAAAGTATAAATTGGTTACAAGAATTTTTAATAAATTTTGAAAATACAGTAATAGTAGTATCACATGATAGATATTTTTTAAATAAGGTTTGCACGCATATAGCAGATTTAGATTTTGAAAAAATAAAAATATATCCAGGTAATTACGATTTCTGGTATGAATCAAGTCAATTAGCATTAAAACAAGCTAAAGACGCAAATAAAAAGAAAGAAGAAAGAATAGCAGAATTAAAAGAATTTATAGCAAGATTTAGTGCCAATGCTTCAAAATCAAGACAAGCAACATCAAGAAAGAAAACATTAGAAAAAATAGAATTAGAAGAAATAAAACCTTCAACAAGAAGATACCCATATATAGATTTTAAGCCAGACAGAGAACCGGGTAAAGAAATATTAACAGTAAAAAATCTTACAAAAACAGTAAATGGTGAGAAGCTATTAGATAATATTTCATTTACAGTAAAAAGAGATGATAAAATAGCATTTTTAGCAGATAATGAACTCGCAAAAACAGTATTATTTGATATATTAGCAGGAGAAATGGAAGCTGATAGTGGAGAAATAAGCTGGGGAACAACAATAACAAGTGCCTATTATCCAAAAGATAATACAAAATTATTCCAAGATTCAATAGACTTAGTAAACTGGTTAAGACCATATTCTAAAGAAGATGACGACACATACTTAAGAAGTTTCTTAGGAAGAATGTTGTTTTCAGGAGAAGAAGCATTAAAAAAAGTAAATGTATTATCAGGAGGAGAAAAAGCAAGATGTGTATTTGCAAAGCTAATGTTATCAGGCGCAAACTTACTAATATTCGATGAGCCAACTAATCATTTAGATATGGAAAGTATTACAGCTGTAAACGAAGGAATGAAAAAATTCAAAGGTATAATATTATTCACATCACACGACCATCAATTAACACAAACAGTAGCAAACAGAATTATAGACATAAAACAAGATGGTACAGTAGTAGATAGAGAAACTACTTACAATGATTACTTAGGGTTAGAATAAGTTTATATTTTGAAATAAATAAAGTTTACTATTAATGAATAAAATTATAGTCGCTAAAAATACTAGGATTAAATTAAAATTGAATGTGCAGTAAAAAAATATTAGAAATTCTTTAGCTTAATTATGGAAAGGGTTCGCGCGAGCGGAAGGACGCCATAATTAAGCTTTAGAATTTCTATATTTTTTTACAAACCGAGATTTTCAATTTAATCCTAGTATTTTTAGCGCTTTGATAAAATTCTATAATAATATTATGAATTACTAGGAAACTTATCCATAATCGCTTTAATCTTATCAAAATGATTCTTCATAATATCAATCCAAACAGGTGCAAGTTTTGGATCAAACTGTGTACCAGAACATCTTTCAAACTCATTTATAACAAAATCAAGTTCTAGTGCATTTCTGTACGGTCTCTTAGATGTCATTGCATCAAAAGTATCTGCTATTGCAGTTATTCTAGCTAAATATGGTATATCTTCACCAGCTAATTGAGAAGGATAGCCTTTGCCATCATATCTCTCATGGTGATGTTTTACAATAGGCAATAAATCCTTAAAAATAGTAGCAGTAGATAAAATATGCGCACCTATTGAAGGGTGATTTTTTATTTCTGAATACTCATCATCAGTTAATTTTCCAGGTTTAAGTAAAATACTATCTGGAACACCGATTTTTCCAATATCGTGGAAAAGTCCACCTATTTTTAAAGTCCTCATGTCTTCAGGAGACAAATGTAATTCTGAACCTAATAAACACGCGTACTCAGAAACTCTATCTGAATGTCCTCTAGTATAAGAATCTTTAGCATCAACTGTTCGGCGCAAAGTCTCAATACTTTCCATATAAGCATTTTCTAATTTTTCATAAGTATCTTTTAATTCTTCATTTATTTGTTTTATAATATTAACCTGAGAAATAGACTTAATTCCAGATTCTATTAAAAGTAATAATTGGTCAAATTTATCAGATTTTTCGCAATAACCTTGTATATCTAGTCTTTTTATCGTTTCTAGTGGTGGCGCTAAATCTTTATGTCCGGTTAATAGTAGAATATATAATTCTTTATTAAATTTACGAATTTCTTCTACAACTTTATCACCATGTATAGGTGTCATAATAAAGTCCAAAATCATTAAGTCGAAATGTTCATTTCTAACTTTTTCAATAGCTTCAAGTGGATCAGTTACACCGGTAAAATCATAGTTAGAATGTTTTAAAAACACAGATAATGAATCGATAATTCCACTTTCATCATCTACTGCTATAATTTTGTATTTTTTTTCTGTATTATTTTCCGAATATTTGCGCATATAAAATCCCCCCAAAAATCCAGTAAAATAGACTGCTTCTATTATTTTATTGAATATATAATATAATATTTTTTTTAAAATAGCAATAGTTTTTTAAAATTATTTTTAATAAGTGGTTACATTTTAGGTAGTAGAGCATATAATTTTTGAAAAATCTTGATATATAGCTATTTGCAAGTCAAGACCCGGATTGTGGCGCCCTAGCTATGTTTTGACTAAAAATAGCTATATATCAAGATTTTATAAAGTATTATCCGAATTGTAACTAATAAGTATCTGTCACTTCATTTTTTAGAGTTAATTTTATAACTGTACCTTCTTCAACAGATTCATCAGCTAAAACGCTTTGGCTCATTACTTTTCCAGTGCCTTCGTAAGTGTAATTTAAATTTACAGCACGTAACATATTAGCGGCTTCTTGTAAAGTCTTTCCCTTTAAATTAGGCATTTTTATAGTAGTACGACTATCATTTTCTGTAGTATATAAACAAATTACAGAATCATCAGATGTTTTTGTACCAGGTTTAGGAACTTGGTCTGTTACTAATAATTCATTTCTATCGCCAGATACATTATAAATAACCTCTAATCCGTCTTCTTCTAAAATTTTAATTGCTTCACTTAAAGTCTTATTTCTAACGTCTGTTATTGTAATAGTATCCGTAGTATCAGAAGAAGCATCTTTATCAGAAGCAATTCCTAAATAAGGTAACACTTCAGAAAGTATTTGAGAAATAACTGGTGCTGCAATTTGACCACCTTCATGGCTTTCGCCTTGTGGATCATATAATGTTAATAATACACAAACTTTAGTATCTACAATAGGAGATAAAGCAAAATATGAAGCTACATAATATGAATTAGTATTATTGTAAATAGGCTCAGATGTACCAGTTTTACCACCTATTTGGTACCCTTCAACAGCGGCATATCTACCAGTTCCGTTTGTAACTACAGATTCAAGTAGAGATTTTAATTCTTCACAAGTTTCTGTAGATAAAACTCTTCTAACTTCAGTAGGTTCAATATTAGTTACAGTATTTGTATCTGGATTAACAATTTGTTTAACAATTCTAGGTTGTATTAAAACACCATCATTAGCGATAGCAGAAAATGCTGTAATTAATTGTAAAGGAGTAACTGTAAATCTTTGGCCAAAAGATAAAGTCGCAAGTTCAATAGGTCCAACTTCATCTAATGAGTGAAAAACGCTGTTAGACTCGCCATAAACTAAAGCATTAGTTCTATCCATTAATCCAAAGGCTTTTAAATATTTATAAAATGTATCTTTACCAATTTTTTGCCCTAATTGAATAAATGCTGGGTTACAAGAATTTTGTAAAGCCATCCTTAAAGATTGGTGTCCGTGTGGATTATAAGATCTCCAACAATTAATAGTAGTATCATATATTGTCTCAGAGCCTGTACATAAAAAGTCATTTTCATTATCTGTATCTACAATATCCTCTTCCAAAGCAATAGCAGAAGTTATTATTTTAAAAGTAGAACCTGGCTCATAATTTCTAGCAACGGCAAGATTTTGCCACATACTATATTGAGCATCTACTCTTTCTTCAGAAGACATATTTTCCCAATTCTCTTGTAACTCTGTAGTATTTGGTGTAAAAGGTGTATTTAAATTATAATCTGGATATGAAGCCATAGCTAAAATATCACCAGTATCAGGTTGCATAATAATAACACTTCCACCTTGTTTACAATCATTTTCTTCTACAGCTTGTTTTAAGTATTTTTCAGCAATACTTTGTATATTATAATCTAAACTTAATATAACATTACTACCATTTTCAGCCTCAACATATAATTCATTAGAATCTGGGATCTCTTGTTGCCTAGAATTACCGTGAACTTACTTTTCTACCGGGAGTACCACTTAAAATATCATCCAACGTTTCTTCTAAACCTTCAAGCCCATAACCTTCAGTACCGCAAAAACCAATTAGATTAGAAGCAAGCGTATCGTAAGGATAAAACCTTTCATCAGTCTCATCTATATTTATACCACTAGAAATTTCATTTTCTTCCATCCATTTAGTAAGTTCTTCAACTTTCTCCTGAGTTACTTTTTTGGCAATAACTTGGTAAGTAGAATCGCTATTAACTTTATCAAAAACTTCTTGATAATCTAACTCAAACATTTCAGATAACTTAGTTGCAACTAATTCTTTTCTTTCAGCAGTTTTTGCAGCTTGTACTTCTGGATCATCATCTTTAACAACAATCTCTTGAGGGTTAATGGTTATAGTATCTACACTAGCGCTAATAGCTAAAGCTTTTCCTGTAGAATCATATATAGTACCACGTTTAGGAGCAATAACTTGGCTTAAAAGTTGCTGCATAGAAGCCATCTCTTTGTATTCAGGCCCTTTTACAAATTGAATATATATTAATCTAGTTATAAGCAATATAAAAATGAACATAAATACAAAAAAAGCATTTTTAGCTCTAGTATTTAAAATTTTATGGTCTTGTTTTTCTTTATTTTTATTAATTTTAATATTTTTATTTTTCATATATTCACCCAACGATATTTTATAATAAAAATTGTTAAAAATCAACAGTTCGTATTGTAAAATCTTTGTGAAAATGGTAAAATTATTGTAACTTTTTGGATAAGTATTTTAAATATAAAATTTTAGAGTAAACTATCAAATAAAATATTTGTAAAATAAAAATTTTCAGGAGGATTATTTTGGATAATTTATATAATAAAACAATAAAAATAATGAAAAAATATAATGTGGTGGCTAATAAGAGCTTTGGTCAAAATTTTTTAATAGATGAAAATATAGTAGAAAGTATAGTAGAAAAGGCTAATATTGGCAAAGACGATTTTGTAATAGAAATAGGACCAGGATTAGGAACTTTAACAGAGTATTTATTAAAAAATGCGGGGAAAGTGTTGGCAGTAGAATTAGATAAAAAAATGGTAAATATTATTATAGATAGATTTTCAGAAGAAATCAACAATAAAAGTTTAGAAGTATTATGTGATGATATTTTAAAAGTTAATTTAAGAGAAATTATAAAAAAAGAGATAGAAGCGGGATATAAAAGAGTAAAAGTAGTTGCAAATTTACCATATTATATAACAACACCTATAATAATGAAGTTATTAGAAGAAAAATTAGAAATAGAAAGTATAACAGTTATGATACAAAAAGAAGTTGCAAATAGGTTAGCAGAAATTCCCGGAGGTAAAGAAACAGGAGCAATTACATATACAGTGTATTACTATGCAGATACTAAAATATTGTTAGAAGTACCAAAAGATAGCTTTATACCAGAACCAGAAGTTACATCAGCGGTAATACAATTTAATATATTAAAATCACCTAGAGTTAATGTAGATAATGAAGAAGAATTTTTTAAATTAATAAAACAAAGTTTTTTAATGAAAAGAAAAACATTAGTAAATGCATTAGCAGGGTATAAAAATAAGGAAAAACGAGACATTATAAACGTTTTACAAGATTTAGAAATAAATGAAAAAATAAGAGCAGAACAATTAACAATAGAACAATTTGTAAAGATATATGATAATTTAAAACCAATTACACATTATTATTTAAAAGAAAATAAATAAGTTGTAGGAGACGAAAATGAAAGAAATATATCCAGAACAGATGCAAATGAAATATAGTGATGAATACAAAAACATATTAACAATGTATGATGGAAAAGAATTAAGTCAAATGACCTTTTATCATATATTTCCTGGATTAGATTTAATATATAATAAATTTAATACAAATATCTCTCCAACAAGCAGAGAGGATATAGAAAGAGAATATGTTGAAATTAATTACTGTAAAAGAGGGGTATTTGAATGTACTATAGCAGAACAAAAATCACTTTTCCTAGGAGAAGGTGAAATTTCAGCCAACATTAATAAAATACAAAGACTAAAATCTGTTTTTACAAAAGGATATTATGAAGGAATCGAAATTTTAATAGATATAGAAGAATTAGAGAAAAATATTCCTCAAATGTTTAATAAGATTATAGATAATATTAAAGAGTTAAAAAATATTTTGCTAAATAATGAAATGGGAGTTATTTTAAAACCTATAAAAGAAATGATTCATATATTTGATGAATTATACTATATAAATCCAGATAAAAATAGGTTGTATGCTCAAATAAAAATATTAGAACTATTATTAGTATTTACAGCAATACCTATAAATAGTGAAAACAAGAAAAAAAGATATATTGAAAAAAAGCAAGTAGATAAAATAAAGAACATACATGATGAATTAATTTCCAATTTAGATAAAAAAATAACAATAGATATGTTGTCTAAAAAATTCAACATAGGAACAACACCACTAAAAATATATTTTAAAGAAATATATGGAGAACCAATTTATACATATTTAAAAGACTATAAAATACATAGAGCATTACATTTATTAGAAGAAACAGATAAAAATATAAATGAAATAGCTGGAATGGTGGGATATGATAATAGTAGTAAATTTGCGAAAGTATTTAAAGATAAAATTGGATGTTCCCCAACAGAATATAGAAAACAAAAAGTCCATTTGGAGCATCAAAGACTGTTTGGAGTAGAAATAAAAGAATAAAAGTTGTATAAAAATAGGTGATAGAAAGAAGGTGGAGTTTTGAAAAATAAAAATTTTAGAGAATTAATGTCTTATGCTGGTAAGTATAAAATTTTAACATATTTATCACTTGTTTTAGGCGCTATTAGTGGAATTTTAGCATTAGTACCATTTATTTATATATGGCTTATCATAAAAGAAGTCATAGAAGTTATGCCTAACTTCACGGATGCAACGAATATGATACATAATGGTTGGATGGCAGTTATATTTGCTTTACTTGCAATGATTGTGAATTTTTCTGCTTTAATGTGTTCACACTTGTCTGCATTTAGAATAGCTTCAAATATGAGAATAAAATTATTAAAACACATAACTAAATTACCAATCGGAAAAATAGATGATATTGGTACAGGAAAGTTAAGGAAAATTGTATCAGAAGCAACTGGGGCAACAGAAACATATTTAGCTCATCAATTACCAGATATGTCAGTAGCAATAGCGACTCCAATATGTATGATTGTTTTATTGTTTATATTCGATTGGAAGTTGGGATTAGTAAGTTTAATTCCAACAGTTTTAGGCTTTTTAGCTATGTCAAAAATGGTAGGAAAAGCAATGCAAGATGACATGAAAAGCTATCAAGATTCATTAGAAGATATGAATAATCAAGCAGTAGAGTATGTAAGAGGTATGCCTGTTGTAAAAACTTTTGGACAGAGTGTATACACATTTAAAAAGTTTAAAAGTTCTATTGATAATTATAATGATTTTTGTATATCATACACTAAAAAAGCAAGAAAACCAATGCTACAATTTCAAACTTTTATCAATAGTGTATTTGCATTTCTAATAGCAGTTACTTTAATAATAGTAGGTAGAGGAACAATAGATCAAACATTTTTCTTAAATCTATTATTCTATATTATTTTTACTCCAGTAATTAGTACAACATTAAGTAAAGTAATGTTTATGAGTGAAAATAAAATGTTAGTTGCTGATAGTTTGCAAAGAATACATAGTATTTTAGATATTAAACCACTAAGTAATAACGAAAACAAAGTAAAAATCAAAGATAATTCTATTGAACTAAAAAATGTAAAATTCAAGTACGAAAATAGTAAATTTAATGCTATTGATGGAATATCTATAAAAATAAAACCAAATCAAACAATAGCACTAGTTGGACCTTCTGGTAGTGGCAAGTCAACACTCGCAAGTCTTATTTCAAGATTTTATGATGTGGATAGTGGAGAAATTCTAGTTGGTAATGTAAATGTAAAAGATATAGAAAAGAAGGAACTTATGAATACGATATCTTTTGTATTCCAAAATAGTAAATTACTAAAAACAAGTATTTATGAAAATGTAAAAATGGCAAAACCAGAAGCTACAAAAATAGAAGTTTTACACGCATTACATTTAGCACAATGTGATGATATAGTTCAAAAACTACCAAATGGAATAGATACAGTAATTGGAACAAAAGGAGTATATTTATCTGGAGGGGAAGAACAAAGAATAAATATAGCGAGAATAATGTTAAAAGACTCAAAAGTTGTTATATTAGATGAAGCAACAGCATTTGCTGATCCAGAAAATGAAATACAAGTACAAAAGGCATTTGAAGAATTATCTAAAAATAAAACAGTAATTATGATAGCTCATAGATTATCTACCATAAGAAATGTGAACAAAATATATGTTTTAAATAATGGTAAAATAGAAGAAGAAGGAAATCACGAAGAATTATTAAAAAAGAAAGGTTTATATAAAGAGATGTGGGATAATTACCAAACTTCAATTTCTTGGAAGGTAGGTGAAAATGTATGATAGAAAGATTAATGAAAAAATATGCTTTGACAGAGCAAGGAGCAAAAGACTTTGTGAAAGCTACAATAAGCTGTACTATAACAGATTTAATTTTAATGATACCAGTTGGCTTATTATATTTGTTAGTAAGTGATTTATTAAATGGTATAATGCCAGTTTCGCATTATTATATTTATGGATTTGGAATTATAGGAATATTAGTATTAATTTATGTTAGCAATTATTTTCAATACAATGCAACATTTTTTAGTACCTATATTGAAAGTGGAAAAAGAAGAATATCACTAGCTGAAAGATTGAGAAAATTACCTTTATCTTTCTTTGGGAAAAGAGATTTATCAGACTTAACAAGTGTATTACTTACTGATTGTGAAAGAATAGAACATAATTTTTCTCATATAATGCCTCAATTTTATGGTTCAATTATTTCAACTTGTATTATAGCAATAAGTTTATTCTTTTTTGATTGGAGAATGGCTTTAGCTGCATTATGGGTATTACCAGTAGCTTTAGTAATTGTTGGAACATCAGGAAAAGTACAAAATATATTTACAAGAAAGAAAAATGAAGCAGTAATTGATTGTACGGAGGGGATACAAGAATGTATTGAAACAGTTAGAGATTTAAAAGCAGCAAATAGTGAAGATAGATATTTAGAAGGCTTAACAAAAAAGATAAAAAAAGTAGAAAAGAAAAATATATTTGCTGAATTAGGTGTAGCAATATTTGTCATTAGTTCATCATTATTATTAAAATTTGGAATAGGAACAGTTGCATTAGTTGGTTCATATTTATTACTAAATAATCAAATAACAGTATTAACATTCTTTATGTTTTTATTAGTTGTTTCAAGAATATATGAACCTATGAATAATACATTAGTTAATTTAGCGGCGATTATATCCTCAAGATTAAATATCGAAAGAATGAATGAATTTTATGATTATCCTTTACAAGAAGGAAGCAAAAAGTTGAAAACAAATGGATATGATATTGAATTTAAAAATGTAGAGTTTGAATACAATAAAGGAGATACAGTTTTAAAAGATGTATCCTTTACTGCAAAGCAAGGAGAGGTTACTGCTTTAGTCGGCCCTTCAGGTGGAGGGAAAACAACTATATCAAAATTATGTGCTAGATTTTGGGATGTAACAAAAGGAAAAATAACCTTAGGGGGAATAGATATATCAAAAGTAGAGCCAGAAACATTGCTTAAAAGCTATTCTATTGTTTTTCAAGATGTTACATTATTCGACAATACTGTTATGGAGAATATTAGAATAGGTAAAAAGGGTGCAACAGATGATGAAGTAATAGAAGCAGCTAAGCAAGCTAAATGTGATGAATTTATAAGTAAACTGCCAGAGGAATATAATACTTATATTGGAGAAAATGGATGTAATTTATCGGGAGGAGAAAGGCAAAGAATATCTATTGCGAGAGCTATATTAAAAGATTCGCCAGTTATTTTATTAGACGAAGCAACAGCCTCTTTGGATGCAGAAAATGAAACAGAAATACAAGAAGCAATATCAAAATTAGTAAAGAATAAAACTGTTTTAATTATTGCACATAGAATGAGAACAGTTACAAATGCAGATAAAATTGTATTATTAAAGGATGGTGTAGTAAAAGAACAAGGAACTCCAAAAGAATTATTGGAAAAAGATAGTATTTTTAAAGATATGGTTCGAAAACAACAAGAATCTCTAGAATGGAAATTAAATTAGTTATTTAATTGGTAAAAAAATTACCTGATGATTTTAGAAAGAAATATAATTTAACATATGTATGGATTTTCGGTTCATATGCTAAAAAGAAACAAAATTTGGAAGAAGTACTAGTATATAGCTCTAAATAATTAAAATATAAATTCCAAACACGTCTGGATTTTGAGGTATCCTGGAAATTTAGAAAAATATATTGTGATTACTTCTCCCAGCCTTTTATATTGCTCCTTAAAATAGCACCAAATAAATTTTCTTTTATTTTAGGAATATCCTTTTTTAAAGAATTAATTAAATTTTTCATATCTTCTCTCTTTGTAACTCCATCATAAGGACAGCATTTTTGCATTACTTCTATATTATTTCTCTTAATAAAAGATTTAATATCTTTTTCATATGTAAAAATAAGTGGGCGTACAAGAGTTATTTTAGAACGATCCATATACGCTTTAGGTGCGAAAGTAGAAATATTACCAGTATAAAAAGTATTTAATAAAAAAGTCTCTAAAGCATCATCTAAATTATGACCCAAAGCGATTTTATTACACCCTTGTTCAATAGCCATGCTATTTAAAACACCTCTTCTTAAATTTGCACATAAAGAGCAAGGATTTTTTTCTTTTCTAATATCAAAAACAATTTCTTTAGCATTACTGTTTTCAATAAAAAGCGGAACATTTATATTATTACAAAAATTTTCTAAAAACTTGTTATCAAAATTAGGAAATCCCGGATTAACAGTAACTGCAATAATCTCAAATTTTTTAGGATAGAAAATTTGTAAATTTTTTAAAGCTAATAATAAAGTAATAGAATCTTTGCCACCAGATAAAGCGACAGCAATTTTATCGCCTTCATCTATCATATTAAAATATTCTATAGCTTTTCTTAAAGTACTTAAAATACGTTGCATAATTTACTCCTTAATTAAAATATATAATATTATACTTTTTTTAAGAGGAAAAATCAAGGAAAAATATAAAAAATACTTATTGCAATTTACTATATTCTATAGTAAAATATACTATGAAAACGAGGCGATAATATGTTAAAAGATAAATATAATATGACACAGGAGCAAAATATATTTTACGCAAAGAGAAATATTGTAGATTCAATGTGGAAAAGTGCTAATTTAGAAGGAATTACAATAAAAGGAAGGATTTTATGTCTGAGTTAGAAAAAATTACAGAAAAAATAAGACCTATTGCGAAGAAATATAATTTAACATATGTATGGATTTTTGGTTCATATGCTAAAAAGAAACAAAATAAAAATAGTGATATAGATATTTTAGTTAAAACAGAGGACGTCGCAGAAGGTTTTAAACTTGTTGAAATAAAGTTTGCATTAGAGGAAGTATTAGAAAAAAGTGTAGACATAGTCACAACAGGAAGTATTAAGGGTTCTCTATTAGAGGGAGAAGATTTGGAAGAAGTATTAGTATACAGCTCTAAATAATCAAAATATAAATTCCAAACGTGTCTCGAATTTTTGAGGCATCTTGGAAATTTAGAAAAATATATTTTGATTACTTCTTACATTCTTTTATATTACTACTCAAAATAGCACCAAATAAATTTTCCTTTATTTTAGGAATATCCTTTTTTAAAGAATTAATTAAATTTTTCATATTTTCTCTCTTTGTAACTCACTCATAAGGATCGCATTTTTGCATTACTTCTATATTATTTCTCTTAATTAAAATATATAATATTATACTTTTTTTAAGAAGAAAAATCAAGGAAAAATTTTGCAGAAATTTTATATAAATACTTGTCGGAAACTCTCGTAAATGATATAATGTTTACGAGAATTCCCGACAAAGGAGAGATAAGATGGATAATATAGAAAGAATTGAAAAATTATTAAAAAAGAATAATGGAATTATAACAACAAGAGAAGTTGAAGAAATAGGAATCAATAGTAGAGTCCTAACAAGAATGATCGAAAAAGGAATAATAGAAAGAGTTGCAAGAGGAATTTATATAAGTGCTGATACATTAGAAGATAAATATTTTATTACACAAGCTATCTGTAAAAAAGGAATATTCTCGCACGAGACAGCTTTATATTTCCATGATTTATGCGATAGAACACCAATAAAATATCAATTAACGATACCAAGTTATTATAATCATACACTTATAAAAAATAAAAATTATGAGTTTTTTTATTTAAAAGAACAATTGTATGAAGTCGGTATAATAGAAATGAAAACACCATATGGAAACAAAATAAGAGTATACGATTTAGAAAGAACCATTTGCGATATTATTAGAAACAAAAAAAGGATAGAAATAGCATTATTTACAGATGCAATGAAAAGATATGTAGAAAGAAAAGACAGAAATTCCATTAAATTACATAAGTATGCAAAATTGTTTAATATTGAAGATGAGATAAAAAAATACTTGGAGGTGTTGTTATGATCGCTAAAAATAGAGCTCAATTAAAAGCCTGGATAAAAAATATGTCTGCTAAGGTTGATGTGAATGAAAACATTATTTTACAAAATTATATGCTAGAAAGATTATTAGAAAGAATTTCAGTATCAGATTATAAATATAAATTTATATTAAAAGGTGGTATGTTAATAACCGCTATAGTTGGAATTGATATGAGAAATACGATTGATATGGATGCAACAATAAAAGGATTTGATTTAGAAAAAGGAAAGCTTGAAGATATCTTAGATAATATATTTAAGATAGATTTAGGTGATGGTGTAACTTTTGAATTTAGAGGAATAAAAGAAATAAGGCAAGAAGATGAATATGGAGGGTATAGAGCTTCGCTAGATGCTAAATTTGATAAATTAGTTGTACCAATGAAATTAGATATAACAACAGGAGATATAATTATACCTAAAGAAGTAAATTATAAATTTGGTTTAATGTTTGAAAATCGTTCAATAGAAATACTTGCATATAATATGGAAACCGTTATAGCAGATAAATTCGAAACAATTATATCAAGAAATGTTGATACAACAAGAGCAAGGGACTTTTATGATATCTATATACTTTGGATTACACAACAGCAAAATCTTGACAAAAAATTATTGAGGGAAGCTATTGTAAAGAAATTTGAATATAGAGGTTCTATGGAAAAACTAAATAATATAGGTGAGATATTGGAAGTTATAAAAGGAAGTGATGTTCTGAAAGAACATTGGAAGAATTATCAAGGTAAGTTTTGTTATGCAGAAGATATTAGTTATGAAGATACGATGGACGTATTAGAAAAAATAAAAAAATTAATCTAAATTTTTTTTTCTTCTACAATATTTAATATAAAAAGACTTTAGAAACTTTTATTGAAAAATGGGAAAACTTCTTTATTATTAGTCTTGCATAAAATAAAAATATATGGTAAGATAAAGAAAAAAACCAAAAGGAGAAACTAAGGAAATGGTAGAAACAATAAAAATAAAAGAAAAAAATAGAGTAAAAAGATTAGAAAAAATCGCCAAAACCCGCATGGCTGTACACACACACACACACACACACACTATATTGTCATTTAGAAAATAAAAAAGCAAGAGTATATAAATTTGTAAAATATAATAAGAGAATACGAGATAGAACTATACAAAAATACTGTATAGGTCTATCTTTTTGTGTTTTTATTAAAAAAATTTGAAAAAAATTAAAAAAATTTTTTTTCGTGATTTTTAAATACAAAAAGGCTCAACGGTGCGGAAAGCGAAGCACAAACTCGCAGAATATGCGAATCGGCTATATCAAACTCGCATATCAGTGTGTTCTCAAAACAAACAATAGATATTATAATAAAGATATAAAAAATAGAAATGATAAAATGAGGGAAAAAGATCTAATAAAAAAATAGTAGGAGAAGACAAAACATGAAAATGTATATAAAAAGAAGTATAAAAATAGGAAAGAATGGAAAAAATAAGATATTATATAAACATAAAGAAGATAGAGTTGGTCCATAAAAAGAAATTTAAAAATATAAAAATAAGAATAAATGAAAGGAATGAAGAAAGTATGCAAAAGCATAATATTAAAAGTAGAATAAGAGAAGAAAGACAAGCTGGAATTACACTTGTTGCACTGGTAATAACAGTAGTAGTAATGTTAATATTAGCCGGAGTAGCAATAGCCGCAGTAGTAGATGGAGAGGGATTATTTAGTAAAACAAGACAAGCAGCAGAAACTTATGAAAATGCAACAAGAGAAGAAGGAGAAAAAATACAAAGTTTAATAAATGAAATAGATAAATATTTAGAAGGAAATATAGAAGAGGAGGAAATAAAAGTAGAACCAGAGACGGTAGCAAAAATAGGAGACTTTGTAAATTACAGTGTACAAGTCGATAGTAATGGTAATGATGTTATAGATGAGGGAGAAACATATGATAAATGGAGAATATTAGATTTTGATAATAATGGACATATGGAAATAGTGTGCTATAACGGACCTGAGTTTGAAATGAGCGGAAAAGAGGATTACTTAAATGCAATAAAAATATTAAACGATGTATCAATACCATATGGAAAAGGAACATATGGATATAGTACAAGGCATTTAGGAAGTGACCCAAGCAATCCAAGTAGTTATGAAACAATAGATGAAAGTTATATAAAATTTTATGAGGATTATGATAATATAGAATCAAATACAAACTATGAATATCTATGTCAAACACACCATGAAAGCGACTGGGATGCAATACTATCATTTAGTAATACAGCAGAAGGTAAAAAATTGGCAAGAGAAATTTGGCTGGCGTCTCGCTCTGTGAATGCTATCTCGAGAAATTCGGGCTTCCGCGTCCGCGTTGTGGGCAGCTCTGGCACGTTCTACAGCAACAACTTGTGCTTTGTGTATTCTGGCGGCGGCGAGTTTGCGTATAGCGGTAGTAACGCCCTAGCACCTGTAGTTTCTCTGGAGTCTGGAGTCAAAATAAACACATCTACAGCAGGAAATGGAAGCGAAGAAAGTCCATGGACGCTGACGAAATAGTAAAACGTGTGAAAGTCGCATAGAGTGCCTATAGGTGCTCTGCGCGACAGGATTTTTTAAAAAATTTCCTCAAAAACCCCTTGTCAAAATCAAAAATTCATTATATAATATAGGAGATATAAGCAAAATAACTTTTTAATGGAGGGTAGTTTTCAATAAAAACCTATGAACCTCGTCAGGTTCGGAAGAAAGCAGCGATAAGTAGGACCTTTTATGTGATACCTATCTTCCATTAAGAAGTTATGAAAAACTTATATCTTTTATTTTAATAGCTAGAGGTTTGAAAATAATCGCAAGAACTTTTCTTACATAGTAATTATGAAAGGGATGAGGTGAACTATGAGTTATACAGCATTATATAGAAAATTCAGGCCAGTAAATTTTAGCGAAATGGTAGGACAAGACCACATAACGAGGACGTTAAAAAATCAAATAATAAATAACAGAGTAGGCCATGCATATCTTTTTAATGGAGGTAGAGGAACTGGAAAAACATCTGCGGCAAAGATTTTAGCAAGAGCAGTTAATTGCTTAAATCCTGTAGATGGAGAACCATGTAATGAATGTGAAATCTGTAAATCTGCGTTATCAGGGGCATTAACAGATATTGTAGAAATGGATGCGGCTTCAAACAACAGTGTTGAAGATATTAGGCAAATTCGAGAAACAGTAAATTTTTTACCTTCTCAAGCAAAATATAGAGTATATATAATAGATGAAGTTCATATGTTATCAACAGGAGCATTTAATGCATTATTAAAAACATTAGAAGAACCACCTGCACACGTAAAATTTATATTAGCAACAACAGAACCACAAAAATTACCAGCAACAATACTTTCACGATGCCAAAGATTTGATTTTAAGAAAATTGCAGATGAATATATAATAAAACGATTAGAAATAATTTGCAAAGAAAGTAATATAGAAATAACACCAGAGGCATTAAAATTAATAGCGATATTAGCAGAAGGTGGAATGCGTGATGCTATAAGTATTTTAGAAAGATGCGTGCAAGATGGTGAAACAAATATAACAGAAGAAAAAATAAAAGATTTAGTAGGAATTCCGAAATTAATACAAATAAATAAATTAGTAAAAAACATAATAGAATATAATCCAGAAGGAAGCTTAGAAGTAACAGAAGAGATAATATCAGAAGGAAAAGACATCGTAAACTTACTATGGGAAGTTATAAAATATGTAAAAGATTTGTTAATATACAAAACAAGAGGCGATATAGAAATATATTCAGAAGAAGAAAAATCAAGTATGAAAGAACTCGTAGCAGAAGTAAGTACAGAACGATTAATAAAAATAATAAACGAATTATCAGAATTAGAAAATGCATTAAAATGGTCAAGCCAAAAAAATATACAATTTGAAACAGGAATAATAAAAGTATCTAGCCACTTTACTAATGACGGATACGAAGACATTAAAAAAAGATTATTAGAAATAGAAGAACAATTAAAAAGTGGAAAAGTAGTACAAAAAGTGGATAACTTTTCACAAAAAGAAGGAAAAAGCGATTTAAAAGTAGAAAATATAAATACAGGAAATACAAAGAATACAGAAAAACAAAATATAGAAAATGCAGAAATAGCAAAAGAAACTTCAAATAGTACAGAAAGTAAAGCGGAGAACAAGAAGGAAGAAAAAGCAAGTAAAGAAGCACCAATAAATATTAATGAAAATAACGAAAGCAAAAAATCAAGTACAATATCTAATGCTTCTAATGCAAAAAATTGGAAAGGAATATTAGATAACTTAAAAAGCAATGGAAAAATGATGTTGTATACTAATTTAATAAATGCAACAGCAAAAGAATTAAATGATATGATAATAGGCATAGAATTTAAAAAAGGTATAACACCATTTGGGAAAGCAGTATTAGAAAAGCCAGAAAATATGCAATATCTAGTAAAATTAGTATCGCAAATGTATGGCAAAGAAATGCGTATAAAATTAATAGAAAATGATACAGATAATAAAAAGGCAGACGATATAAAAGATTTGCCATTTAATATAATAGAATAATATAGGAGGTATTTTAAAATGTCAAAAAGAGGTGGATTCCCAGGAGGTATGGGAGGATTTGGAGGAATGAATATAAATCAGTTAATGAAGGAAGCTAAAAAAATGCAAGCTGATTTAACAAAAACACAAGAAGAATTAGCAGTAAAAGAATTTGACGCAACAACAGGTGGAGGAGCTGTTACAGTTAAAGTTAATGGCGCAAAAGAAGTAAAAGAAATAAAAATAAAAAAAGATGCAGTAGACCCAGAAGATGTAGAAATGCTAGAAGATTTAATCTTAAGCTGTGTAAATGAAGCATTAAGAAAAGTAGACACTGCACAAAATGCAGAAATGGGTAAATTTAATATACCAGGATTTATGTAAAAATAGAGGTAATATAAATGTCATATTATTCACCATCAATAGAAAAATTAATAGAAAGTTTTGAAAAATTACCAAGTGTAGGTCATAAAACAGCAATAAGATTAGCATTTCATATGTTAAATATGTCAGAAGACGAAGTAAAAGAATTTGTAAATTCAATAATAAAGGCAAAAGAAAATTTAAAATACTGTTCAAAATGCTTTAATATAACAGAAAGTGACCCATGTGAAATATGTAGCAATCCAAAACGAATACAAAATTTAATTTGTGTAGTAGAAGATGTAAAAGATGTAATAGCAATGGAAAAAATGCACGAGTACAAGGGGTTATATCATGTTTTACACGGAGCAATTTCTCCTATGAATGGCATAGGACCAGAAGATATAAAAATAAAGGAATTGTTGCAAAGGTTACAAACAGAAAAAGTAGATGAAATAATAGTAGCAACAAACCCAACTATCGAAGGAGAAGCTACAGCAATGTATTTATCTAAACTTATAAAACCGTTAGGAATAAAAGTAACAAGAATAGCACACGGAATTCCTGTAGGTGGAGATTTAGAATATACAGATGAAATAACACTTATGAAAGCATTTGAAGGAAGAAGAGAACTATAAGTAAAGAAGAATATAGGAAAAAATTAATGAAAGAAAAAATAGAGAAAATTGTTACGGTTCAGTAAAGATTTTATAAAAAATTGATATGTAACGAAAAATTATTACAGTTCAGTAAAAATCTTATAAAAACTTGATATATAGCTGATTTTAGTTAAAAGCAAGCTCAAGGCACACAATCTAGGTCTTGAGCTTCAATAGCTATATATCAATTTTCTGCAAAAGTTTATATGTTCTATTACTTTTTTACCCTAAAAGAATCTTACAAATATTTTTAGTAGAGTCTTTCTTAGCCAACTTCAAAGCATTATTACGAAAAACTTCTAACTGCATATCATCATTAATAAAATCATTTAATACACTTTCAATATTATCATGTTTTTTAAGCCAAACACCAATATTATTATTCTCTAAAAATTCAGCATTTTGTTCCTCTTGTCCGGGTAAAGGATTAATAATAAGCATTGGTAATCCGGAAATTAAACTTTCGCTTGTTGTAAGACCACCAGGTTTAGTAATAACAAGGCTAGAAATGCTCATTAATTCAGGCACTTTATTAGTAAAAGCCAATACTTTTATTAAATTTTCTTTATTAGCATCTTTAACTATTTTTTCAAAATGCGCTTTTATTTCAGCATTTTTACCAGCAATAGCAATAACTTGTAAATTTGAAAATTTATTAACTAAAACATTAAAAATTTCTTCAGTTTTGCTTTTACCTAACCCATATTCGCCACCAGCGAAAAATAAAATAGTTTTTAATAAAGGATTTAACCCAAACTCTTTATATATATCTAATTTATTAAAATTAGAAGCAAACCTTTCAGAAACAGGTATTCCCGTTACGAAAATTTTATTTCCATTAATACCAAGATTAATCATTTCATCTTTCATATGTTCATTAGAAACGAAAAAATCGTTAGTATATTTGTTATTTATAAGCCATTGGTTGTGAATTTCAAAATCTGTCATAACAGTAGCAATTTGACATTGCAACTTATTTTTCTTCTTTAAATAGCTACACATATTACTACTAAAAGGATGTGTAGATATAATTAGATTAGGCTCAAATTCTTTTAAATATGTATTCAATTTTCTTGCCATAAGCTTATTAGAATTATTACTAATTTTGCTTAAAGGACCTTTTTCAGCACTCTTGTAAACTCTTCCCCACGCCCAAGGCGCTTTTTTAGCCATCTCTGTATATGCTTTAGTAGATAATATATTTACATATTTATTAATATATTCCATACAATCTAACATTTCTATTTTAACATCTGTATAATTTGTATTTATGTAATTATAAATAGCTTTAGCTGCAGACAAATGCCCGCCCCCATAAGAACCGTATAGTATTAAAATTTTTCTCATTTAAATAACCCTTTCTTAAAATTTTTATCCATTATATCATAAATTTAAAAAAATAAGAATATTTTGTTAAAATTTATGCAAAATATATTTAAATATATTAAAAATTATGGGGTATCTAAAATCTAGTTTTAAAATATAAATTTTTTTGAGTAAACTATCAAATAAAATATTCGTAGAATTTCTAAATATTTTTTACGTACATTTACATTTCTATGTCGTGATATATAGCTATTTTTAGTCAAAACATAGCTGGGGCGACACAATCCGGGTCTTGACTCGCAAATAGCTATATATCACGACTTTAATAAAAGATGCCTTTTCCGTAAAAAATATTAAGAACTTCTAACTCTATTTTCTTATGAATAGTTTTACTCTGCAAAAATTTATATTTTAAAACTAGTGTAGAAACTATAATAAAAAGTGAGGTATTTATGAAAAAGATTATTTTGAGAATATTTTTAATTTTCATATTAATGAGTCTGTATATTTTAGCATTAAATGTAGAAGAAAAAGTACAAGCTCAAAGTTCTGGTACTACAGATTCTGATATTCAATTATTAGCAAGAGCGATAAATGGTGAGGCTAGGGGAGAGCCATATGAAGGACAAGTTGCAGTAGGGGCAGTTATTTTAAATAGAGTAGAACATTCTAGTTTTCCTAATACTATAGCAGGTGTTATATACCAACCAGGAGCTTTTACAGCAGTAGCAGATGGGCAAATAAATGTGCCAATAGACGAAAATTCTACTGTATATAAGGCTGCAAGAGATGCTTTAAATGGGTGGGATCCTACAAATGGTTGTATATATTACTTTAACCCAGATACTGCTACAAATAGCTGGATTTGGTCAAGACCTTTAGTAAAAGTTATAGGAAAACATAGATTTTGTAAATAATGAGAGGAGAGTTTTAAAATGTTAGATTTAAAAAATAGCCATAAAGATAGAAGGGTATTTTTAATAGTTTTAGTACTAGCAATAGGTATAGTAGCTGCTTTATGGTATGCATATAACGAAAAAAATAATTATAAATTAGCAATGGAAAATCAATATAATATGGAATTTTATGAATTGTTAGATTATGTAAAAAATGTACAAAATTACCTAGCAAAATCTTTAATATCTAGTACACCAGAACATGGAGCAGAAACATTAACACAAGTGTGGAGGGAAGCAAATTTAGCTTCGGCGGCATTATCACAACTTCCAATACTTACGGATGAATTATCAAAAACCGAGAAGTTTTTAAATCAAGTAAGTGATTATAGCTATGCGTTATCTCGTAAAAATATATATGACGAAAGTTTAACAGAAGATGATTTTAAAAATTTAGAAGAATTGCACACATATAGTATAGATTTGGAAAATACATTAAATCAATTAGCATTAGATTTTCAAGGTGGCAATATAAATTGGGAAGATTTAAATAATAAAGATATTCCATTTGCGCAAGAAGTTAGCAATATGTCTTTAGATAGTTTTTCTAATATAGAACAAAACTTTGAAAAATACGAAGGTTTAATATATGATGGAGCATTTTCCGAACATATAACAACAACAGAACAAGTTGGATTAACAGGTGATGAAATAGATGAGGAAACAGCTAAAAATAGAATATATAATTTCTTTGATGGAAACAAAATAGAAGAAATAATTTCTAATGGTTTTATAGAAAATGGAAATATAAAATCTTATGATTTTACAATTAGAATAAAAAATGAAGATAATGTTGCAAATATTTCAATATCACAAAAAGGTGGACATTTAGTATTTTTAAATTATAACAGAGATGTAAATGTTGAAAATATTTCACATGAAGATGCAGTACAAAAAGGAAAAGAGTATTTAAATAATGTAGGTTTTGAAAATATGCAAGAAACTTATTATTTAAGCCAAGAAGGCATTTTAACAATAAATTATGCATATAAACAAGATGATGTAGTAATGTATCCAGATTTAGTAAAAGTAAAAGTAGCATTGGATAATGGAGAAATTTTAGGAGTAGAAAGTACAGGATATTTAAATTCGCACAGAGAAAGAGAATTGAAAACACCGGGAATTACAATAGAAGAAGCAAAAATGAATTTAAATCCAGATTTGGAAATATTAAGTGAAGGAAAAGCAGTAATTCCTACAGAATGGAAAACAGAAATAGAATGTTACGAATTTAAAGGACGAGTTCAAGATACAGACTTTTTAGTATATATAAATATAGAAAATGGACGTGAAGAAGATATTTTAGTTATAGTAAATACGCCAAATGGAACTTTAACAATATAATTTAATATTACAATTTACAGATAAATAATATTAGTAGTACTTATATATTAATATTTTTTATCAAAAACATAGCTAGGGCTTAACAATCCGGGTCTTTGATTGCAAAATATTAATATATAAGTACTTTAATATTTTATGATAAAAGCTGTAAATTGTAATAATTTTATACGAAATTTTTATTGTAAAAAATTGCATAGATATTTATATTAAATTTGAGTACAATAATATTATGAAAAAATTTATAAAGCTTTTTCTCAAATATTTTTGCGTGGAGGATATTATTATGTCTGCAAAAAGAAGTATTATGAGTGAAAACTTAAAAATGGAAGTTGCTAAAGAGCTTGGTGTATATGACCAAGTAAAAAAAGACGGTAACTTCGGAAATGTATCTGCAAAAAATTGTGGTAGTATGGTAGCAAAAGCTATAGAAATAGCAAATAGAAGCGTTGAGTAGTAAGACTAAATCAGTTTGACAAATATGCTATACAAGAGTTATAATATAGGTAGAACATTTTTATAAAAAAATCAACTTTAACCTAATCTTTAACTTAACCCATAAGGAGTTAAAAATGCGTAATTTTATTTTTGCATTAGTACTGGTAGTGGCTTATACTTTTTGTCTCACGGAACAAGCATGTGCTAATCCTGGCGCACTTGTAAGTGCAAATGGCAAAACTTATTACCTGGAGAGAATGGTGTCGCAATTTGCGACCGTATTCAATCCGAATGCTAAAAACCGAACTCGCAACATCAATATCGCGAGAAAAAAGCTGAACGGTTTAGTAATAATGCCGAAGGAGATAGTTTCCTTCAACAATCGGGTCGGTCCCCGGACTGAAGAAGCAGGCTTTTTAGAAGCTGCTTCGTATTCTAACGGAAAGGTGACGACTTCCATTGGCGGAGGCATTTGCCAGCTGGCAAGTACTTTGTCGGGAGCTGTTATTAACTTAAAGTTGAAGGTTGTAGAGCGGTATCGACATAGCCTTAATGTTGATTATGTATCCCCTGAACGAGAAGCCGCGATCGCATATGGCTTCAAGGACTTCCGTTTTCAAAACACTACAAAGGATGTTTTGTTCGTAAAGTCATTTATTATTAAGAATAAGCTGTATGTTGAGTTTTGGAGGTGTAATCTTAAGCCAAATAAGGTTTAAATAGTTGATTTTAAAGTGGCCCTGCAATTAATATTGCAGGGCTTTTTTTAGTTATTAGTCTTGCATAAAATAAAAAAGTATGGTAAGATAAGAGAAACTAAACATTTCTACATTCTGATATGCTAATTTTCACTATTTTCTATTAATTTATCAAAATCAGATTTGTATAATTTATCTTGTACAACTCTATACTTTTCAAATTCTGTTAGAGCTTTTTCTTTTGCAATTTCATGAGATATTTTACCTGCATCTTTTAATACATCTCTATCATCTGATAATAAATATTTGTCTATTCTGTTTGCCCAATCTTCCATAGTCATTGGAATATTTCTTTTTGCTCTTGCTTCTGCTAAATCTAAGAAAGCTAAAACAATAAGTTCTAATTGTTCTAGTTCTTCTTTCTTTAAATAATTTTTAGCAATAAATACATCTGTTTCTAATATTTTGCCATTTGGAGAATTTTTCCAGTTAGTTAAGTTCATATGTTCCTTTGTATGGTCTGCTCTATCATAAATTATCTCTGCTGCTGTTTGATGAGTTACTGCATAGTGCATCTTGTTTTGGACTTTTTTAAAAAATTTGATTGTTGTAGGAGATTTACTATCATAATCGATAGATGTTGTATATATATCTGTTATTTTTTGATAAAATCTTCTTTCTGATAATCTTATTTCTCTAATTTCTGCAAGTAATGATTCAAAATAATCTTCATCAAAAAAGGTTCCATTTTCCATTCTTTTTTTATCTATAATATATCCTTTTTTTGAAAACTCTTTTAATACATTTGTTGCCCATCTTCTAAATTGAATTGCTCTATCTGTATTTACTCTATATCCAACAGAGATTACTGCATCTAAATTATAATACTTTACTTTCCTTTTTACTTCTCTATTTCCTTCTTTTTGAACTAGTAAGAAATCCTTACTAGTTGAATTTTCATCGAGTTCATTACTACTATATATATCTTGAAGATGCATAGTTATATTATTTCTTGTAGTATTAAACAATTCTCCTAATGCTTTTTGGGTTAACCATAAATCACCATCTTCAAATCTTACTTCAATCCCATATTCTTTTTTCTGTTGTTCAAATATCAGAAATTCTGCTGAACTACTTCTTATATATAAATCTTTATTACTCATTTTAAAATCCACCTCTATTTATTTGTTATATGTTATCAAACTTTTGTTCTTTTGTCAATCGTTTACATCCAATTATAGAAAATTTTTCAATTATCTAATTAATCTAGTATAAAATTAACGATTTAATAAGGAGTTTTCCTATTTTTTAACCAAAAAATTTGATATAGAAAAAATATTAAATAATTATTTCTTAATTTTAAGTATTGTTACAGTTCAGTAAAAATTTTATAAAGACTTGATATATAGCTATTTTTAGTCAAAACATAGCTAGGGTATAACAATCCGGGTCTTGACTTGCAAATAGCTATATATCAAGCTTTCCATTTATTAGCACTTGAACTGTAACTAAGTATTAAGAAATATAAAATTGGCAATTTTTAGTATTGCATAAAATAAAAATATATGGTAAGATAAAGGAAAATAGCAAAGAAGGAGAAAATAAAAAATGGTAGAAACTTTAAAATTAAAAGAAGAAAATAAAATAAAAAAATTAGAAAAAATCGCTGAAACCCGCATGGCTGTATATATATATATATATATATATCGTATGTTGTCTTTTAGAAAATAAAAAAGAAAAATTAAATACTGATAAAAATAAAGGTAGAACTATGCCAAATAGAAAAATTGGTATAGGTCTATCTTTTTGCGTTTTTTGCCAAAAAAATTCACATGAACATAAAAGGGCAGGACCTTAAAAATAATAAAGAAATAAAAAATATAAAAATTAAAATTATAGGTTTATAGGTAAAACCTAAAATAAAAACCTAAATATACAAATATAAGGAAGGTAAATAAGATGAAAGCAAAAGAATTAATGATAGTATTAGGAATAATAATAGTGTTACTAATAGTAATAATAGTAGCAGTAAATGTAAACAAAGGAAATGAAGATGAGGGAACACATCAAACACCAGCAGTAGGAGTAACAGAAGAAAATAAAGTAGAGGAATTTGTGGAAGTACAGGAAGATGGAAGTAAAGTAAATACAAGTGAAGGATTAAAGAAAACAAAAACAATAGATGGATTAGAAATCAGTAATATAAGATTAGTAGAAAATAACAATGTATCACAAGTAGTAGCAGATGTAACAAACCCAACAAATGGAACATTAGGAGATTTTCCAGTAGAAATAATAGTAAAAGATAAAGAAGAAAATGAAATAACAAGAATAGGAGGATATATAGACAGAGTAAATGCTGGAGAAACAGTACAATTAAATGCATCAGCAACATCAGATTTTGCAAATGCATATGATTTTGAAATAGTAAAGATGTAAAAAACAATATAAAAAACAAATAAAAATTTAAATTTAAAAGAAAGGAGCTCTAAAAAGCTATGAAATATAAAAGTCAAAATAAAGGAATAACTCTAGTTGCATTAGTAATAACAGTAGTAGTAATGCTGATACTGGCAGGAGTAGCAATAGCACAATTTACAGGTGGAGATGGAATATTTAGTAGAGTAACAGATGCAACAAGAGAATATAAGAAGCAAAGTATGTTAGAGGCAGTAGATTTAGCAAAAGCATATTTAGAAATGGAAAAGACGTATAAAAATGAGCCAATAACAATAACAGATGTAATAGATAAAGTAAAAGAAATAAGTAGCATAAATGACGAAGATTATATAATAACAATAGATGATGAAGAGCAAAGCGCAACAATAATAGATAAAGAAACTGGAGTAGTAATAGACATATGGATAGATGAAAATGGAGAAATACAAGTAGAAGGAAGCATAGTAGACGACATAGAAAATGTAGTAAAACCAACAATAACATATACATTAGATCCGCCAGCAGGAACGTATGGAGAAGCAGTAAAAATAACAATAACAGCAACAGAAGAAAAGAACGGAATAGTAAGAATGGTATTACCAGATAATAGCGAAATAACATATAATAACGAAAAAACAGTAACAAGAGAATATACAGTAACAGAAAATGGAACATATAAATTTACAGTAGAAGGAGCAAATGGAAGAGAGACAACAAAATATGTAAAAGTAGATAATATAATGAGTGCATCAGAAATAGTAATGGAAGTACAAAATACAAATCCAACAAATCAAAATGTAAGTATAAAAATAACATATGATGAAAATGTAAAATCAGGAGGACAAGTATTAATAAATGCAGATAGATTCCAATATAGTATAGGGGAGAATAATTGGCAAATAGCAACAGAAGCAGAAACAACAATATCAGTAGGAGTAAATGGAATAGTATATGCAAGATATTATGATGGAACAACAGGATTTAAGACAAAAAGTATAGAGATAGAAAATATAGATAAAGAAAAACCAGTAATAAGTAGTGCAACAGCAAGTACAAGTTGGGGAGAAACAAATAGTGTAACAATAACAGCAACAGATACAGGAACATCAGGCTGTGCAACGAAAAATATAGGAATAGTAGGCTATGGAATAAATCAAAGTAGCACAACAGAACCAAACTACTCAACAGTAACAGCAACACCAAGTTTAAATACAACAATAAATAATATAACAGCAAATGGAACTTATTACGTATGGGTAAAAGACCAAGCAGGAAATACAGGAAATAAACAAGTAACAGTAAATAGAATAGATACAACAGCGCCAACAACAGCAACAATAGCAAGTAGTAATGTAGAAGAAACAACATTTACATTAACTGCAACCGGAGCAGACGGGCAAAGTGGAATAGCAAAATATAAATTTTATTTAAATGGAGTATTAGAAGAAACAATAGAAACAACAGAAGGAACAGCAACATATAATGTAACAGGAAAAAGCGGAGGAGAAAGTTATAAATATAAAGTAAGAGTATATGATAAAGTAGGATTATATAAAGAAAGTAGTGAAATAACGGTAACAACGACTATACCAGTAAAAATAGGAGACTTTGTAAATTACAGCGTACAAGTAGATAGTAATGGTAATGATGTTATTGACGAAGGAGAAACATACGATAAATGGAGAATATTAGATTTAGATAATAATGGACATATGGAAATAGTATGTTATAACGGACCAAGCTATCAACTAGGAACTGGAACAGATTCAACTGATAAAACGAGATATGCAAATGCAATAAAAATATTAAATGACGAATCAATACCATATGGAGAAGGAACATATGGATATAGTACAAGACATTTAGGAAGTGACCCAAGTAATCCAAGTAGCTATGAAACAATAGATGAAAGTTATATTAAATATTATGAAGATTATGATAATATAGAGTCAAATGCAAACTATAGATATATAAGTCAAACCCATCACGAAAGCGACTTAGCTGCAGTACAATCATTTAGTAACACAGCAGACGGTAAAAAACTGACAGGAATGAGTTGGCTGGCGTCTCGCTATGTGTTTGCTAATTCGAGCTATTCGTACTTCATCGTGCTCTCTGTGTATAGCTCTGGCACGCTCAACGACCGCGCCTTGTACCTCGTGGGTTCCGCTGGCCGCGAGTATGGGTATAGCACTAGTTACGCCCTCGCTCCTGTTGTAATTCTAGAGTCTGGAGTCAAAATAGACACATCTACAGCAGGAAATGGAAGCGAGGGAAGCCCATGGACATTGACGAAATAGTAAAACGGTGTAAAGTCGCATAGAGCGCCCTCCAGGTGCTCTGCGCGACCGGATTTTAAAAATTAATGTGATGGTGTATAATATGGTGTGTGAAAATAAATAAGCACACCATATTTTTTGTAGGTGTAGAAATGGAGGTAATAAT
>CALXUC010000020.1 GCA_944391575.1 uncultured Clostridia bacterium | reverse complement strand
AAAGAAAAAGTTAAGAAAGAAGAAGCTGAAGAAGCTAAAGCTAAATTTACAGAAGCTGGAGCTGTTGTTGAATTAGCATAATTTTCTTAAACTTAATAAAAAGTTGTTTAAAGAAATATCTTTAAGCAACTTTTTTGTTATAAAATGCTACTATTCACAACTAAAATTACAAAATATCATAAAAGTACTTATATATTAATATTTTGCAATCAAAGACCCGGATTGTTACGCCCCAGCTATGTTTTTGATAAAAAATATTAATATATAAGTACTTTTAATATTTTTTTGATGTGAATTGTAACTTTAAAATAAAAAATATAACAAATCAGTAGATATTTAAACAAAAGCTTGATATATAGCTATTGTGAAGCTCAAGACCCGGATTGTGTCACTCTAGCTATGTTTTGACTAAAAATAGCTATATATCAAGATTTTGAAAAGAATATTCAGAGTTATTACAAAAAAATAAAAAAATTTATAAAAAAAGCTTGACTTTTTTTATACTTTTGTATAAAATGTATTAAGAATTGAGATAATAAAATATATAATAAATATATTTAGGAAAAAAGGAGGGAAGACTTTAATGTCTTTTTTTAGAAAACACGGAGTAGTAAATGTAAAAATGGTAATTACTGAGGAGAAAATTTTGTCTAACATAGAAAAAGTACAAAGACTTATAAATCCTGCAAGTAAAAAACAAATAGTAGAATTAGAAGAGGATTCATACTTTAAGGATTTAATAGATTCTATAAAGACATACTTAATAGAATATCCAAAAAAGAAGAACTTCCCAGTAGGTGTATATAAAGCTTCATATGATTTAGTTGAATTTGCAACAAATTTATTTGAGGATAACACCAAAAGAATAGAAGAATTAATTAAACAAAGAGAGCAAAATATTTCTTTAGCGAGCGATTTAAAAGAATTATTTGATTTAGTTACAGAAAAAGACGAAAAGTGGAAAGAATTAGTTGAAGAAGCAAGAGATAAGTTTTCTGAAGATGTAATAGATACTTTATCAATGATAGGTAGAGCTAAAAGTACAGAAACAGATAATTATAACGATGCTGTAAAATTAATAAATGCTAAAATAAATAATTTAGAAAAAAATCTTCATATAGAGATAGAAATGGAGAGAATAGAGGATCGTTCAAAAGCATTAAGCTATATAGGAATAGAAATTGCAGAAGCGTTAAAACAAATTCCAATTCCTGTAAATTATGAAGAATATGTAGCAGAACAAAAACTTAAAGAAGCAGAAAGACAAGCTGAAAATATTGAAGAAATTGAAGTTAAGAAAGAGCAACCTGTTGAAGAAAATGTAAATGTTCAAGCTGCAAAAACAGAAGAAAGTGTTGCTAAAGAAAATATTGTAGAAAAAATCACTAATAATATTCAATCAATAAAAAATACTTCTAAATCTCAATTATTAGAAAATGCTGCTATGGAAGCAGAAAAGCAAAATGAAAATATAGTAGGCGAAGACAATAATACTTTTGAAGTAAAACCAAAATTATGGGATAGAATTAAAAGTAGTAAATTTGTAAAAGCAATTACTTCAATATTTAGAATAAGAATAGTAATACAAACTAATGCTTTACCAGAAGGAAATAATACAAATAAGTAATATAAAAAGGTATAGATTTATCAAAATTTATACCTTTTTTTGATACAATTTAGTAATAGAAAATGTAACTTTTGCAAAAACTTGATATATAGCTATTTTTAGTCAAAAGCAAGCTTAAGGCACACAATCCGGGTCTTGACTGGCAAATAGCTATATATCAAGTTTTTATAAAAATTTTACTGAACTATAACTTTTTTTAAAAATTAAGGAAAAATTCTACTAAAATTACTTGATATTTTTTCAATAATATTGTATGATATATAGGTAAAATAAATAGTAATGAGGGAGAGAAAAAGATGAAGAAATTAATTGCAGGAACATTAATATTAATTGTTTTTTTAGCTACAATTAGTATGTTTGCACCAAATATATATGCTTCATCAAATGCTTTATCAGTATCTGGGTATAATTCTATTTTTACAGAAAATAATAACTTAGAAGAACAAACAGATAGTGAATTAGTGGAAATGAAGTCTAAGACAGAGAACGAATTGAAAGAATATGAGGATTTATATGGTTCAAAAACATATGGGTATACAGCGTATATTTTGGATAAGATAAGAATTTTTAGTATTCCATTATGTTTTTTAGGAATAGCAGTTGGATCTATATATCAATATGTAATAGGTATTAGAAAACTTGACGTACAAGATAGAGGATTTGCTCTTATTATAGGATTTGTTACAGTTCTTGTAATATGTCAATTATTACCACTTATATTTGCAATAGTGGTTTTAGGTTGGAGGGGATAACGAATGAAAATATTGTTTGCTGTAAGTAACGAAAATATAGCAGAAGCAGTAAAAAGAGAATATCAAAATAATTATAAAGCACAGCTGATAACAAAAAATGTATACTATTTTAATGCGATAATTAAAGAATTACAAAATAATAAAACTTATGATGTGGTAATAATAAGTGAAGATTTAGAGCCGTTTGCTAATAATAATTATGATATAATTGATAAATTTTTATGCGATAAGTTAAAAACTATTAGAGAAGAAGCTAAAAATGAAAAAGGTGAAAATATACCAATTATATTTATAACTACAGATAGACATATGTTAGGAGATAGTTTCACTACAAAATTGTACGAAATAGCTATTTATAATGCATTAGTAGGCAATGATAGAAGCATTGAAAATGTATGTACATTAATGTTTCATCCACGTATTAAACAAGAGGCTAAAGCGTATTATAGAGTAAATAGTGAAATAGATAAAGCACCAAAAGAAGATGATGTTAAAGAAGAAGAGATTAAGAGTATATTAGCACATTATAAAAAGTTAGGAAAAGCAGAAGAAAAATATGTAGAAAGCTTTAATAATATTGCAAGCCAATATAACGATGCACAATTAAAAGTTATAATACGTTTCTTACCTTTAAATGTAAAAGCTGTTTTGGAGGCTCAATCACCTAAATATCAAAGTTTAACTACTTTTGCAAATAATTATAATTCTGGTGCGGTTAAAAATGTCCCTCATACAGAGAAAAAGGAACAAATAAAAGAGAAAAAAGCAAATGTTGATACTACTAATAATAGGGTAATAGAACAAATAAGTTCTTTAAAAGATAATTCAAATGTAATAATACCAAATGCAATGAATATTAATAAAGTAAGAAAAATTTCTACAAATAAAGTGAATGACGAAAATGAAAACGAAGATATTAATGAAAATATTCTTCAAGAAGAAGAACCAATTATTATGAGAGATAGAAGAAAAAATGATGTACCTAGTACAACTACATTGCCAGGGCTTGATGAACTTGATGAATTAGAGGAAACACCAGCAGTAGAAGAAAGTAATGCTGTTTTACCAGGCTTAGATGATTTAGAAGAAGAAAGAGTAAATACTGTTGAAGAAGCACCTGTAGTTAAAAGAGGTAGAGGAAGACCTAGAAAAACTCCGATTAATGTTGTTCCAACAGATGCGCCAAAACGTGGTAGAGGAAGACCTAAAAAAGTGCAATTAGTGGAAGAACAAGAAGAGTTGGATAAAAAAGATGAAAATTTAAATGTAGAAGTAGAGAAGAGCCAAGATACAATTTTGCCAGGATTTGAAGAAGACAATGTTTCTACTTTACCAGGTTTAGAAGAGAAAAATGTTTCTACTTTACCAGGTTTAGAAGAAGAAAAAGCTTCTACTTTGCCAGGATTTGAAGAGGAAGAAACTTCTACTTTACCGGGATTTGAAGAAGAGAGCCCTGCTCCTGTAAGAAATAGTAATTACGATGAAAATAATAATGAAGGTAATCTAATAAATGATACTGAATATAATAATAGAGAACAAGTATCTCATCATATGCATAGTAGTGCAGACAATAATTTTATGAATCCACAAGAAATGATCCATAAGACAACTAGTATGTTAGAAAAGCAAAGTATTAGATATGAAAATATAGAATATATGATTCCAGCAGATAAACGAGTTGTATCATTTATAGGAACAAGTAAATCAGGAGTTTCGTTTATAGT
This sequence comes from uncultured Clostridia bacterium, assembly GCA_944391575.1. Lineage (GTDB taxonomy): Bacteria > Bacillota > Clostridia > TANB77 > CAG-508 > CALXUC01. The sequence continues at coordinate 26,191 of CALXUC010000020.1, read as the reverse complement.
AAATAATTTAGCACACATGTTATCTTCATATAATATAAATGTAGCAATATTAGATTTAACTAAAAATAAAAACTCATATTATATATACACAAATAATGAAGAATCTTTAAGAAATAAGGCAGAAAAATCTATATATAGTTTATTAGAAGGTAATGCTTATGGAATTAAAGTAAATAAAAATTTAACTGTATACACAGCTCTTCCTACAGATACGGAAGAATTTTATGAAGCAGATAAAGTTTTAAAAACTTTAATAGATAATTATTCTGTAGTTTTAATAGATTGTGACTATGACACACCAATAGGGTATTTCGATAATTCTACAGATATATTCTTAGTACAAAATATGGATATTTTAACAATGCAACCACTAACAACATTTTTAAAAGAGTTAAAATCTAAAGGTGTATTGAAAGATGAAAAAATAAGATTTGTTTTAAATATGGAAACAAAAGTAAAAGGGGTTAATTCTCAAATATTGTTAAGTGCAATCGCTGTATATAAAGACCCAGGTATGGCGTATACAGTAGATTTATTTGATAAGAATATTGCAAAAGTATTTACAATTCCTTTTGATATGGACGCATATGATAGATATTTAACATCATTAGTTGAATGTAATATATCATTAAATGGATATTCAAAAAATATATTAGCTAGCTTAAAAGCAATAGCAGCTTGTATATATCCATTATTAAATGCAGGTAAAAATAATAAAAAAGGTGGATACACACCACCATCATTAGGAGATTGTTCTTCAAACACATTTAACAATAATATAGGAAATACTTTAAATCAAATGAAAAATAAATATTAATAATTAAAAAGAGGTGAAGACTTTGTTAATAGCAGTAATAATAGTATTGTTTGTTGTAGTTATTGGACTAATAATATATAATTTAAATATAAATAAAAAAGTAAAAGTATTATCAAATACTAATCAAAAAATAAATAGCTTAAACGTTTTGCAAGACTTTATGAACATCGTTGGAAGTGATAGTACAGCTGAAGTTAAATTACAAGAAATAAATGCAAAATTAAGAGAAAAATTTAATATAAAGTATTCAACTATAGTTGTATTTGATGGAGCTGAATATATAATAAAGGCCACAAATGTAGCTGAACGCCATTGGGATACTATGAGAAATTTACAAAGTCTTGAAATTTTTAAAGAATCTATAATGAGAGGCGCACCTCAATATATGACTGTTGAAAATGATTCAGAGAGTTTACCTTACCAAACAATAGAAGTTGGTAGAGCTAAATCTGCTATATTTTTTCCATTATATATAGATAATGTGTATATTGGATATTGGATTATAGAAAATGCTGAAAAACACGCTTTTGATAATATTGATTTAAGTATAATTGATGTTGTAAAAGAAAATATAATAACAGTTTTAAAAACAATAGCTTACCAAACAACTATGGAAGGTTTAGTAAGAAAAGATTTGTTTACAGGTTTAAATTCGGCAGAATATTTATATGGTGAAGGAAAATTAAGATTAGATAAAACTATATCATCACAAATATGTATGTTTAAAATCGTTAATTTAGAAGAAGTAAATGAAAAATATAACAGAAAAACAGGAAACAGTTTAGTTGCAGCAGTAGGAAATGTAGTAAGAAATAGATTAGCACCAGAGTATATATTTGTAAGATATATGGGACCTAAATTCGTTATAGCCTTTATTGGAGAACACGAAGACGAAGTATTAAAATTTATAAAAAGTTTGAAAAGCGATTTAGAGAGTGAAGAAGTTTTAGTATTTAAGGAAAGAAAAACAGATAAAGATCAATATGTAAGACCAGTTGTAAATTTTGCAATAGCAACGTATTATAAAGCGACTGGCTTGGAAAAACTTAATAAAAAATTAGAAGAATATTTAGATAATGCACCGGAAAAAGAAAATGATATAAATTATATTTAATTTTAAATTATAGGCTTATTGCTAGAAGGGAAGGTATTTTATGAATATTGATAAAACAATGAAATTTAATGTTGAAAAAGAATCTAATGATAATATAAAAATAATTTTAAAAGAAGTATATGAGGCGTTACAAGAAAAAGGATATAACCCAATAAATCAAATTGTAGGTTATATACTTTCTGGTGACCCAACTTATATTACAAGTTATAATGATGCAAGAACTAAAATAAGAACTATTGAAAGAGACGAGTTACTTGAAAAAATGGTAATAAATTATATAGGATTGGAAAAGTAATTATGAGAAAATTAGGTATTGATTATGGCGATAGTAGAGTTGGAATAGCTATAACAGATGCACTAAATATAACAGTACAAGGGCTAGAAACTATACATCATAATGGTAATGATAAAATTGTTTTAAGAAGATTAGATGAAATTTTAGAAAAATATGAAATAGATACTTTTGTTGTAGGAATGCCTATTAACATGGATGGAACTTTGGGAGAACGCGTAGAAGTAACTAATAAATTTATAAACAAATTAAAATGTAAATATAATAAAATAAAAATAGAAACTGTAGATGAAAGATTAACTACAGTAGAAGCTCACAGAACTATGAATTATTTAAATATAAATAATAGAGAAGATAGAAAAAATATTGTGGATACATTGGCAGCAGAATTTATATTAGAAACTTATATGAAAAAAATTTAGAAATTTTAAAAAAAGTATTGCAAAATTTCAAATAATAGTATATGATATTTAAAGTTGATAATAATAACAATATGCAAGCAATTAGATATTGTAAATTTGAAAGGAGATTATTATGGATAATAATGAAGTAAATGGAGAAGAATTAGATAACATTATAGTTTTAAATGATGAAAATGGTAATGAAGTACAATTTGAATTTTTAGATTTAATAGAATTAGATCAAGAAGAATATGTAGTTTTATTACCTGTTGTTGAAGAAGGAGAAGAAGACGAAGGCGAAGTTGTTATTCTAAAGGTTGAGGACACAGATTCTGAAGACGAAGAAACTTATGTAAGCATAGATGATGAAGCTACTTTAAATAAAGTTTTTGAAATATTCAAAGATAAATTCAAAGATGAATTTAACTTTGATGAAGATTAAGTTTGCTATTATATTTAATATAAAGCAGAATCCTTGAATATTTAAGAAAATTTTGTATTTTTACAAAATTTTCTTTTTTTTACAAAAAGTTCACAAAAAATTCAAACTTTTTTTGTCGAAAACTATTGCAAAATTATTAAAAAATTGGTATGATGTTAATATGTAAAATTATTTTTAGATTGAGGGATATTTTGAATGATAGAGTTTAAGAATGTAAGTAAAGTATATAAAACTGGGACTGTAGGGGTAAAGAACGCAAATTTCGTGATAGATAAAGGAGAGTTTGTGTTTTTAGTAGGTGCTTCTGGTTCAGGTAAATCAACATTAATAAAATTAATATTAAAAGAAGAGGATGCAACAGAAGGCAAAATATTAATAAATAGAAAAGATATTACGCATTTAAAACAAAGCAGAGTACCATATTTAAGAAGAAGTATGGGAGTTGTTTTTCAAGATTTCAGGTTATTACCAGATAAAACAGTATATGATAATGTTGCTTTCGCAATGTACATAGTAAATGCAACCCCAAAACATATTAGAAGGCAAGTACCTATGTTATTGTCATTAGTTGGCTTAAGTAATAAAGCTAAAGTATATCCTCACGAATTATCAGGAGGAGAACAACAAAGAGTTGCATTAGCAAGAGCTTTAGTAAATAACCCATCTATGATAATTGCAGATGAGCCTACAGGTAACTTAGACCCAGAAACAGCGTGGGAAATTATGTCTCTTTTAAATGATATAAATTTAAGAGGTACAACTGTTGTAGTAGCAACTCATGCTAAAGATATAGTAGATTTTATGAAGAAAAGAGTTATAAAGTTAGAAAATGGCTTTATAGTAAGTGATAAAAAAGGTGGTTACGATAGTGAAATATAATATTTTTAGTTACTTAATAGGTGAGGGCTTTAAAAACACAATGAAAAATAAAAAGTCAACATTTGCTGCTTTAAGTATAATGATTGCAACTATGATTATATTTGGTGTTTTTTTAGCAATTATTGAAAATATAGATAGTTTTTTAACTGAATTAGAACATTCACAAGCTATACAAGTATTTATGACAGTAGATACCCCACAAGAGCAAATTGATAAATTAAGAAATGATATTAGTAATTTAGACGGTGTGAATTCAGTCCAATTTGTGTCGGAAGAAGATGCTGTTAATATAATGAAGGATTATTTTGAAAATAATGAAAAATTATTAGCTGGTGTAGAAGATATTTTTCCGCCTTCTTTCTTAGTAAATTTTTCTGATTTGACTAAAAGTGAGGAAGTACAATCTCAAATTATTAATATGGAAGGTGTAAGTACTATTCAAAATAGTAATGAAACTACTAGTGCATTGTTAGGTGTAGGAAATGCAATAAGATTAATTTCAGCAATAATATTAGTATTTTTAATAGTAGTATCACTATTTATAATTTCAAATACAATAAAACTTACAGTACATGCAAGAAGGAAAGAAATTTCTATTATGAAGTATGTAGGAGCAACTAACGCTTTTATAAGATGGCCTTTCGTTGTAGAAGGTATAATTATTGGTGTCGTAGCCGCAGCTATTTCTTTATTAGCAATAGGATTATTATATAATTGGGCATCAACTCAATTAATGTCTTCTGTCTTAATGCAAAGACTAGGTATAATATTAGTAAACTTCACAGATATGTTCTCTATGTTAGTTGTTGTATATGCTATTTTAGGAATAGGTATGGGTGTAGTAGGAAGTATGATTTCAATGAAGAAATATTTAGAGGTTTAATATAAATAAAGGCTTTAATAAAAGTATAATGAAAGGGATGTTAGACATAATGAAAAAATCAAAGTTAACATGTATATTTTTAGTATTTATAGCCGTTACATTTATAATTACATATTCAGTTTTTGGAGAAGATGCAAATAATAACGAATTAACAAACTCTGTTGTTGAAGGAGAAACAAATTCTCTGCATGAACAAAAAAATGAATTGACAAATAAAATAGAAGAAGCTAATGAACAATTAACAGATGTACAAAATAGTATAACTACTGTTAATAGTCAAATAGATAAATTAAATGAACAAATTGCAAAGTATCAAGAAGAATTAAATAGTTCAAATGTAAAAGTAGCTCAAACACAAATGAGCGTAGATGCTATAAAAATAGAATTAGAAGAAGCTGAAAAAAAATATGAAGAACAAAAGAAGTTATTAGAACAAAGATTGGTTGCTATATATGAAGGCGGAGATACAGCTTATTTAGATGTATTGCTAGCTTCTACTAGTATAGAAGATTTCCTATCTAGATTTTACTATTTATCAAAGATAGCAGCTTATGATCAAAAACTAATGCAAGAAGTTACAAATGCAAAACAAGATATTGCTGCAAAGAAAATTTTACTAGAAAGAGAGTTAGCGAAATTAACGGAAGAAAAAGAAAATAATGAAATGCTATTATTAACGTATGAAAATACTAAGGTAGTACGAAATAATTTCTTAAATGGATTAACAGAGCAAGAAAAAGCATTACAAGAAAGAATTGAACTTTATGAAAAAGACCTTGAAGAGGTTGAAAAGGAAATTTTACAAGCTACTTTAGCTAATATTAGTCCAGAATATATAGGTGGAGAATTAGCTTGGCCAGTACCTGGATATTCAACAATAACATCAGGATATGGAATGCGTATACATCCAATATTTAATGTTTATAGGTTACATACAGGAGTTGATATAGGTGCACCAACAGGAACTCCTATAATTGCGGTAAATGATGGCATAATAACATTAACAACATATAGTTCATCTTATGGAAATTATGTTATGTTAGATCATGGCGGAGGAGTAGTAACATTATATGCACATGGTTCAAAAATACTTGTTGAAGAAGGACAAGAAGTAAAAAAAGGTGATCCAATAATGTTAGTCGGCTCAACGGGTTGGTCAACAGGTCCACATTTACATTTTGAAGTAAGAATAGATGGACAAACATATGATCCGTTACCATACATAACTTCAAATAAGATGCCAAGTACGAATGAAGAAGAAACTACTGATGAGAATGTTGCTCTTGAAAACGAAATAGTAGAAAATAATATTATAAATTAATTGGAGGAAAGAATGAAAATAGTATTAAAATCTTTTTGCGTATTAATGATTACTTTAATTGTAAGTAGTACAAATGTATTAGCTGTTTCAGAAAGTGACTTAACAGAAATAAATGAAAGTATAGACCAAACTAAAAGCAAGCTTGAGGGAGTAGAAAATGAAAGATCTCAAACTATGTTAGAAATAAGTAAAATGAATGAACAAATCTACAATTTAGAATCACAAATATCAGAATTACAAACAGAAATAGATGATTTAGAAGCTTCTATTACTGAAAAAGAGGCAGAAATTCAAGAAAAGCAAAAGGAATACGATGAAAACTTTGAAAAGTATAAAGTAAGATTAGTAGCTTCTTATGAAACAGGACAAACTACATATTTAGATGTGTTATTATCTTCTAAAAGTATAACAGATATGTTATCTAACTGGTATTACTTAACTGAATTAGCTAAAGCTGATAAAGCTTTTCAAGATACATTGTTACAACAACAAGAAGATATTGAAAATAGTAAAATTGCATTAGAAAATTCTAAAGCACAAATTGAGGCAAATAAAGAAAGTATTGAAAAAGATACTTTAGCTTTACAAGAAGCACAAGAAGTAAAGAAAGAATATGTTGTTAATTTAAGTGACCAAGAAAAAGTATTACAAGAAGAATTAGATAAATTTGAAGAGGATAAGAAAGCAATAGAGCAAGAATTAGCAGAGTTAGCAAGACAAGAAGGAATAATAGCTTCAGGAGATCCAAGTAGCTATGGTTATGTATTCCCTGTTGCAGGATTATCAACAAGTAATATAAATAATAAATCATATCCATCATACCCAGGACATACAGGTGTAGATGTAAACATTAATGTAATTGATAAAAGCGTTATAGCAGCAAAAGGAGGAACAGTAGTTACATCTGAAGCAGCATACGGTTCAATTCCAGCATATGACGCAAATGGAAATTATATTGCATCATATAGAAGTTATGGAGAATACATAATAATAAATCACCATGATGGAACAATGACATTATATGGTCACTTAAAACCAGGTTCAAGATTAGTATCTGAAGGAGATACAGTACAACAAGGACAAGTTATTGCAACAGTTGGAAATACAGGTAATTGCCAACCAAGGCCTTCAGCTTCAAACCCATATAATGGAACACACTTGCATTTTGAAGTTAGAATAAATGGTAAATGCGTAAATCCAATACCATACTTACCATAATATTTTAAATTGAAAAAAATCCAAGTTACAATATAATAGTAAAAACTACAATTCTTTGAAAATACTAGTCTAAATTAAAAATCTCGGCTTGTAAAAAAAATATAGAAATTCTAAAGCTTGATTATGGCACCCTTCCGCTTACGCGAACACTTTCCATAATCAAGCTCAAGAATTTTTGATATTCTTTTACTTCGCATTCGATTTTAATTTAGTCCTAGTATTTTCAATAGATTTGCAAAAGCATTATTATTCTGTAACAATTCTAAGAGTACAATTTACTTTGACAAAATACCAATATATAAGTATTCTAAAAATTCAAAAGTTACATATAATAAGTAATATAGTGAAAGGAATTAGTCATGGAAGATAATAAAAAAAATAGAGTTTATAAAACTATAATGTTAGTATTAGTTGTTGTGTTTATTACATTTACTTTAACAACTGTACTTATGTATAATGCATTTACGCAAAATGGTAATATAAAATATTTGTTTTTATCAAATAATGATAATACAGATTTAGATACTGCTATTCAAAAGGTAAGAGCTGTTATTGATAGGACATATATAAATGCAGATGAGATAAATGAAGACGAACTAGTAGAGTATGCTGTTAAAGGTTATGTAGCAGGTTTAGGAGATGAATATACTGAGTATATGACTCCAGATGAATGGGAGGAATATCAAGAAACAGCAATAGGTAATTATGAAGGTATAGGAGTTTACTTAACTGTAACACAAGATACTAATGAAATTATAGTAATCGCTCCTTTAGAAGAAAGTGTAGCTGAAAAAGCAGGAATACAATCTGGCGATATAATAACTAAAATAGATGGCGTAGAATATACAGGTGATCAACTAGAAGCTGCGACTGAAGTATTACATGGCCAACCAGGAGAAAGTGTTCAATTAGAAGTTAAAAGAGGAGAAGAAATATTAAATTTTGATATAACTAGAGAAGTAGTTAGAACATCACCTATAAAAATAGAAATGTTAGAGAATAATATAGGATATATGCAATTACTTACATTTGATGAAGGAATTACAGAAGATTTTATAAGTAAATGTAATACATTAAAAGAACAAGGCGCAACATCAATTATATTAGATGTAAGATTTAATGGCGGTGGATATATAGACGGAGCAATAGGAATATTAGACGCATTATTACCAAAAGATAACGTAGTATTAATAACAAATAGTAAAGCACATGGAGAAAATACAAGAGTAACTGAAAATGGACAACAAATAGATTTACCAATAGTAGTATTACAAAATCAATATTCAGCAAGTTCAACAGAAATATTAACAGGAGCATTAAAAGATTATAAAAGAGCAACAATAGTTGGAACAACAAGTTACGGAAAAGGTGTATTACAAAGCGTTTATATGATAGACGATGCTGCATTAAAAATAACAACAGATGAGTTCTTTACACCAAACAGAAATACAATTCAAGGAGTAGGAATAGAGCCTGATTATGTAGTAGAGGTAGAAGAAGAATATGTAAATAGCTTCAATATTCCAAGAGACAAAGATACACAATTAGATAAGGCAATAGAATTATTAACACAATAATAATATTAGTTACAATTCAGCAGGCATTTAAATAAAAGCTTGATATATAGCTATTTGCAAGTCAAGACCCGGATTGTGTCACCCTAGCTATGTTTTGACTAAAAATAGCTATATATCAAGCTTTTAACAAGTATATCCTAAATTGTTACTATTAATGAAAAATATTTTCCTCAAACTCTTTATTTTTTCATTTTTTTATAGTATAATATAAATGTGAAGTCACGTTGAAAGCGAGGAATAATTGTGAAAATAATAGATAAATTCTTAAAATACTTGAATACAGATAGAAATACTTTTTTAACATATATACTAACATTAATAACAATATACTTAGTAGTAGATAGAATTGTAGAAATATTATTTATGTTTTTTACAGGACTTTCCGTTTCATATTGGGGACCAATTCAATATACTTTTGCATTAGCTTGCCCTATTGCAGCATTTTACTTATCTGGCCCATCAAAATTTATAAAAAATGATGAAACGAAAATTTCATTTTTCTATTTATACTGTATAGCATTATACATAATAGGAATTTCGATGTTAATACAATGGTTTAATTATGGTGGATGGTTATTATTAACATTCGTACCAAATTACTCATTTTTAGCAGAGAATTTTCAAGATTTAATAGCAGTAGCATTTAAGTCAGTTTCAATATATGTATTAGTTTTAACTGTACCTACATTATTCAAATTCCTTTATACAAAAGTAAACGAATCTAAAGATTTAAAAGATTCTATATTAGATTATGGTGGAATTAATTTAAATACTTCAAAAGAAGGTACAGGGCCTTATACTTGTGAAGTTACTCTTTGTAAGGACGCTAATAAGGGAAAAGATGTTAAAATACCAGAGAATAGAAGATTTGAAGTTTCTTTAATTATAGGTGGTTCAGGACTTGGTAAAACATCTATGGTATTTGAACCTATGATGGCAAGAGATATTGAAAAGAAATTCTTTTTTAGATCTGTTTCTAAAGAAATGGCGTTTACAGCATTAAAATCAGGTGTAGCAGTTTTAAATTGTCCATACACTAATGACTATATAAATGAAAATTTTGATATGAATATGATTGCACCTAACCCATATAAAGAAACAGTTTACAAAGCATATATGAAAAATATTATACAAGATTGCTCAAATGGAAAATATGTATATAGAAATTTAGGGTTAACTTACTTATCACCAGATATTGAGTCAACACAACATATTTTAGATGTAGCTAGTAATTATAATATGAAAGTTAATTTAATAGACCCTAATAACCCAGATTCATTAGGAATGAACCCATTTATATATGATGACCCTACAAAAACAGCAATAGTTATTTCATCAGTAATTAGGGGTATGTATAAATCAATAGCTTTAGATACAGACGAAGTATATAAAGAAAATGCAGCAATGCAAGCTGTTGAAAATTTATCAATTTTATTAAAAGAAATGTATCCTAGGTTAAGCAATGGAATTTTACCAAACTTAGAAGATATGTTAAAAATGTTAAATGACTTCGATTTAGCAGAAGTTATGTGTAGAAAGATGATGGAGGAGCCTGATTTAGCAGAGCAATATGCAGTACAAATAGGATATTTCAAAAAACATTTCTTTAGAAACGCACCGGCTCGTGAAGAAACAGAAAGAAATGTTCAATTAGCAGTTACACAATTAGATACACTTTTAAGATATCCAGGTGTAAAAAATGTTTTATGTAATAGAAATACAAACATAAACTTTGATGAAGCATTAGCAACAGGGCAAATAACATTAGCTTGTACAAGACGAGGAGATTTGGGAGTTACAGCACATAAAGCATTTGGACTATTCTTTATATTATTAATGCAACATTCAGTATTAAGCAGACCGGGAAATGAACGTTCACGTATGCCACATTTCTTCTATGTAGACGAATTTTCAGACTTCGTTGGAGAAGCTACAGTGCCAATTTTCACACTATATAGAAAATATAGAGTAGGTTCTGTAATATCTGCACAAAGTTTAGACCAATTCGATACAGAAAAAGCAGGAGAGCATTATAGAAAAATAATATTAGTAAACTCTCCAACTAAATTAGTATTTGGTGGTAATACCCCAGAAGATAACGAATGGTGGCAAAATGAATTTGGAAATAAACGTGATTGGAAATATAAAGTTGATTATGAAACAGATAAGCAAGAATATGGATCTAAATTAAGTGGTATTGAGTACGGTTGGACACCACATGCTAACAAAGGAAAAATACAAACACTTAAATTTAAGAGTTGTATTTATAAAACAAAAAATGTTGCAGGTGGTAATGTAGTTGGTACTGGTAAAGTCGACTTCTTAGAAAGCAAATATAAAGAAAAACAAACTGAAAAAGTATATAGGTTTGATAGATTTAATAAATCGATTACTCATTCAGATGATGATGATGCTAAAAAGAAATTAAAATTTAACTTCGGTAATGTAAACTTTGAAGATGAAAATGGAGATGTAGACCCAATACAAATGAATACAACAGATGGTGGAGCTTGGTTTAATAATTCAGATGCTTTAAGTTTTAATTTTAAAAAGAAGGAAGACCAATAATAATTGGCCTTCCTTTTAAGTTTAAAAGTCTAATTAATTTTTAAGGAATACGTCTGAAAATACGCTTGCCCCAACGGCGTTCATCTTCTTGTTGCTGTTTAATTTCATCTTCATCAGGCTCATACGTATATCCAGAACCACCACAATTTTGGCAAGTATGATAAGTAGTTTTCCCACAGTCATACTCAGGAATTTGGCCACTCCCATTACAAGCAAAACATATAACTTGTTTAGACATATTAAACTCCTAAAGTTAAAGGTTTTAGATAATACGCACTTGGCGTATATATGTATACTATCATATTTTTAACGTTATGTCAACAATATGCTTGAAATTTTAATTAATATTTTACTATCAGCACTACTATCTAAATAAACTAAACCATTTCCAAAATACGAAGCTTGTAGAATTTATATAATTTAATCTTTTTACTTCTTCTTCTGCAATTAGATTAACTTTTCCTACTTCATTTCCATCTAAAGTATATACTACTTCACCAAGTTTTTGACCTTTACTAATCGGCGCTTTTACTTTTATATCTAGCATTATTTCCTGTTCTATTCTAGTTTCTTCACCTTTTTTTACTAAACTTCTTGCATCATTTTCATATATTACATTTACTGTATCTAATACTCCCTTTTCAACATCTATAGTATTTACTACTTCTCCTTTTTTAGCAAATTGCTTATATGTATAAGTATTAAAGCCATAATCTAAAAGTTGTTTTGCTTCTGCAAATCTAACTTTACTACTTTCCGCTTTTAATATTACTCCTATTAAATTAAATCCATCTCTAGTAGCTGATGCAGATAAGTTATATAATGCAAGTGATGTTGAACCTGTTTTTAATCCCGTTGCACCATTATATGTTTTTATTAATTTATTTGTATTTACTAATTGTGATTTTCCATCTCTTAAAGTATCCATCCATATAGTTGTATATTTAGTTATATCAGGATGTTTAGATAATAATTCTTTAGACATTAAAGCAATGTCATATGCACTTGTTAAATGCCCCTCTTCATCTAAACCATGAGCATTTTTAAAAGTAGTATCATTCATTCCCAATTCTTTAGCTTTTTCATTCATTTTAGTAACAAAGGCTTCTTCTGAACCAGCTAAATGTTCAGCCATAGCTATAACACAGTCATTAGCACTTACTACACAAATAGCTTTTAACATTTCATCAACAGTTAATTGCTCAGTTTCGTCTAGCCAAATTTGTGAACCGCCCATATTGCTTGCATTTTCGCTACAAGTGATTTTATCTGTATATTTTAATTGCCCACTATCAATAGCTTCCATTATTAATAGTATAGTCATTATTTTTGTAACACTAGCAGGTCTTAATTTTTCGTGTGCATTATGTTCATATAAAATAGTTCCACTATCTTGATCAATTAAAATGGCAGCTCCACAAGTTAAATTTAAGAAATTGCCTTCTTGAGTACCTACAGTTGGTAATGTATTTACTCTTGTACTTTTTCCTGGTATATTTGCATTTGTTTCTACTGTTTCTGCATTATCTGACCAAACATATAAAGAATCGTCATAAGCATATATTTTAGTTTGAAGTATACTTAAAATTATTGTTGAAATTATAACGAAAATAATAATTATAGAACTTATTTTTGAAATTTTTTTATTATCTAATTTGTTTTTTAAAATCATAAAAAAATCCTCCTAACATACTTATTTAATTTTATGTTAGAAAGGATTTTTTTAGTACTTAAATATTTACATTAATATAGTTTACATTATTACCACATTTTTTATTAATTCATTTACCAATTCATCCGCATCTTTTTTATCAAATATATTTCAAATAGATTAATTATTCATTCTCTAATATTCATAATTCGTATTTTGCATTGTTTTATAATACGCCATTGTTTCTTTTTTCAAATTGTTACAATTCAGGACATACTCACTAAAAGCTTGATATATAGCTATTTTTAGTCAAAACAAGCTTAAGGCAAACAATCCGTGTCTTGACTTGCAAATAGCTATATATCAAGTTTTTATTTAAATGCCTATTGAATTGTAACTTTATTAAAAATATATAAGAAAAGTATTGACAAAAGAAATATAAAATTATAAAATGTAGGAAAATGTAAAAAGAAAGGTACAAAGGGTAATTTTATGAATAAACTAAGAAAAAACTTTTTATTGAAAGTAATAGTAATTTTTGCAATAGTATTGATGTTATTGTCTTCAGTAAGTTTTGCAACTTCTGGTATACCTTCACCAGGTGATACATCTTTTGATGCAAATGATACAGTTACTTCTCAAATAGGGCAAATATCTTCTGCAGTAACTAATACAGCAAGCGTAATTGGTATATTTACAGTTCTTATAATGATAGGCATACCAGTAATATTTTCAATAATAGGAACAATAATGTTTATAAGAATTATGAAAAATATAGGAGAAGAAGAAAAACGAATAAAGGGTGCCAAAAGAAACATAATTATAATTTTAGTAATTTATACAATAGTGTTAATATATAATCTATTTGCGGTAATTAGTTCTTTGTTGATCACAAATAATATTAGTAGTATGGGGTTTGGTTCAGAAAACCTATATTCGTCTGTAATTATTAATATTTTAAATCTTTTATGGACTTTATATTGTTTTATAAATTTAATAATAATATATAAACTTTATAAAAAAAGTCCAACAAGTGCTGCGAAAATTCAAAAAATCTTAGCAATATTTTTAATGGCGATAATGATTATAACTAATTTTATTACAGTTGTACTTTCAGATGGTTTCGGCTTAAATGCTTTATTATCTGTTGTACTTCTTACAGTAGTATCATATGGCTTCGTAATAGCATTATTTTTATTATACGATTCTATCATAGTACTTAAAGCAATATCTTTAAATGGAAGCGAATATGAAGAAATTGATAAAAACAAAAAAATAGTTTGGTATTCAATATCTGCTTTAATGGCTATAGTATTTTTAATAGAGCCTTTTTATACTTATAATACAATGATAAAACCAACTGATGAGTTATTTGAAGACACTAGCGAGGCATTAGAACAATATGAAGAAGCATCTGATAATGAAAATCAACTTCTTCAAAATCTTATGAATATCCTAGATTCCCAAATATACCAACAAGAAACTAATAATAATATTTTAGGTTATGATAACTCTATTGATAACTATTACATTGATAATACTGTTATAGATAACAATATAAATGAAAGCAATATAATTAGTAATAGTGTAAGTGGCGACAACAATACAATTAATAATGAAATAAACTTAGACTTACCACAACTTGAGCAGTTAGTTGGAGATATAAATGGAGATGAAAAAGTTTCAATGACAGATTTATCACTATTAAAAGGACATATAGTAAAAACAAAAATATTGGAAGGCTCACAATATTCGGCAGCAGATATAAATGCTGATGGTAATATTTCGATGACGGACTTCGCAAAATTGAAAGTAATAATTTTAGGGTTATAATTCAGAACAAAATAGTAAGTTACAATTCAGGATATATTTGCTAGAAGCTTGATATATAGCTATTTTTAGTCAAAACATAGCTGGGGTGTAACAATCCGGGTCTTGACTTGCAAATAGCTATATATCAAGCTTCTATTTAAAGGTCTGCTGAATTGTAACAGTAGTAAGAATTTTTATAAAAATTTAAAAAAATTACTTGAAATATAAAAAAAAGTATAATATAATAACAGCAAAAGAAAAGGAGGAAAAGTATGAAAGAATATTTTAGTAAAATCAATAATATGAATATATTATCATCAATAATATTTATAGTTATATCATTAGTACTAATATTCAATCCAGAAGGCACATTAAAAATAATTTCATATCTAGTAGGAGCATTATTTATAGTAATGGGCTTTGTAAAAATATTTAATTATTTTAAAGATAAGAAAAACGAAAATACATATTTTAAAGATGATTTAGTTTATGGAATTGTTTATATATTAGTAGGAATATTTGCATTAGTGGCAACAGGATTTTTAGCATCTATGTTTAGGATAATTGTTGCTTTATGGATAATATATGCAGGGGTTTTAAGATTAATATATACTTTTAGATTTAAGGTGTATGGAGATAATATGTGGGTTTTAAATTTAGTATTATCAATCATAATTTTAGCTTGTGGTGTATTTATACTATTTAATAATGGTATATTAATAGCTACAATGGGCGTAATTATGTTATGTTATTCAATATTAGATTTAATAGAATCATGTATATTTTCTCAAAATATTAAGTTATTAGACAAATAATTTATATGATAATAATGTATATTCTTCCAAATTTTGTATAAACTATTAGAAAGTTTATAATTTGGAGGAATTTTTTATGGAAAAAATGTTATTAAAAAGATTAATCGCATTGCAAGTATTAGATTCAAGAGGAAATCCAACTGTTTTTGTAGAAGCAAGAGCAGGAGAAATGGAAGAATTTTGTGGCAGAAGTTTTGTTCCATCAGGTGCTTCAACAGGTACTTTTGAAGCGTTTGAATTAAGAGATAATGATGAAAAAATGTATAATGGAAAAAGTGTATTAAAGGCAGTTGAAAATATTAACACATATATTAATAATAAATTAGTTGGTGTAAACATATATGAACAAAGTAAAATAGATAATATGTTAATTAATTTAGATGGAACGCCAAGTAAAAGAAATTTAGGAGCAAACGCAATTTTAGGAGTTTCTCTTGCGATAGCAAATTTAGCAGCTAATACTTTAAATATGCCTTTATATAAATATATTGGTGGTATAAATGCTAATACTTTACCAATACCAATGATGAATATTTTAAATGGAGGTAGACATTCAAATAATAATTTAAGTATACAAGAATTTATGATAGTACCTAATGTATCTAATGAGTTCTCAGATAATTTGAGAGCAGGAGCTGAGATATATCATAGCCTAAAAAAAGTATTAAAAGAAAATGGATATTATGTTGGTATAGGAGACGAAGGTGGGTTTGCACCTAATTTAAAAGATGAAGAAGAAGCAATAGAAGCAATTTTAAAAGCAATAGAAGATGCAGGATATGTAGCATGGAAAGAAGTAAGTATTGCTTTAGATGTTGCAGCTTCAGAAATGTATAATGAAGCTAAAAAAATAAATGAAGAAGGCAAATATTATTTTTGGAAAAGAGAAGCTTTAAAAACTAAAGAAGAATTTTTACAATATTATATAAATTTAATAAAAAAATATCCAATATCTTCAATAGAAGATCCATTTGCAGAAGAAGACTGGGAAATGTTTACAGCATTAACTGAAAAGGTAGGGAATAAAGTAAAAATAGTTGGAGATGATTTATTTGTAACTAATTTAGAAAGATTAGAAAAAGGAATACAAAGAAAAGCAGCGAATAGTATATTAATAAAACCAAATCAAATAGGAACACTTACAGAAACTTTAGAGACAATAAAATTGGCAAAAAGTCACGGATTTGAAACTATAATTTCACATCGTTCAGGAGAAACAGAAGATACTTCTATTGCAGATATAGCCGTAGCAACTGGGTGCCAAAAGATAAAATCAGGAGCACCTTGTAGAACAGATAGAGTAGCTAAGTATAATAGATTATTGTATATTGAGAAATTATAAAAGACCTAAAATCTAATATATTTAGTACTACTTTAGCACTATTGACACAAAATTTGGAAAATGATATAATAAAGCAAATAAATAAGAGGCAAAACTTTGCCTCTAAAATTATCTAAAAAGGAAGTATTAAATGATAAAAGAAAATAATGCGCATACAGAATTATTAGAAAAAGATATAAGATTTTTAAGAGGAGTAGGACCCGAAAAAGCGAAACTTTTAAATAAATTAGGGATAGAAAAAATAGAAGATATAATAACATATTTTCCAAGAGAATATGAAGATAGAAGCAAAGTAAAAAAAATAAGTGAGTTACAAGATGGAGAGGAAGCTTTAATAAGCGTTAGAGCTTTAACAAATGTAATAGAAATAAATGCTAAACGACTAAAAATATATAAATTATCAGTATGTGATGATACAGCTCGAATTCAAATTATTTGGTATAATCAACAGTATTTAAAAAATGTGATAAAAAGAGGAAATAATTATAAATTTTATGGAAAAGTAAGTATAAAAAATGGTGAAATTCAAATGGCATCACCAGTATTTGATGCTCACGGTGTAAGCAATAATACTGGTAAAATAGTGCCAATATATCCTTTAACATATGGTATTACACAATTTACTTTGAGAAAAATAATAGAAAATGCGTTAATTGAAGTCGAAAAAGCTAATGCTATAGTTGAGAATTTACCAGAATATTTAATAAAAAAATATAATTTATACGATAGAAAAACAGCTATAAAAGAAATACATTTTCCTAAAAATTTTGATACTTTCAAGAAAGCAAAAACGAGATTAGCTTTTGAAGAATTGCTATTAATGCAAATAAAATTATTATCTTTAAAAAATCAATATAAATTAAATAAAGGCATAGAATTTGATAAAAATGTTAATATGCAAGATGTTATAAATAACTTACCATTTAAATTAACTAATGCGCAATTAAGAGTAATAAACGAAATCGAAAATGATATGGAAAGTAGCAAAAATATGAATAGATTAGTACAAGGAGATGTAGGCTCTGGAAAAACAGTTGTTGCAATGATGGCAGCATATAAAGCTGTAAAATCAGGTTATCAAGTAGCAATGATGGCACCAACTGCAATACTTGCAAGTCAACATGAAATAAATTTTAAAAATATTTTAGAACAGTATGGGATAAGATGTGAACTTTTAATAAGTGGAGTTACAGCTAAAAATAAAAGAGAGATTTTAGAAAGATTAGAAAATGGAGAAATAGATATTATAATAGGAACACACGCAGTTTTAGAAGATAATGTTGTTTTCAAAAATCTAGGTTTAGTAATAACAGATGAGCAACATAGATTTGGCGTAAAGCAAAGAGAAGTTTTAACAGAAAAAGGAAAAAGTGTAGATACATTAGTAATGACTGCGACCCCAATTCCAAGAACACTAGCTTTAATTTTATTTGGAGATTTAGATATATCTATAATAGATGAACTGCCACCAAACAGAAAGAAAATAGATACCTTTGCAGTAACAAAGGCATTAGAAGAAAGAGTTAATATATTTATAGAAAAACAAATAAAAGAAGGAAAACAAGTATACATAGTATGTCCTTTAGTAGAAGAAAATGAAGAAATAGACGCAAAATCTGTATTAGAGACTGTAGAAAAATATAAAAATGAAATTTTAAAAGATTATAAAGTAGAATATTTACATGGAAAAATGAAAGCAAAAGAAAAAGAAGAAATAATGCAAAAATTTAAAAATGGAGATATAGATGTATTAATATCTACAACAGTAATAGAGGTAGGAGTAGATGTACCAAATGCAACAGTAATGGTAATAGAAAACGCAGAAAGATTTGGATTAGCACAATTACATCAATTAAGAGGACGTGTAGGAAGAGGGCAAGATAAATCATACTGTATATTAAAATTTAAAGGAAATTCAGAAATAATTAGAAAGCGTATGCAAATAATGGTAGAGACAAATGACGGATTTAAAATAGCAGAAAAAGATTTAGAGTTAAGAGGCACAGGAGAATTTTTTGGAACGAGACAACATGGAATACCAGACTTTAAGATCGCTAATTTATTTGAAGATATGAAAATATTAGCAGAAGTACAAAAAATATCTTTAGAAATAATAAGAGAAGATCCGGAATTTAATCTAGAAAAAAACATTGTGTTAAAAGAAGCGATAAAAGAAAAAATAGTAATATAATCTAAATTTATTTCTTCTCCAACAAACTAAACTTATAACTAACAAAAAAGCAGAAAATCATTAAAAAAATACTCAAAACAAAAGTAAAATTAAATTCAAAAGCCGGTAACAAAACAAAAATAGAACCTAAAGTAAAACCAATAATTGCATAATACGTATAAGTTTTATAATGTAAAAATAAAAACTCAATAACCCTTAAAAAAATAAAACCGCCTACAACTAAACCGATTCCCATAGGTATAAGAATATTTAAATTAAAAGTTGCAAGACCTTCTAAGTAAATATTATAACCGCCTAAAATCATCAAAATAACTGTATTACTAATACCAGGAATAACAGTTCCAAGAGACATTAAAAAGCCATTTTTTACTAAATCAAAATTAGAAATATCATTTACAGTTAAAGGTACATTACCAGAACTTTTTTCTAAAGCTAATAAGTATATACTAAAAGAAAAAGTAAATACTAAAAATAAATATTTCAAAAACTTATTATTTCTTTTAGAAGAAGAATTAGCTTGTTTAAAAACACTAGGAATACATCCTAAAATAAGGCCAATAAAGCAAAAAGAAGTAGGCACCATATAACTATTTAAAAGATATAAAAGAGCTTTACTTATAAAAATAATACTAATAAACCCACCAATAACAAGTGGCAAGAAAAAGAAAAAATTCTCTTTAAAATCTTTAAAAAAATGTAAAACACGGCTAACCAAAGTCTCATAAATACCTAAAACAACGCAAAGAACGCCACTACTAATACCAGGCAAGATAGCACCTGCACCTATTAAAATTCCTTTAAAAATATTAATAATAAAACTCATACAAACCTCTTTAAAATTATATTCTTGTATATAAAAAATATGTGAATTAATGTTATTTTCTTGTAAAACTTATATTAAAGTACTAATATAAAAAGCTTGATATATAGCTATTTGCAAGTCAAGACCCGGATTGTGTCACCCTAGCTATGTTTTGACTAAAAATAGCTATATATCAAGCTTTTATAAAGTATTTAGTGAACTGTAATAATTAGAATGTGAATAATAAACATTTTTCTTGCTATTTTCTAAAATTTATAGTAAAATATATAATGTTAGAAAATAAGTAAAAAGAAAGTGTGAAAAAAATGTATTTAATAGTAGGCTTAGGAAATCCAGAACCAGAATACTCTAACACAAGGCATAATATGGGATTTGATGTATTAAATGCTATATCTAAAAAAAACAAAATAGAAATATGTAAAAGAAAATTTAACGGTTTATATGGAATGGGAGAAATTGTAAACCAAAAAGTAATTTTACTAAAACCACAAACATATATGAATGAAAGTGGGATAAGCCTTATAGAAGCGAAAAACTTTTATAAAATACCAACAGAAAACATTATAGTAATATATGATGATGTGGATATAGAAGTAGGGAAAATTAGAATAAGAGAACAAGGTTCGGCTAATACTCACAATGGGATGAAATCTGTAGTTAAATATTTAGGCACTAAAGAATTCCCAAGAATAAGAGTAGGAATAGGCAAAAACGATAAAGATATAGTGGATTACGTATTAGAACAAATAGATAAATTTGAAAGAGTAAAAATAAATGAAGGTATAGAAAAGGCAGCTTTGGCAGTGGAGGAGATTCTAAAAAGTAATATACAAACAGCGATGAATAAATATAACTAAAAAAGGGGTGACGCGATGTATGATATAATTCAAATGAAGAGTAAAATATATATATTAGAAGATAATAAATTAGTGGAGAAATATGACAATTCTCAAGATATTAATTCATTAGAAGGAAATATATATGTTGGAAAAATAGCGAATGTTTTAAAAGGACTAAAAATAGCATTTATAAATATAGGAAAAGAAAAATCTGGAATATTACCATTTTCAGATTTAGCTAAAAAGTATAATGAAGAAGATATTCTTAAAATATTAAAACCGCGGTAACGAGATTTTAGTACAAGTAAAACGTCCTGAAATAGGTAATAAAGGTGTTAAATTAACAAGTAAAATATCTTTAGTAGGCAAATATATTGTATTTATGCCTGACGATAATTTTGTAACAATATCATCTAAATTAACCAATATTGATGAAAGAAATAGATTAGGGAAAATTGTAAGAAATATATTACCAAAAGGAACAGGAGCTATTATCAGAACAGAAGCAAAATGGAAAACACAGTTAGATATGCAAGAAGATTTGCAAAATATATTAATCAAATGGAATAAAATAAAAGATACAATTAATAAAAATAAAATTATTCCGAATGTAATTTACGAAAACACAGATTTATTAGATAAAGTAATAACAAATATAACACCACCTAAAATAAATCAGGTCATTACAGATAGAAAAGATATATATGAAGTTTATAAAGATACTTTAAAAGTTATATATCAAGAAAAATTTAGATTAACAAGTAATATTGAAAAGCAATTAGAAATAAGCAGAAATAGAAAAGTATGGCTTCCATCAGGCGCATATATAATTATAGATAAAACGGAAGCATTAATAGCAATAGATGTAAATTCTGCTAAATATGTAGGCAAAAAAGATGCAGAAGATACATTTTTTAAAGTAAATAAAGAAGCTACAATAGAAATTGCAAGACAAATACGACTTAGAAATTTAAGTGGAATGATTTTAATAGATTATATAAATATGGAAGAACAACTTCATAAATCTGAAATATTTAAATTATTAAAAGAAGAATTAAAAAAAGATAGAAGCAAAACGGAAGTGTTAGGATTTACAAATTTAAATCTATTAGAAATGACAAGACAACATTTAAATGGTTAAAAAAGAAAGGAAAATAAAATATGAGTTCTGAATTATTAAAAGAAGGTTTAAAAAAATTTTGGATAGTACCATTAATATTAACAATATTATTATTAGTAGTAATTCCTTTATATATGTTAGTTCAAAAATCTGCAATAGAAGATTCGGCAGCAACTTTTCAGCAAATAGATGCTACTGCTCAAAATCTTGAGGAGCCAGTAGATTTAGATTTAACAACATCATATAAAGAATTAGCAGGAGCAACTATAATATATAGTCCATATGCTATGTTTATAATACTTATTCTACCAATAGTTTTAGGAGTACAATTATTTGGAAGTTCAAGTAAAACAAAAAATAGGTTAGAAGACTTTATAAATGAAAAAGGATTAACTAAAAAATTAGTTTACAAAACGAATATAGTAACAGGTATTATATTATCAATAATGCCAATAGTAGTTACAACTATATTATTAGTAGTATTAAAATTATTTGCAGGAATGGGAGATTATATTACTACAAAAGTATTAGTAAATTGGGCTTGTTTAGGTATATTCGCTTCAATATTATTCTTTGCATTTACAGCATTAATAAGTTTTATTACTAAAAATAGAGTATTACAAGTTTTATATACTTATGGACTATTATTCATACCAGTATTTATGGTATACTTATTTGAAATTTTTATGACAAAAGTAATATATGGTCTTCCTGGATTTTCAACAGGTGTAATTGAATTTTTAAATCAAGTACCATCAATAAAAGTATGCCAAATGTTTACAACTAGTTATGTAGAATATACATTAGCACATTCTTTAAACATATGGTATTCATTAGTATATGTAGTAATTACATTAGGAATTATATTTATAGGATATAAATTATTAAATATAGAAAATCAAGAAAAGTTAAAAACTGTTGGAGATAAAATATTCAAATATATATGGATATTTATAATAGGTGCATTTTTATACATTGTATTTATGTATAGTTATAGCAATTCCTTAATATCAATACTTGTAACAGTGGGCTTATTCTTAATTGTATATATTATAAAAGAATTGATAAGGGAAAAACATATAAAAGCAATATTAAATGGAAAAAGATATTATATAATGTCTGCAATAATAGTAGTAGTAATAGTTTTATTATCAAGCGATTTATTTGGATATGAAAAGAAAGTGCCAGATTTGGAAGATGTAGAATATGTAACATATACAGTAAGCTATCCAAATGAAGTTGAAGAAATAGAATTAAGCTCAGAAAAAAATATAAATGAGATAATAGAAAAGCATAAAAACTTTATATTAGAAAAAAATGAAATAAAAGATATAACTTCAAATGAATATACAAAAGTATATTTACAATATAAATTAAAAAATGGTGACCGTATTATAAGAAGTTATGATACAATATTAACAATAGACGAACCTATGTTTAAAACAGAAGAATATATAAAACAAAAATATGCATATATGTTTGATAATAAAGAAAATATAGATATATTAAAAATTGCAGGAAAATATAACGACAGGACATTTATATTTGAAGCAAATAAATATGAAAATTCAGAAATATTAAATGAAGTAATAACTTGCATAGCAAATGATTTATTAAATTATAATGTTCACATACCAACAAGTGGAGAATATTTACAATATTCTGAAAAAGAAGGAATACAATTATTACAAATAGGATTACTTGATGGAATGAGCCAATACACAACTTACTTATACTATTTAAATGTAAATGATGAATGTGAGTTAGTTAAAAAATTGCAAACTTTAATAGATGAAGAAAGTGAATATATTACTTGGTATGATGAAGAAGAGGAAACAACGGAATAATCAGGTAAAGAAAGGGGTAGCATTATATAAAGTCATGAAAGTAGGATTTGTTTCGCTAGGCTGTTCTAAAAATTTAGTAGACACAGAAATGTTAATAGGAATGTTTAAAGAAAATAATTATGAAATAGTAAATGATGTTGAAAAAGCCGAAATCATAGTTATTAATACTTGTGGATTTATAAGAAGCGCTAAAGAAGAAGCAATAAATACTATAATAGAAATGGGCAAGTATAAAGAAAAAGGAAGTTGTAAGTATTTAATAGTAATGGGATGCCTAGTAGAAAGATACAAAAAAGAATTAAAGAAAAGCATGCCCGAAGTTGATCTATTTATAAAAATAGGCGAATATAATGATATTTGGAAAAAAATAACTTTCGTTATAGACAGAAAAGGTTACAAAACTAATAAAAAAGTAGAAGAAAATATAGAATTAGATGAGGCAGAAAAAGATATATTCCAAAAAAGATTTAATCAATTTGAGTTAGACTATAATAAAAGAGTAATAACTACAGGAGAAGCTACAGCGTATTTAAAAATTGCAGAAGGCTGTAGCAATTTCTGTACATACTGTGCAATACCATATATAAGAGGGCAATTCGTTTCAAGAAAAATGGGAGATATTTTGCAAGAAGCGGAAATATTAGCTAAAAAAGGAATAAAAGAAATAATAATAGTAGCTCAAGATACAAGCAAATATGGTATAGATATATATGGAGAATATAAATTAGCAGAATTACTAAATAAAATCAGTAAAATAGAAGGATTTAAATGGATTAGATTTTTATATACATATCCTGAAAGTATTACAGATGAACTTATAAATGAAGTTAAAAATAATGAAAAAATCTGTAAATATTTCGATATGCCAATACAACACATATCAAATAATATATTAAAAAGAATGAACAGAAAAGGAACAAAAGAAACAATAATAAATGTAATAAATAAAATAAGAGAAGAAATACCAGAAGCAATAATAAGAACTACTTTAATAGTAGGCTTCCCGGGAGAAACAGCAGAAGATTTTAATGAATTATATAAATTTGTTGCAAATACAAAATTTGATAGATTAGGAGTATTTTCTTATTCAAAAGAAGAAGGAACACCGGCAGCCAAATTCGATAAACAAATACATTACAAAATTAAAAAACAAAGAAATGAAACAATAATGAATATTCAAAAAGACATAATGAATGAAAAACTAGAAAAAATGTTAATGAGAGAATGTGAAGTTATAATAGATGGAATAACTGCAGATGGAAAATTTTATGTATCAAGAACAAAAAATGACGCGCCAGATGTAGACTGTATAGTTTATTTGAAAAAGAGAGATGAAAAAGATTTAACAGGGCAGTTCGTAAAGTGTTTGATAACAAAACATAATGGTTATGATTTAGTAGGGGAAATTATGTAAATGTAAAAATAGTTTGAAGAGAAAGGGAGTGAGAAATAGTGAATAAAGAACAAATAATAAAATTATTAGATATTGGAGAAAATCAAGAAGTGGAATTTAAAGAGACAAAAAAGCAATTACCAAAATCTGTATGGAGTACGTATTCCGCTTTCGCAAATTCTAAAGGTCGGAATAATTGTATTAGGAGTAAAAGAAAATAAAGAAAATGGCAAATTCACTTTAGAAGGAATAGATAATATAAATAATGTCTTAAAAGACTTCTGGAATAATATAAATAATAAAGAAAAAGTTAGTTCTAATATTTTAAACGATGACGATATAAATATATTAGAAATTGAAAATAAAAAAATAGTAATTATAAAAGTTCCAAGAGCAAATAGAAGAAATAAGCCAATATATATAAATAATAATCCCATTACTGGGACATATAAGAGATTTCACGAAGGTGATTTTAAATGTGCAGAGTATGAAGTAAAAACAATGATAAGCGAAAGTAATGAAAAAACGAAAGATCAAATAATTATAGAAGAATACGATATTAATAATATAAATAAAGAAACTCTAAAAGATTATAGAATGCAGTTTAAGATACATAAGGGAGAAACTCATGATTGGAATAAAATAGATGATGAAGAGTTTTTATATAGATTAAATGCTTTAGATAGAAAAACGAAAAAATTAACATTAGCAGGTTTGTTGATGTTTGGCGAAGAAAAAGATATAGTTTCAATACTTCCAAATTATTTTCTAGATTATCGTGAAATAAAAAGAACTCTTAGTACAGAAAGGTGGTCTAATAGAATAACCTCATGGGATGATAAATGG
>CALXUC010000019.1 GCA_944391575.1 uncultured Clostridia bacterium | reverse complement strand
TAATTTTTTTATCATAAAAATCCCCTTTCATTTAATAATTTATTTACTTTTATTAATAATTATTTAAAATACTAAAAATATATATTATAATTAATTTTAATTAATTTTAATTAATTTTAATTAATTTTAATTTAGTTTCTTAAATTATTCTTTAATTTTTCTATTATGTTATAAAATATTTCTAATTCTTCTTTTGATATTCCTTTTTTTAGTTCTTCGTCTAAATTTTTGAAAATAATATACATTTCTTTATGCGCTTTTTTGCTTTTTTCTGTTAAAATTATTTTTTTACTTCTTGCATCTTCTTTTGCAATTACCCTTTTTATAATTCCATTATTTTCCATTATCTGCAAAGCACCTGATATTGTTGCTTTACTAACATTAAAATGTTCTTCTAAGTCTTTTTGGCATATATCTTCTTTTTCTTGATTTATTATTAGAAAATCGATTATTCTTGCTTGCAATGGACTGGGGACGGTTTCTATTTTATTTTTTTTAGAAATGGAAAATAATTTTTTTCCTATTTCAATATCTAGTTTTTTTAATTCATTTGCTATATTTTTCTCCATTTTATTATCCCCCTATCTTTATATATTTTATACATTTAGTAAGTTACCTAACTATTTATATCACATTATTTTTATATAGTCAAGTACCTAACTAAAAATAATAGTAAGAATTGTTACTGGATAATGGTATATTGGATAAATCCTTAGAAAATACTAGGATAAAATGTAAATCTCGGCTTGTAAAAATATATAGAAATTCTAAAGCCTAATTACAGGAACCTTTCACTTGGTCCTCGCTTAGGCTCGACGTGAACATTCCCTCTAATTAAGCTTAAGAATTTCTAATATATTTTTCCTGCACATTCGATTTATATTTTATCCTAGTATTTTCTAGGGATTTAATAGAAAGAACATTATTTAGTAACTAAGAATTAACACATCGAAAAAATTATATTATTTTTATTCCGAAAACTCAATTTTTTTCATTTTTTCGGAATAGAAATAATATAAGATATTTTTTATACTTATATTTTTGAAAATCTTAAAGTACGGTTAATATACTACGGAAACTATTCTGCGCACTTACATTACCTCTACTTTCTACAAACGCAAATATTCCTGAATATTCTAATCTTGCACTATTATAAATACCACCACGATTAAATAATGGAGCTGTAGTATCTGGAAATGCAGAATAATCTTTATTCCAACTACAATTTATTTCGTCAATACTTGTCTCAAAAATAGCATCTCCATATTTATTACTATTAGCATTATAATTATCTTTTTTATTAGTAGGATCTAAAGCTATTTCATATACATCTTTATATTTATCATCTGCCTCGTATATTGATTTAGCAAATTCCTCACTTGTTAAATAAGTATTTGACGTATTTTCATCTGTTATGCAATCTATATATGCCGATGTACGTTCCCATGCTCCACCTGACATATCGTATATTCCATAAACATTTCCTGTTGTACTCATAGATACGTTTGTTTTATAAGAACCATTTCCTGTATCAAATCCTGTAGAGTTCATGGCTATTTCTTTTCCATTTTTTCCATAAGCGCTATGCGTAAGATATGCAACGGCTCCCCACTCAATATTTTTCATCATATGTGGATCTATTACATCTTTATTTGTTGATATTCCGTATATATTTGCGTTATTTTCACTATTCATATTATAGCAATTTAAAAATATATTATTGCCAGATATATACCTCCAACTACTTACATTTCCTATACTCCTTAATATTACACTATCTGATGTGAGTACATTTCCTACTTTTGATGAATCTGTTATTATTGGAGTATAATTCGCATCACTTACACTTGCTTCAAATTTCCCTATCCATATTCCTTCTAATGCAACTGGCGTTCCATCTTCTTTTTCCCAATTAAAGGCTGGATGTAATATATATGAATTACTTGTGTTATGTTCTTCATCTGGAACTAAATATAACGTTTCGTTGCCTCCACTTTTAAATGTATTATCTGTATTTAAAAATTTTATTGATATAGTTCCTACTGTACTAGTATGGTATCCTGTATCTATTTTATATGCATATCTTGGTATCCATACATACATACTTCCTTCTCTTGTTACTTTTTTTCCATACATTTCTGATAAATCGGCAATTTTAGCATCAGTTATATCCTCAACTATTAAGCCATCTCTTAACATCACATTTGCCCACTTACTTTGGTTTTTCATTCCAGCTTTATTCGCATCTATATAGGAAAACCACGAATTATTTTTAAGTTCTTCTTCTGTGGCTACATACCAACTACTATCTTCTTTATTATATTTTACCGGCACCATTCCTTCTGTTAATTTTACATTTACATCTGCTATTGGATTTAATTCATTTAATGTTGTATTTATGTCTTGCATTAAATCATGTAATATCTGATTTTCTTTTTCCGTTATATTCTCATAAATTTCTTTTGCATATCTTGTTCTATCAAATAAACCGTCGTCACTTACAACAGCTGAAATTGCTACACTTGCTAATATAAGCATTATAATTACTGTTATTATAAGTGCTATTAATGTAATTCCTTGCGCATTTTTCTTAAAAATTAATTTATTAAAACCTTTTCTCATATCTTTCCTCCAAATAATTTATTTTATAATAGTAAATATGCTGTTATCGTCACACTTTAATTTTATAATACTTAGGTCCTGCTCGTTTTTCTTTGTAATAACAACAAAAAGATAGACCTATACTAATAAATTTTAGTATAGTCCTATCTTTAATTTTTTTGTTAAAATTTATAAAACTACATACTATTGCTTTTTTATTTTCTAAATGACAATATACGATATATATATATATATATATATATATATACAGCCATGCGGGTTTCAGCGATTTTTTCTAATTTTTTTATTTTGTTTTTTTCCTTTAATTTTAAAGTTTCTACCATTTTTTATTTTCTCCTTTCGCTATTTCCTTTATAGTACTATATTTTTTTAATTTATGCAAAACTAATTGTGCTTAAAACTCACTCACTATCACATCTGCACCTACTGCCACTACACAATATTTTCTTAAACCTTCTATAGCTTTTATTTCTTCTAAATCTGCATATTCTTTTAATTGTTTCATTCCTTCTTCTTGTTTTTCCTTTAATTTATTTGCTTCTTCCTTTTTTAAATACTTAAATTCTATCATTACTGCTTTATATCCTTTTTCTTTATTTTTTGGTATCAACAATATATCTGGATACTTTCTTTCTACTTCCATTTCTGATTTTAATCTAAATATTTTTAAATTCATTGCGATACAATAAAATATTAGCTTTACATATTTCTCATCAAATTTTATATAATCTCTATTTGATAAATTATTTAAATATTCTTTTAATACATCTATTATTTTATCTATTTTACCTTCTAATGCTATTTCTTTTAGCATCTCGTTATAATCGCTTTCTTGTATTACTAAATCTGTTTTTTTACTTAATATATTTAAAAAGTAATCTGAATATAATTCTTTCATAACTTTATTTGGAATATTTAATTCAGGTTTTCCAAATTCTTCATCTTCTATTGTTAAATATCCTAAATAATATAACATTGATATTAAATCTTTTTCTGTAAATTCCATTACAGGATTAAATTTTTCTGTTATTTCACTTATTATTCCTTCACCTATTACTGTCTTTTCTATTACTTTTTCTCTTTCCTCTCCCTTACACAAATCTAGCATTTTCCCTAATTTACTATAATCACTCGCTATATTTACATCTATTAATTTTTCTGGTATTCTTTCGTATTGGATATATTCTTTTAAAAAATATAAGCACATATTTGAATTATATATCTTTGTCTTTCCATGTAACGAGAATTTATACCCATCATAATATTCTTTCATTATTGGTAATATTTCTTCTTTATTTTCTTTTGTTATTCCTTGAATATCTATCATTTCTATTAATTCTTCTCTTGTAAATCCCAGCATTTCATTTAAATTTCCATCCATTGTTTTATCTGAACCTATATTAAATCCTGATGTTAAACTATCTAGTGTAATTGGTGCTACTCCTGTTATAAATATCCTATCAACTACACTTTCTGCCCCTTCTTTTAATATCTCATACCATTTTCTTACTTTTCCATTTTCTGATACTAAATTTTTAAATTGATCTGTGTTAAATCCTAATAATTCGTTCGCGAAATGATCATATTCATCTATTATTACATATATTTTTTCGCCTTTTTTTTGTGTTTCAAAAGCTTGAAATAAATTATATAATATATTTTCAGCTTCTTTTTCTTCATTTATAAAAAAATCTAAATTATATCTTTCAATAAATCTTCTTATTGAAACTATAGTTTTACCCTTAAATCCCTGTACAGTATTTTCTCCATCTCTTGTGTCTATTCCTGAAAAGTTGAATCTTAATATATAATATTTATTTCTTAGTCCTGTTGGATTTTTTCCTATATACATCTCCCCGAATAATTTTTCAAACTTTTCTTTTTTATTAATATCATAATAATTCTCTAATATACTTGTAAATAAGGTTTTTCCAAACTTTCTTGGTCTTAAAAATATTATTCTCTTTTCTGGCAAGTTTTCTAACTTCTCTATATATCTCGTTTTATCTACGTAATAATATCCATCTTCTATTAATTCTTCATAATTACTTATCCCATATGGTAGTTTTTTCATTTGAGCTCACTCCCTTCAAACGTTATCTATATTATACTACATTAACTGCATATAGAGCAAGTACATATTTAAATTTTTTTATTGAACTTGTTACTGGACTTTAAATGCTACTTGTTTAATAATACTTAATCCTCCATTAACCAATTAACAATATCTATGATCTCTATTCCTTCATATTGATATGTACCGTGTCTTGTTCGTGCTATCACTATTTTAGGATAAGCGTCTTGAATTTTAAGTAAAGCTTCGACTTCTCTTTTAAAAGTTTTTTCATTGCTAATATCATCTGAAACCTGTATATAAATCTTTTTTCCTTGTTTTTGGGCTACAAAATCTATTTCTTTTTTATATAATGTTCCCACATAAACTTCATAGCCTCTCCTTAACAATTCTATGGCAACAATATTTTCATAAGTTCGTCCGTAATCTATATTACTTGTTCCAAGCATTGCATATCGAAAAGACTGGTCTGCTAAATAATATTTATTTTGTGTACTTAAATATTGTTTACCTTTTATATCAAATCTTTTTATTTTATAAAATGCAAATGCATTACATAAATATTCTATATAATTATTTATAGTTTTATCCGTTATACTTACTTTATTTGAATTTAAGACATTTGTAATATTGTTGACGGATGTTAAGTTTGAAATATTATCCATTAAATAATCTGTTAAATTTTGAATAATATCTGTATTTCTTATTTTATATTTTTGTTTTATATCTCTTACTATTAAAGTATTAAATATATCTTTAATATACTGATACTTTTCTTCTTGCGTTTTATATAAATAAGAGCCAGACATTCCACCTTCATACACGTATTTATCAAAAGCTTCTTGTATATCTTTAAATTTATAATATTCTTGATATTCTTTAAAAGAAAAAGGATATACTTCAATTTTAAAAGTTCGACCTGTAAATAATGTTGCTAAATCACTACTCATTAAAAAAGCGTTTGAACCTATTATATATATATCATACTTTTCTTCAGCATGAAACCCGTTTATAGCTTTTTCAAATTCTTTGCACATTTGTACTTCATCTATTAATATGAAATTTTTCATTCCTTTTTTATAATTGTTTTCTACATATTTTACTAATTCATCATATGATTTTAAGGATTCATATCTAGGTAAATTATAATTTATATGTATAATATTGCTTTTTTCTATTTTTTCGTTTATATATTTTTTTAATTCTTCTAATAATTTTGATTTTCCACTACGTCTTATTCCTGTAATAACTTTAATATCAGGAGTCCCTATTACGTTTACTAATTTATTTAAATACTTTTCTCTTTTTATAAGTTTCATACTAAACACCTCAAAAATATTATATTATTTCTATTCCGAAAAGTCAAGTTTTTTTCATTTTTTCGGAATAGAAATAATATAATATATTCATTCTACTTTATTATAACCGTTACTTACAAAACCTATGATTTCCTATTGTTACTGTTTCTGGTCTTGACCAAATCCATTTATTTGTAGCTGTTGCAGGATTAAAATAATATATTGCACCATAAGAAGGATCCCACCCGTTTAACGCATCTTGTGCGGCTTTTATAGCTGTTGAATTTGGAGTATAATTTATTTGTCCATCGGCTACAGCATCAAAGGCACCTTTTTGATAAATTACTCCAGCTATTGTGTTTGGAAATGAGCTATGTCTTACCCTATTTAAAACTACTGCTCCTACTGCCACTTGACCAGTATATGGCTCTCCTCTAGCCTCTCCATATATTATCCTTGCAAGTAAATTTAAATCACTACTACTTGTAGAAGAGCTACTGCTATTAGAGCTATTCATAATTCCCATAGCAGCCAATGTTTTAGGACCTGCAATCCCATCTACAGCTAAGCCATTCTTTCTTTGAAAATATTTTACTGCATTTAATGTCTGTGTACCATAAATTCCATCTACATTGCCACTATAATAGCCCCATCTTTTCAATTTTGTTTGTATTTGTCGTACTTCTTCTCCTCTTGAACCGTACTTAGATAAAACTTCTACGGTGTTATTCTTATTTAAAAATACTGTGACTCCTACGTAACTACTTATTGTTATAATAAGCACCATAATAGAAATTAATCTTTTATTTATAATTTTCTTAACCATAAAAAACCACCTTTAGAAATATTTTTTCCAAAAATGGTTTTTTTATACTAAATTTTATTTTTTTGTTTCCTATATATTATATTATTATTCCCACAGCAACTCCTATAACTGCTCCTACTATAACTTCTAATGGAGTATGACCTAACACTTCTACTAACTTTTCTTGTACTTGTAAAGCGCTTAACCCAGGTGTTGCTACTATTTTATTTAAAAGTTTAGCTTGTTTTCCTGCTGCCCTTCTTACTCCTGCGGCATCATACATAACTATAATCGCAAGTATAAATGCTATACCAAATTCTGCCGATGAAAATCCCATATCTTTACCTACTAATGTTGCTAAAGAACATACAACGGCTGAATGTGAACTTGGCATTCCTCCTGCTCCTAGAACTCTTTTAAAATTAAATCTTTTTGTTTTTACTAAATCCCATACAACTTTAAAACATTGTATGAAAAACCATAATGAAAATGGTACATAGATATATTTATTATTAATAATTTCTATTAAAAATTCCATTTTTAAATATTATCCTTTCCTTTAAAAAGAAGTCACCGTCTACTTTTACAAAACTATAACAAGCCGAAATATAATTTATTGTAGTTACAATTTTAACTAAAAATAGCTATATAGCGAGTTTTTACAAAATTTTTACTGAATTGTAATATTTTTTATTACCCTTTTTATATATACTTTTAATTTTCAAACTTTTCTTCAACAAGTTCACCATTTTTTTCTACTAAAACATTTATCTTTTTTTCTGCATTTTCTAAATAATCTGTACATTTTTTAGATAACTCCATACCAACTTCAAACTTTTTTATTGCCTCATCTAAATTTAATTTTCCATTTTCGAGTTCTTGAGCTATTTTTTCTAATTCTGCAATAGCGTCTTCAAAATTAAAATCTTGTTCCATTATTTCTATACCTTTCTAAAAATATCTTTATTACTACTTATTTTTTAAAATTTCTTTTACATTAGCTTTCACTTTTCCATCTGAAAAAGTAACATTAATATCGTCATTAAGCTTTATATCATCTACAGATTTTACTATATTTCCTTCTTTTTCTGCCACTACATATCCTCTTGTTAATATTTTTAAAGGGCTTAATGAATCTATTTTAGTTATTAATTCTATAGTTTTTACTCTTAATTCTTTTTCTTGCTTTATAATCGAAATTTCTATATTTTTCATAACTTTATCTAATCTTACATATTCGTCTTGTATTCGTTGCAAAGGATTAGTGTAAGCTCTTCTATTCATTACTTTTTCAAATCTTAATTTCATAAATTCTACTTTTTTATTTAATGCTAGCTTATATCTCTTATTATAATTCATTAATTTTTCATTTATGTC
This sequence comes from uncultured Clostridia bacterium, assembly GCA_944391575.1. Classification (GTDB taxonomy): domain Bacteria; phylum Bacillota; class Clostridia; order TANB77; family CAG-508; genus CALXUC01. Next base: position 24,027 of record CALXUC010000019.1, on the reverse strand, counting down.
CCTCATATCTTTAACAGCTAATTCTGCTGCTGCTGAAGGTGTTGGAGCTCTTAAATCTGCAACAAAGTCTGCTATTGTAAAATCTGTCTCGTGACCTACAGCAGAAATAATCGGTATGTTAGAATTATATATAGCCTCTGCAACAATTTCTTCATTGAATGGCCATAAATCTTCTAAGGAGCCTCCTCCTCTTGCTAATATTATTACGTCTGCTAATTTCTTTTCATTCATAATCTCTATTGCTTTTGCAATTTCCTTTTCTGCCCCACTTCCTTGAACAGGTACTGGTAATAACCTAATATATACATTTGGATTTCTCCTAGTAGAAACATTAATTATATCTCTAATAACTGAACCTGTACTTGAAGTTAAAACTCCTATTACTTTTGGCATAAATGGAATTCTTTTTTTATGTATTGAGTCAAACAAACCTTTTTTTTCTAATTTATTTTTTAACTCTTCATACTTTTGATATAAATCTCCTAATCCGTCTTCTTCCATTGCTTTACAATATATTTGATAAACTCCATCTCTCTCAAAAACAGCAACAGTTCCAAAAACTCTTACTTTCATACCGTCTTTAGGAGTAAAATTTAATCTTTCGGTTGAAGATTTAAACATTATACATTTTATAAGTGACTTTTCATCTTTCAATGTAAAGTACATATGACCTGTATAATGATGTTTAAAATTAGAAATTTCACCTTTTATATAAACGTTATTTAAAAATTCATCTTTATTTATTTTATCTTTAATATAAAGATTTAATTCTGTTACACTTATAGGTTTTATATTCATAACTTTCACTTTCTAAAAATTATTTTTATTAATTTATTTGTTACAATTTACATCTAAATACATATTAGTGTACTTATATATTAATATTTTTTATCAAAAAACAAGCTTAAGGCAAACAATCCGGGTCTTTGATTGCAAAATATTAATATATAAGTACTTTAATATGTTTTATAATAAAGGTTGTAAATTGTAACTTTTATTTTATACTTAATTTATAATTCTTAACAACGTTTGCTAAAACGCCATTTATAAAACTTGGTGCTGAAACTTCACTATATCTTTTAGCTAGTTCAACAACTTCGTTTATTATTATTTTAAAATCTATTTTTTTGTATAACATTTCATATATTGCTAGTTTTAATAAAGTTTTATTTACTTTAGAAACTCTTTCATATTTCCAAGAATCTATTAAATGTGCTGATATAATATTTATTATTTCATCTTTTCTACTTGATACTCCATTTATTATATCTAATATATATTCTTTTACTTCTTCATCTTCTATATTATTATTTTCAAAGAACATTTTTATATGCTCTTCAGATATATCGTTTTGTACTTCTACCTCGTATAAACATTTAAATGCATTTTCTCGCATTGTAGTTCTATTCATTTCTATAATTAACCCCCACATATTATTACTTTTATTATTTAAGTTTACTATACAAAAATTATGAAACGACCTTTATTTAATAGGTCGTTTCTAATCCTAAACAAATAAAATCTTTATAACCTATCTATAAATCTTTTAATTTTTTCTTTTACCATACTTTTATTATGTTGAACATAATTTCCTACAAACACGCCTATACAAATCATAATAATCCATATTACTAATTCATATAATCTTGTTACTAAAATTAATATTGCGATTATTGCACCAATTATTGCACCAGAATAATCTTTTAAAAATTGTTTGAAACTATCCATTCTATAAAACCTCCTACATTAAAGCACTTATTTAATACTATCTACTGTTTTTTTCTCTTCAAGAATTCCTCTTATACTTATATTAACATTTTTTACTTCTAAATCAGAAGCTTTCTTTATAGTTTCTTTTACTTGATTTTGTATAGCATTTGATAATTCTTTAATAACTACATTTTCACCAACACTAATAGAAATATTTACATTTAATTTAGAGTCTTCATCTAATTCTGTTCTTATAGCATTCATGTGAACATTTTCAAATCCTTTTAAAACACTGTTTACTAAGTTTTCTAAAGTTTCTTTTGAAATTAATAATTTTCCTTTTTCGTTTTCTAACAATACACCTGTTTTTCTAGTTTCTTTTTTGCTTGGGCCACCAAAAACAGCTAATAAAGCAAATATCATTACTAAAATATTTATTGCTAATAATACATATCTTATATTTGCTGTATTCATTATATGGTTATGCATATCTATTAAGAAATCTATATCAGCCCAACCTAATAATATTACACTATATACTAATGCCATAGCTATTAAAAGGAAAGAAAATATTGTTAATGTTATTTCTTTTAATAAGTTCATACTTATTACCTCATTTCTTCATAAAAATTTCAAATTCTGTTATTATTATGCTTCACTTGATGGATTTTGTGTGTCTTTTGTGTCATCTATATCAGTTTTAACTCCTTGAACATGAACATTAACAGCAGATACTTTTAAACCTGTCATTGTTTCAACTGATTTTTTTACTCTATTTTGAATTTCAAAAGCCACATCAGGAATTCTTACTCCGTATTCTACAATAATATTAACATCGATTTTTGTATCTTTTTCATTTGATTCTACTTTAATTCCTTTTGCCATATTCTTTTTACCACTTAAAACTTCTGAAATACCTCCAGCAAATCCTCCAGACATTCCGCTTACACCTTTAACTTCAGATACTGCTATTCCGGCAATAACAGCTACAACGTCGTCTGATATTTTAATACCACTTTCTGCTCCACCTTGCATATTTGTTTGAGCAACTTCTAATTCATTATTTTTTTGTTCTTCTAAATTTTGATTTTCCATAAAAAACCTCCTAATTAATTTTATTTATTTTTTTATTTTTGATGTTAATAGTATATCAATTTATTTAAATTTTTACAACACTTTTTTTAAATTTTTTTATAAATTTTGTTACAAGATAATAGGTAAAATCTATAATCATTAGAAAATACTAGTATAAAATATAAATCGAATGTGCAGTAAAAATATATTAGAAATTCTTAAGTTTAATTATAGGGAATGTTCACGTCGAGCCTAAGCGAGGACTAAGTGAAAGGTTCCTGTAATTAAACTTTAGAATTTCTTTATATTTTTGCAAACCGAGATTTACTATTTTATACTAGTATTTTCTAATGATTTAATAGAATGACCATTATTCTTTAACATAAATTTTGCAAGAAGCCACTTCTTCCAATATAATAAGAAAATTCTAAATTTTCATATTCTGGAGTAGATAATAACTTTTCTCTTAAATCTATATACACAGCCTTATCTGTGCCAATGACATATTCATTCGATTTTAAATTTTTCTCCTTAATCACATTACTAATATCTTCTACTATATTTTCATTATATTCTAAAATAATACTATTTTTATATTTCAAAAATACTACATACGAATCGTACCACGCACCTTTTTTATCACCATAAACGTATATTAAACTACAAGTGTCGTCTATATTTTCCAAAGCGTTTCTATTATCTTTGTACGTATACAAATTATCGTTAATATTTAAAAGATTTATAAAAGTAGTAAGTAAGCATATAATTGAAATAATATTAAAACAAGATTTTTCATTTTTTAAGACATATTCTCCAAATTTCTTTAAATAATATAACAATAAAATTATTATATTTACTAAAATTATAGAAAAATATCTTATTTCTCCATAAGGTATAATAAACAATATTATTACAAAATAAAGCAAAGTTGGATATAAAACATATACTATATTGCGATCTTTTGGTAACTTATCTTTATTTTTTAACTTATAATAAATTGTAAGAATCATAAATATTAATATAATTAATAAAAACGCATATAATGTATAATTAAAACCTCGTTTAGCTAAAACTATAAAACCTTCATATAATAGAGTCCCTAAATACAAAGGTCTTATTAATAAAAAGTTATAAGCTTCTTTTCCCCTTCCACTAGAGAACATATGGTTTATCCAATATGGAAATATAACCGTTGCTATTGCTACTGCTAATATTAAGGATAAAGTATATTTTATTAAGTTTTTAAATTTCTTATCTCTTATTCTTTGTATAAAATATACAAGATATAGTGTTGCAAGGAATATTATAAAATAATAATGTGTTAAAAAGCCCGCAACAACTATTAGTGATAATTTCAGGCAATCTTTAAATTCCAGTTTTTCCTTATTTCCATAACATAAATGCCAATATAATAATAGTAAACCGCATAATATTAATAATTGATACATCCTTATATATATTGCCATTTGTATTATTCCTATATTAAATCCTACTATAAAACACAATAGTAAAGTATACTTTTCGTTTTTGAATATTTTTTTGCCTATTAAATACACTAGGCACATAGATATTATGAATAATATTACATTTAACGCTATGGCAAACCATATCGTAAAATTATCTATTGAAAAATTATTGAAAGTTCTTAATAACAAATAATATAATGGAGGATGAACATCGTTCTTTTGATTTTCATATACAGGTGTAAAATCTTCAACTTCGTCTTCGTTAATCTCCAAATATTCATAGAAATAATCGTTAGTATGCCATGTATTAAAAAAGTCTTCTTTTGCACTTATATACATATCTTTACTACTAATAAATCCAAAAGATAAGTATTCATCCATATGTAAATGTACTCTTTGTGATGCTGCATATATTATTGCTATTACTTGAAATATTAAAATTATTATAAAAATTAATTTTACCTTATGTTTATTTAAAATATTTTTCATGTTTTTCTCCCTATTTTTTTACTTTTTCCCATTTATATTACCATATATTTTTACTTTTTACAAGACTATTCTAAAATTTTAAAAGCCCTAGTAAAAACTAGAGCTTATTATTCTATTTTTTAAAATCTGAACAAGGTCTATGGTCACTATCATATTGAGGATTTGAGCAACCACTTTTTCCATAGTATCTGCAATCTCCACATGTATCTGCCATATGTAACACCTCCGTATTCAATATGTTTCTATTATATCACTTAAATACATTTTAGTCAAATTTCTATTTTTAGTGCTTGGCGCTTAATTCTATTATTTTTTTCATATCATCATCCTCTGCCGCTTTATTTTTTCTAATTGCTCCGCATTTTTTACATTTATATATTATTACATATCCTTTTTTTGAATCTATTTCTAAACCTATTGGCTCTAATAATCCATGGCACTCTTCTGCTCTATCTCCGTGGATTAATATCTACGTGTTTAGAGTATAGACAATTTGGACAGTGATTCCTACAAGTATAGCCTAATTTTTCTACTTTAGCTCCGCAATTTTCACATATAAATTCTTCATCTACTTTAGTAAATTTTTTCATTTACTACTTTCCTTTCTAAAATTATATATACTATTCTTTAAAAGCGCTTCCACCTATAAATTCTTTTAAAAGTGAAGTTTTTGGTATTACATCTGTTTTTATAGATTCAAAAAAGCTTAACATATTTAATAATCTTTTAGCTTCTGAATACTCTGGAACTGAACTGTCTATTTCTTTTAAAAGTGGAACTGCATAATCTTTTAAAACTGCTAATTCATATATTAAGGAAGAATTAAACATTGCATCAGCTTCTTCTTGATATGGGAATATATGTTTTCTTTCTCCTCTATTTACAGAATACCACATTTTTAAAGTATGCAATGCAGAATATCCTCTAAATTGATTATCTCTTACAATTCTTCTTACTAATCTAGTATCTGTTGTTGAAATTCTATTATGGTAATCTATATTTAATACTGTTAACGCACTTATATATACTTTGAATTTTTGCTCTTTTGGAATATCATAAGTTAATCTATCATTTAAACAATGTATTCCTTCTATTACTAAAACATTATCATCTTCTAACTTTAATTTTTTACCATTATACTCTTTATGACCTATAGCAAAATTAAATGTTGGCATATTTATTTCTTCACCATTTAATAATTTTTTCAAATGTCTATTAAATAATTCTAAATCTATGGCTTCAATACTCTCAAAATCATAATTACCATTTTCATCTTTTGGAGTATCTTCCCTTTCAACAAAATAGTTATCTACTGAAATTGTCACTGGTTTTAATCCATTTAATCTCATTTGTATTCCTAATCTTTGTGCAAATGTTGTTTTTCCTGATGATGAAGGTCCAGCTATTAAAACTACTTTTACATTCTTTCTTTTAACTATTTCATCTGCTATATTAGCGATTTTCTTTTCGTGCAAAGCTTCTGCTAATAAAATATAATTATCAATTTCATTTTCTCTTATTTTTTTATTTAATTTGTAAATTCTTTGTACACCTAAAATTTTATGCAAATCTTCATATTCTTCAAGTGTTTTAAAAAGCTTTTTACTTTCTTTATAATCTGCAACTTTTTTATTAGTATTTAATTCTGGGAAAAGTACTAAAAATCCATCTTGGTATTTATGAACATCATACGTTTTTATAACACCTGTAGAAACTGGTAATACGCCATATAAGTAATTGAAAAATCCATCACAGTAATATAACGAAATTTTTTCTCTTTCCTTAACATCTAATTGTAATATACCTTTTAATGTTTTATTTTCTTCATAAAATTTTTGAGCTTCTAATCTAGTCATAGTTGACTTTTCGATAGGAAGATTACTTTTAGTTATTTCATCCATTCTATTTTTAATATTTTTTATGAATTCTTCTGTTACTTCCATATTATCAATTTCGCAAAACATAGCACTTCCTAATTGATAATTAACTGTTAATAATGCTTCTGGGTATACTTCTTGTAAAGCCTTTGTCATTATATAAATGATGCCTCTATTATATACTCTTTTGCCATCTTTATCTGAATAATTTAATAAACGTATTTCACAGTCCTCTTCTAATATTTCATTTAATGACTTTACTTCGTTATTATACATACAAGCAATAGCGTCTTTTTCTTCTATCTCTTTTTTTAATACTTCTTTTATACGTTTTCCTTTATCTACTTCTAAAATATTGTTATTGTATTTTACTTTAATCATAATAAACCTGCTTTCTATCTTATAATTTTTCTATTTATATTTTATGCTTAATTTTTAAATTTATTATACACATAATTATTTTACAACATAAATGGAAAAATAGCAAGTTTTCCTAAGTAACATTGCAAAATCACCGTAACAATTCAGGATATACTTGCTAAAAGCTTGATATATAGCTATTTTTAGTCAAAACATAGCTAGGGTGACACAATCCGGATCTTGACTTGCAAATAGCTATATATCAAGCTTTTACTTAAATGCCCGCTGAATTGCAACGAACTGGATAATGATATGTTTTGTAAAGCACTTGAAAATACTAGTCTAAAATTGAAAATCTCGGCTTGCAAAAGAATATTGAAATTCTAAAGCTTTATAATGGCACCCTTTCACTTAGTCCTCGCTTAGGCTCGACGTGAACATTTTCCATTATAAAGCTCAAGAATTTCTAATATTCTTTTACTGTGCATTCGATTTTAATTTTATCCTAGTATTTTCAAGTGCTTTTATAATTCTAATATTATCCAGTTACAAATCACTTATATACAAGTATATCCACCATCTACTGCTATATTCATACCAGTTACAAATGTAGATTTTGGAGATGCTAAATAGATAGCTGTTGTATCTAATTCTCCTTCATGTCCATATCTACCTACTGGGATAGAATTTTTAGCATATTGTGTAAAGCTTTCTGTTTCTAAAGTTGCTTTTGTAAGTGGTGTTACAAAATATCCTGGACATATTGAATTAACTGTTATTCCATATTGTCCCCATTCCGCTGCTAATGCACGTGTTAAATTTACAACTCCACCTTTTGCTGCGTGATATGGTGCTGCTTCTGCTCCTCTTACCATATTTCCAACTAAACCATACATAGATGCAATATTTATTATACGTCCATATCTTGCTTTTATCATTTCTTGTGCAAATTCACGTGAACATTTAAATGTTCCTGTTAAATCTATATTTACTTCATTTTCAAATTGTTCATCAGTAATATTTTCAGCAGGTGCACAAGCTCCTGTTCCAGCATTATTTATTAATATATCTACACGTCCAAATTTTTCCATAACTTTTTTTACAGCTTCTTTTACATTGTCTGTATTTGTTATATCACATTTAACTGCTAAAGTTTGTACACCAAACTCTTTTTCAATTTCTTCAGCGTTTTTTTCTATTAACTCTTGTCTTCTTGCTAATAAAACTATATTAGCTCCTTGATTTGCTAATGCTTTTGCCATTTGTAATCCAAGTCCTGAAGATGAACCTGTAACTACTGCTACATTCCCTTTTAAATTAAAATAATCTTTCATAAAAAATCTACCTTTCTAATAATTTTACTTATTTTCTTTTATGTAATTTACTACATCGCCAACTGTTGTTATTTTTTCTGCATCACCATCAGGTATTTCTATACCGAATTCTTCTTCGATATTCATTACTAATTCAACAATATCTAAAGAATCTGCAGATAAATCATCAACAAAAGTAGCTTCCATTGTTACTTTTTCTTCTTCTGCTCCTAATTGTTCTACTATTATTGGTTTTAATTTATCAAATATTTCTTGTTCTGTCATCATCTTCACCTCCATAATATATATTAATTTAATTCTTATCCCATAATATTATAGCCATTATCAGCATATATTACTTGACCTGTTACTGCTTGAGACATATTGCTTAATAAAAATGTAGCAACATTTCCAACTTGTTCTATTGTAACATTTTTGTGTAATGGTGCCTTTTCTTCTATAACTGTTAATATTGAACTAAAATCTTTAATTCCTTTAGCAGATAATGTTTTTATTGGTCCTGCTGATATTGCATTTACTCTCATATTTTCTTTTCCTAAGTTTTCAGCTAAATATCTAACGCTTGCTTCTAATGCTGCTTTTGCAACACCCATTACATTATATCCCGGTAATACTTTAGTAGAACCGTAGTATGTTAATGTAATTAAACTTGCATTTTCATTTAACATATCTAATTCTTTTGCAATTCTTGCAACTAATACAAACGAATAACTACTTACATCTACTGCATGAGCGTATCCCTCTTTGCTAGTATATATAAAATCGTTATGTAGATCTTCTGTATTAGCATGTGCTATTGCGTGAACTATTCCATCTACTTTTCCATTTTCTTCTTTTATTTTAGTAAAAGTTTCTTTTACTAATTCATCTTGAGAAGCATCGCTTAATAAATATACTTTGCTTCCTTCAAATTCTTTTACTAAATCTTCTACTTTTTCTTTATTATTTTCATCTGCAAATGTAAATATTAATTTCGCACCATTTTCATAAGCAGATTTTGCAATTCCATATGCGATACTCCACTTGTTTCTTATTCCCATTATTAAGATTTTTTTATTTTTTAACATCATTTAACCTCCTAATTTTATTATTATTTTGACTTGCAAATAGTTATATATTAATAAATCCACCTATATTTCTGAATTTTAAATATCTGTCTTCTTTGATTTCTTCTTTACTTAATTTTTTAAGTTCTGTAATAGATGTGTTTATTTCTTTTTTTAGATTTTTTGCGATTTTTTTAAATTCTTCTTCATCGACTTCTTTTGGCTCTTTTATTATTTTATCTATTACTTTTAAATCGTATAAATCTTTAGCTGTTAATTTCATTTTTTCAGCCGCTTCTTTATATCTTGAAGAATCTTTCCATAATATAGCACTATAGCCTTCTGGTGATAGTATTGAGTATATGGCATTTTCTAACATAAATACTTTATTTGCTACACCTATTGCCAATGCTCCACCACTTGAACCTTCTCCAATTACTATAGATATAACTGGAACTTGCAATTTTGCCATTTCAAACATAGAGCTTGCAATAGCTTCTCCTTGTCCTCTTTCCTCTGCTCCAATACCTGGATATGCTCCTTTTGTATCTATAAAAGTAATTACAGGTCTATTAAATTTTTCTGCTTGTTTCATAAATCTTATTGCTTTTCTATAACTTTCTGGATTAGGCATTCCAAAATTTCTTTCAATATTTTCTTTTGTTGTTCTTCCCTTCTGTTCTGCAATTATTGTAAAATTTTCTTCGCCTATTTTTGCCAAACCGCAAACTATCGCTTTGTCATCAGCAAAATTTCTATCTCCATGTAATTCTATAAAATCATCAAAAATTTCTTCAATATAATCTAATGATGTCTTTCTTTTTGGATTTCTTGCAATTTCAACCTTTTCCCAAGCTGATACTTTTTTAGTTGCCAACTTTAAAATTCCCTCCTTTTTTATTATTTTTATATTAAAAAACTATTTGTGAAGTTGAATTAACCTATACAAAGTCTCCTTCAAATCCCTTCTCTCAACTATCTTATCTATAAAGCCATGTTCTAATAAAAATTCGGCAGTTTGGAAACCTTCCGGTAATTCTTCTCCTATAGTTTCTTTTATTACTCTTTGACCTGCAAATCCTATCATTACGTGTGGTTCTGCTAATATTATATCTCCTAAACTTGCGAAAGATGCTGTTACGCCTCCATATGTTGGATCTGTTAAAACAGATATATATAATAGCCCTACTTCGTCTAATTTTGTAAGTGCTGCTGTTGTTTTTGCCATTTGCATTAAAGATATTATACCTTCTTGCATTCTTGCGCCACCTGAGACTGAAAATATAATGAGAGGTAATTTTAATTTTATTGCATTTTCTATTGCATACGTTATTTTTTCTCCTACTACTGCGCCCATGCTTCCCATTAAAAATCCACTATCCATAACACATATTACTACATCTTCACCATTTATTTTTCCAACTCCACATGAAACGGCTTCTTGTATTTTAGTTTTTTCTCTCAAAATTTTTAATTTTTTAGGATAATCTTCTAATCCTAAAGGATTTGTAGTATCTATATTTATGTCAAATTTCTTGTATGTACCTTCATCTATTATTAATTCTAATCTTTTATTTATATGCATTCTAAAGTAGTGACCGCAATTAGGGCAAATACTTAAATTTTTTCTTATATCATCTTTATATAAAATTTCTTTACAATTTTCGCATTTGATCCATTTCCCAATAGGAATATCTACATTAGAAGTATTACTTTTCAAAGATGATTTTCTTTTTTTAATCTTATCTACAATCATTTATCAAACTTCCTTTTTTAACATTTCTTTTTCTATAAAAGAAGTATCATATTTACCTCTTATGAAATTTAAATTGCTTATAATTTCTAATAAAAAATCTACATTAGTTTCTATTCCTTCTATTACTACTTCTTCTAAGGCTCTTTTCATCTTGCTAATAGCTTCATTTCTATTACTACCGTATGTTATTATTTTTACTATCATCGAGTCGTAGTTAGCTGGAATTGTGTACCCATCATAAATCGCTGTATCTATTCTTATCCCATTACCTCCTGGCAAATGCAAGCCTTCTATTTTACCTGGGCAAGGTCTAAAATTTTTACTAGGATTTTCTGCATTTATTCTACATTCTATTGCATGACCTTCAAACTTTATGTCTTTTTGCTTATATTTTAATTCTTCTCCTGCTGCTATCTTAATTTGTTCTTTTACAATATCTATTCCCGTTCTCATTTCTGTTATTGGGTGTTCTACTTGAATTCTAGTATTCATTTCCATAAAATAGTAATTATTATCTTTATCTACTAAAAATTCTACTGTACCACAACTTGAATATCCTGCAGCTTTAGCTGCTTTTATGGCATCTTCCCCCATTTTTTTCCTTAATTTATCATCTATAACTGTAGATGGAGTTTCTTCAATTATTTTTTGATGATTTCTTTGTATTGTACAATCTCTTTCGCCTAAATGAACTACATTTCCATGTTCATCTGCTAGAATTTGTATTTCAATATGTCTAGGATTTTGAATACATTTTTCTATATAAATTTCATCATCATTAAATGAATTTTTAGCTTCTTGTTTTACTATTTTAAAAGCATTTTCTAATTCATCTGGTGTATTTACTACTCTAATACCTTTTCCTCCACCACCAGCTGAAGCTTTTATTATTACAGGGTATCCTATTTTTTCTGATATTTCTATTGCTTTTTCTAATGAACTTACACTACCATCTGAACCTGGAATAACTGGCACTCCAGCATTTTTCATCATTTTTTTAGCTTTTACTTTATTTCCTAACAAATCAATTACTTCTGCTTTTGGACCAATAAATTTAATATTTGATTCTTCACATATCTTTGCAAAATTAGCATTTTCAGCTAAAAATCCAAAGCCTGGGTGTATGCTATTAGAATTAGTAACATTAGCAGCTTCTATAATACTTTTTATATTTAAATAACTTTTACTTGCAATTCCTGGGCCTATACAAATTGCTTCATCAGCTAAACGAGTATGTAAAGCATCTTTGTCTACTTCGGAATAAACAGCTACTGTTTTAATATTCATTTCTTTACAAGCTCTAATTATACGAACTGCAATTTCTCCACGATTAGCAATTAATATTTTATTCATTATTTATATTGTTCCTTTCTGTTATTTATACTAGAGCAAAGGTTAATTCGCCTTTTGCCGCAATTTTTCCATCTACTGTTGCTATTGCTTCTCCTACTCCTATTGGACCTTTTCTTTTTATGATTTTAACTTCTAGTTTTAACCTATCTCCTGGAACTACTTGCTTTTTAAATCTCATTTTATCTATTCCACCAAATAAAGCATTTTTGCCTTTGTTTTCTTCCATAGATAAAATTGCAACTGCTCCTGTTTGAGCTAAAGATTCACAAATTAAAACTCCAGGTAATATTGGATTTCCAGGGAAATGCCCTTTGAAATACCATTCGCTTTCGTCTACATTTTTATATGCTATAGCACTTTCTCCTGGTACAAATTCTTCAACCTCATCTATCATTAAAAAAGGTTCTCTTTGTGGAATTATTTTTTTAATTTCTTCTTTATTTAACATTATAATTATTCCTTTCTATTCTATCCTAAATAAAGGAGTTCCGTATTCAACTACATCACCGTCTTTTACTAAAATTTCTGCTACTTTACCTGCATATTCTGATTCAATTTCATTCATCAATTTCATTGCCTCTATTATGCAAAGTGTATCTCCTACTTTAACATCTTTTCCTACCTCAACGTAAGGTTGAGATGTAGGCGAAGGTTTTATATAAAAAGTTCCTACCATTGGTGATTTTACTATATTGCCTTTTTTAGAAGTTTCTTCTTTTACTACCTCATTTTCTGTTTCTGTCTTTACACTTTCTTGATTTTCTAATTTTACTTCTTTTAAACTTGTCACTACTTGAGGTGCATCTTTTTTCATACTAATTTTTGTTCCGTCAGGAAAATTAATATCAAGTTCTGTTAATTTAGAAGAGCCCATATCTTCTATTAACTTTTTAATCTGATCATATTCCATTAAATTATTCCTCCCATTTCTTTAATATTATACTTGCGTTATGTCCTCCAAATCCTAATGAATTTGACATAACTATATTTAATTTTGCATTTCTAGCTTCATTTGGAACTATATCTAAATCGCATTCTTCATCTTTTTCTTTATAATTTATAGTTGGTGGTACTAAATCATTCTCCATTGCTTTTAAACATATTATTGCTTCCACTCCACCTGCAGCTCCTAGTAAGTGACCTATATTTCCTTTTGTTGAACTTACCATTACTTTTTTACTTGCTTCTTCTCCTAAAGCTTTTTTAATTGCTTTAGTTTCAGTTGAATCATTTAAAGATGTAGATGTGCCATGTGCATTTATGTAATCTATTTCTTCTGGTTTTATATTAGCATCTTCCATAGCTCTTATCATAGCATCTGCTGCACCTTCTCCGTCTGGGCGAGGAGATGTTATATGGTATGCATCTGTTGTTGCTCCAAATCCTATTATTTCTCCATATATCTTAGCATTTCTCTTTTTAGCGTGTTCTAATTCTTCTAATATTAATATTCCACTGCCTTCTCCTATAACAAAACCGGTTCTTTCTTTGTCGAATGGAATACTAGCTCTTGTTTTATCTGTTGAATTACTTAATGCTCTCATATTTTCAAAACCTGCAACTGCAACAGGACATATTACTGCTTCTGTTCCGCCAGATACAATTACATCTTCATACCCATATTTTATATTTTTGTACGCTTCACCTAAGGCATGAGTTGAAGACGCACATGCTGTTACTGTAGCAACAGATTCACCTTTAAATCCAAATTCTATAGAAATATTGCCTGATGCCATATTTCCTATAGCCATTGGTATAAACATTGGAGATACTCTATTATTTCCTTTTGAATAATTAATTTCACATTGATTTTCAATTGTAATTAATCCTCCAATCCCAGTACCTACAAAAATGCCTACTCTCTTAAAATCTGTATTTTCTTCTGTAATTCCACTTGCTTTAACAGCTTCTCTAGCTGCAATTAAAGCAAATTGAGAAGATCTATCTAATCTTTTAGCACTTTTTACATCAAAATAATCTGAAGGATTATAATTTTTAACTTCTGCATCTAAACTTGTTTTAAATGTTGAACTATCAAATAATGTAATATTATCTACTCCACATTTTTTGTTTTTAATACCTTCCCACATTTCATCTACAGTGTTTCCTATTGGAGTTATTGCTCCAAGTCCTGTTATTACAACTCTTCTACTCATACTTTTATTCACCTTTCTTAAATAATTTACTATAAAACATATTGCAGTGCTTATATATTAATATTTGCAATCAAAGACCCGGATTGTTACACCCCAGATATGTTTTTGATAAAAATATTAATATATAAGCATACTAATATTTATTTAACTATAAAATGTAACATTACCCTACATAAGCATACCGCCATCTATATTAATAACTTGCCCCGTAATATATGAACTATCTTCTGATGATAAAAATTTAACAACATTAGCTACATCTTGAGTTTTTCCCATTCTCTTTAATGGTATCATTTTTGCTATTTCTTCTTTTATCTCATCTTTTAAAATATCTGTCATACTTGTTTCTATAAATCCCGGTGCTACTGCATTTACTAATATATTTCTTGAAGCTACTTCTTTTGCTAAACTTTTAGTAAATCCAATTATTCCTGCTTTTGATGCTGAATAATTAGTTTGACCTGCATTTCCAGAGATTCCTACAACTGATGCAATATTTATTATTCTTCCTTCACGAGCTTTCATCATATATGGAATTACATTTTTAGTTACATTAAATGTACCTACTAAATTTACATTTATTACATCTTCAAAATCTTCTTTTTTCATTCTCATTAGAAGCATATCTCTTGTTATTCCAGCATTATTTACTAAAACATCAATTCTACCATATTCTGCTATAATTTCTTTTATAAATCTTTCGCAGTCTTCAAATTTTGATACATCTCCTTGAACTAAAAAACATTTTGCGTTTTTTTCTTCTATCTCTTTTCTAGTATTATTTACTTCCTCATTTTCTTTTCTATAATTAATTGCAATATCGTATCCGTTTTCAGCTAAAGTTAATGCAATTTGCTTACCTATACCACGAGTTCCCCCTGTAATTAAAGCTACTTTTTTCATACTTAAAATTCATTCCTTTCTAATTCTAACTCTATTTTCTTATGAATAGTTTTACTCTGCAAAATTTATATTTTAAAACAACTACTAAATAAATAACAAATTTACTAAATCAACATATTTATGCTTTCTTCTAAATTCTCCACATTATTAATATTTAATATTCTCACATCTTTACCTTTTGTACTTTTCTTTACAAAACCTGATAAAGTTTTTCCGTGGTCCTATTTCTACAAATGTGTCTATTCCTTCATTTAACATGTTTTGTATAGTTTTAGAAAATCTAACTGGGCTTATGATATGTTTTGCCAAAATTTCTCTAATATTATCTGTATCCCTATAAGGTTCGCCGTCTATGTTTTTAAATACTTTTTTATTAGATTTATTTATACTTATATTTTCAAGGTCTTTTTTTAATGCGTTTGATGCTTCTTTTAGTTTTTCTGTATGGAATGGCCCTGCTGTGTTTAAAGGAATGACTCCTCTTGCTCCCATTTCCTTTGCCAATTCTCCCGCTTCTAATACAGCCTCTTTTTCACCAGATATTACTACTTGACCTTCAAAATTATAATTTGCAGGTACTACAAAACCTGTTTTTACTTTCTTACAAACTTCTTCTACTACTTCATCTTTTAAACCTAAAACTGCTAACATTTGCCAGTCGCCTTCTGGTAAAAGATTTTGCATATATTCTCCTCTTTTTTGAACAATTTTTATTCCTTCTTCAAATGATAAGTAATTGCTATAAATTAAAGCTGTATATTCTCCTAAACTTAAACCTGCTGATACTTCTGCTTCTACATTATTTTCTTTTAAAACTTCTAGTATAGCTAAGCTATTAGTAAGTATTGCTAATTGAGTATTTTTTGTTTCGTTTAAAACTTCTACAGGTCCTTCAAAAGATATTTTCGCAATATCTATATTTGTTATTTCTTGCACTTTATCATAGACATTTTTAGCAACTTCATATTTATCATAAATATCTTTCCCCATACCTATATTTTGAGTTCCTTGGCCAGGAAATAAAAAAGCAATTTTCATAATCATTCTCATTCCTTTCTATATCTTAGTTGTTCACAGCTAAATAAATATCAGCGGTACTTATATATTAATATTTTGCAATCAAAGACCCGGATTGTTACACCTAAGCTTGTTTTTTTGATAAAAAATATTAATATATAAGTACTTTAATATGTTTTATAATAAAGTTGTGAATTATAACTCTTAGTTTAGTTGAAAAAGACTTAAATTCTTTTTCAACTTATACTATCCTTTTTATTAACTTCTTTTCAAAACAATTAAAAAATTCTATAATAAACTCTTTAGTATCTATACTTACTCCAAATTCTTTCTTAATTGATGTAGCAATATCTTTAATATCTTGTGGAAAATTTTGTTTATTTGTATTTATTCCTATTCCAACTACTAAATATTTCACTTTGCCTGCAAGTACTTTGCTCTCTGTTAAAATTCCACCTAATTTTTTACCATTATAATAAATATCATTAGGCTCTTTTATTTGCAAATATATATCATACTTACTTGCAAAAACTTGAAGTATCGTTTCTGCTATTTCTAAAGTTACACCGTTTAAATTTTCTAAATCACAATTCATTTCTATAAAAAATGAAAAAGCAATATTATTTTCCTCATCAGTATACCATACTCTTCCATGTGTACCAACACCTGAAGTTTGCAAATCTGAGTATATTACCGTTCCATTTTTTATATTATTCTCCTCTATTCTTCTAAATAGTTCTTTTTGAGTTGAATCTATTGTTTTATAATAAAACATATTTCTGCCTAAAAAACTAGTTTTTAAGTTTTTCGATTGCATCTATATTTGCCTGCCTTTTTATTTTATTTGTAGTAGTTTTTATTAAAGGTGCTTCTGTTAAAATTATACCTCTTATAGCTTTATATTTTGGCATTATTTCATTAATTTCTTTTATTTTACCTTGTAAAGCTTCGTATATTTCTTCATCTGTCTTTACTTTATACACTTCTTCTACTCTTTCTCTGTCAAAAACTATTTCTACATTTATTTTTATATCATCTTTATCTTCTGAAGCTTGTTTTCCAAATATAAGTGATTCTTTAACACCTTCTATTTTGTTAACTAAACCTTCCATTTCTTCTGGGAATATGTTTTTACCATTTTTTAATACTATTACACTTTTCTTTCTACCACATATGTATACATAACCATCTTCATCTATTTTAGCTAAATCTCCTGTATAGAACCATCCATCTTTTAAAGCTTCTTGAGTTGCTTCTTCATTACCATAATAACCTAACATTACATTTGGTCCTTTTACAATTAATTCTCCCATTCCTTCTGAATTTACATCTACAAGTTTTGCCTCTACATTTGGAATTGTTTTTCCAACAGAACCTGCTCTATTATATTTAGGAGTTTCTATTGTAACAACTGGAGAAGTTTCTGTTAAGCCGTATCCTTGAGTCATATTAAATCCTAATAATTTGAAATTTTCATGCACACTAGGTTCTAAAGCAGCTGCACCACATATAAATATTTTAACTCTTCCGCCAAACATATCGTGAATTTCTTTGAACTCTTGTTTTCTTTCTTCCATTGATAATGCTCTATATTTATCTGGATTTTCTAAAAATTCTTGTAACTTACCTTGTTTTTCTAATTGTTTTTTTATTAATCCATATATTATTTCATATATACCTGGAACGCAAGCCATAACAGTAACTTTATATTCATTTAGATTATCTATTATATGTTTTACACCATCTGAAAATACAGTTTCTGCCCCTTTATATAAAGAAAATAAGAATCCTACTGTACATTCAAAAACGTGATGCAATGGTAAGTTAGATAATACAACATCTTCACTATTTACATCTAAAACACTTGCTGTATCCATTAAATTACAAGCTAAATTCTTATGTGATAATGCTACTATTTTTGACATTGAAGTAGTTCCTGATGTAAAAAGCATAATACTCATTTCTTCTCTATTTATTTTAGCATCTAAAAACTCTCTATTGCCTTCTTCAATTAATTTTCTACCTGTTTCTATTAATTCATTTTGTGAATAAACACCATTTGTATGTTTATCTAAATCCATTGAAATTAAATGTTTTAATTTATTCTCTTTATACTTTTGAATTTTTTCAATACTTTCTGAATATTTTTCAGAATAGAAAATAGCTTCTACTTCTGATCTTTCTATTACTGATTTCAACTCATTTTCTGGTAATGCTTTATCAACAGGAACAACTATACCAGTTCCACAAACTATTGATAAATATGCAATTTCCCATTCATATCTATTTTCTCCTATAACTGCAATTCTTTTACCTTTTAATCCTAAGTCGCAAAGAGCAATTCCTAAACTATCTATCATATCTCTTACTTCACCATGTGTGAAAGTTTTATATTTTCCCTCTCCGTCTCTTATTTTATATGCTGGTCTATCAACATATATTTCTTTCGTTTTGTTTAACATATCTTTTAAATCTGTAATTTCTATACAGTCATATAATTTTTTACTCATTCTAAAAAATCTCTCCTTCTTTTTTTTAAAATCTTTCCTTAAATTCATTTTGCATTATATCACAAAAAAACTTCCCTGTCTTTAGACTGGGAAGTCAGTATAATGTAATTTTGAGATTTTTAGTATAAAATTTTTCGGCGATACTTCGGCGATACTTCGGCGATACTTCGGCGATACTTCGGCGATAAATTTAATCATTTTTATTTAAAGTCCAAATTGGGTTATTAAATTTTCCAATATTCTTTAATAATTTTTCTTTTTTAGCCAAAGTTTCATTTACTAAATATTTTATTTTTCTTTTTTTCTGTTCAATATTTAAATTATCTGGCAATTTATCAATTAAGAAATTATCTAATTCTTTCTTTGTAATACTTCCAGATTTTTCTATATAATTTAAAACCAAATTTTTATAATATTTATCATCGAATTTAATTTTTTTATCGGAAGTAACTTCATTATTACCTACTTCTTCTTTCAATTTTTCAGGCAATAATTCTGCATACTCACCATTATAAAGAGTAACAAGGAAATCTTCTCTTTGATTTTCAAAAACAGGTTTTGGTAAATTTACTTTATTCATCTCTGAAATCATAGTTTTTATTCCTGTATGTCTATTTTCTAGCACCTCTCCTAAAGTTTCTAATATTCCAACAACTGTTTTATTTCTTACCTCTATATCTCTTTCAGATATTATTTTTTCTATTGTATTTGAACCGTATAAATTTCCTACATTTCTAAATTCTATTCTATTTTTAAATATACTAACTGAACTATAAGTACCTTCTTTATATGGGCTCATATCACGATGGATTAAAATATTTGAAACAGCTTCTCTTACTGCTCCTAAAGGATATTCCGGTATATCCTCTCTTAATCCTGTTTTTTCATTTATTTTCATTTTTAATTTTGTATTTCTTTCAATAAAATTTATTGTTTCATTATACATTTCTGGAATATTACCATCTATTCTTTTATTATCATTAAATCTTTGCCCTTCTTCGCCTAATTCTGCAACCTTAAATCCGGGGAAAAGCATTGCAGCTACAAACCATTGTGGGAAAAATTTTTGCGGATATATCCCTAATACCATTATTCCTGCTACTGTTGGAAAAATTTTATGCTCCACTTTAGTAAGAACACCCATTGTTAGCAAAATATCTTCATCACTAAATTTTGAAAATTTTTCTTTTCCCTTTTTGGCCTTTATTATGAACTCATTCAACAATTCTTTGTCGAAATCATCCATTGTAGCATTTAACACAGGTCTCTTGTCGTCTTGTTCATTCTCTCTATATGATATACATTTGTATATTTCATATTCTGTCATATTTTCATCTCTATCACCAACTCTTATATATGAGCCATTATGCAAGCCTTTTGGCTTATAATAACAAGGTTTATTTCTTTGAGTTAATACATCAATTCTTACAGCTACTATGTCCTTATTTTCTATTTTTATCACACTTATTTCAGGTCTTATAATAGGTTCAAACTCTGTACTACACAAATTAGTTATATTTTTTTGTAAATCATTTACATCATATACTCCTACTGGTACAAAAGTAGTTTTATTCTTTATTTTTCTTTCCTCTATTCCAAATAATATAACTCCACCCATTGTATTTGCAAAACTAGAAATAGTATCATAATATTTTTCGGGTTTACCTTTATTTGCTGTTTTAGCCTCAATACAAATAGTTTCTGTTTGCTTTTCATTTAATTCTTGAATTATCTTTAAAATATCTTCTTTTTCCATTTGCCAACAGCTCCTTTTTAATTTTTCATTAATCCCCTTACTACTGTATTAATAAAGCCTTCGTATATTTCATCTATGTCTACCTCTCTATTTTTCTTTAATCTATAAATAAGACTTGAACACGTAACACCAAAAACGCCTGATGCCAAAGCTTCTACATCTCCATCGTAAAATTCTCCATTTTCTATTCCTTCTTTTATAATATCTTCTATAATTTTTATGTATTTAAAAACTGCTTTTTTACATTTTTTATTTTTTTCTTCTTCGCCCCATATTTGTGAAAACACAACATTTAAGAATTCTTCATATTTTACTGTTACTTTTACTTGTATTAATATAACTGCTTTTATTTTATCTAATGCAGTATCGCATTTTCTAGTTTTTATTTCTATATTATTTTTTAAAATCTTAAAACCTTCTTCTAGCAACATATCGAAAATATCTTCTTTTTTTGAAAAATGGTAATATAATGAGCCTTTGGCTACGCCTGCTATTGCTGTAATTTCTTCTACGCTTGAATTATCGTATCCCTTATCTGAAAAAATTTTTACTGCTGTATTAAATATTCTCCTCTTGGTCTTATTCATTAACAAACCTCCCTAATTTACCAATTTTTATTGCTTCTTTATTGTGCTTTTCAACTTAATGGATTCATTACATACTTTAATTGCTTATTTTGCAATTCGTCTCCTAAATTTAAATTAACATATAAAACCTCATTATTATTTTCTGTTCCTACTTGAAATGAACCGCCTCTTATATCTGAAAGTATTTTTACAGAATTTTTATATAAACTACCGTCTGAAAACATATAAGTATTGCCTGAAGAAAATTCTATATAACTACCTGAAGAATTCCTTTTTAATACTTTATTATTTTCTATATTTACTTCACCCAACATATACATATGCACTTCATCAATTATTGGAACAAGAGATGTATATTCTCCTATTGAATCTAAATTTTTATCTATGTTGTTTTTAAAAACTGCTATTATAGCAATTAACATGAGCATTATAACTACATAAATAACTAAAGATACTAAAGTTATACCATTTGTGTTTTTTATATTCATAACTTCCTCCTAATATTATTATACTAATACAAGATTATTTTATCATAGAATTTTTTTGTTGTAAATATTTTCCTATTATTTTAACTTATTCATTATACTAATTTTTCTAAAAAACTTTATCTATATTATACTACATAAATAAGAAAAAGAGCAAGATTTTCTTACTCTTTTTGAAAATTTTTTACAATATATCTTTTTCTTCTATTCAATTTTAATTATAAATTAAGCTTTATGTTAATTATAATATTACTAATGTGGCTCGAAATGAATGATACTCATTTACATTACCATTATTGCTGTTAAACGCAAATATCCCCGCATTTGCTCCAGCATTAAGAGCAAGTACATAGTCACCACGTCTTACTACTGGATTAACTGGCCCTATAACAACTGCATAGTCACCATTCCATGCATAGAAACTAATCGGATTAAGTTCACGTGTCATATCTCCAATTTTTCCACGGTCGTAAGCAGTTTGATCGTTAAATGTAGTTCCATATGGATACAAATCATAGTATTTGCTTTCAGGCAAATCTCTTATCCCTGTTGTAGATATATTACCATTTGAAAACTTTCCATTAAATCCTGTATTATTTATATCATTTTGTCCTACAGAAGGTTCATTTGCAGTTTCCTTCACTAACATTAGTCCCATAACATATTCCCAAGCTCCTCCTGCCATATCATATATACCATATATTGTTCCAGTTGTACTTGCTTTCACCCCTATATTGGTATTATATGAGCTTGTTGAAGTTTGGTCAGCCGAATCTGCTGTATCTCCAGCGCTTCCTGCAATGTAATTACTATTTGGGTTATTCCATACTTTAAATGTACTATCACCATTTGCACCCGTAGCACTTTCTGGATTAAATACGCCATATTGACTTTGACTTAAAGCTGCTACTGCTCCCCATTCCATATTTTTCATCATATGTGTATCTATAGTTGAATTATTTCCACTTGTAGTTCCTATTGCTCCTCCTGTTTTTGTTATATTTTCACATACTGTAAATGAATTTGCTACTTGTATATTTCTCCAACTTGTTACATTTGGTTTTACTTGCACTTGTAAATTTGTTACGTTACCTCCTCCATATTCTGCATCAGGATTGCTACTACTAGCTTCATATTTTGCTACCCATATTCCATTTAATTGGTCATCTCCAAATGTAAATGCTGGATGTACTATCCATTTATCTAATGCGTCGGCTGTTTTATTAACATATAATCCTGAGCCATCTGTTGTTATTTCTGTATCTGTTGCATAATAACACGTTTCTCCATTTGCTCCTTCTTTACTGTTGTTTTTTACGAATATAACTTCTATTTCTTTTTCATCGCCATTACCAGTAGTATTTGGCATTTTATATGCAAATCTTGGTATCCATACCCAATAAGCCTCTAGCCCATTGGCAGTAGTCTTAATGTTAGCCCATTGACCGTTATTGTAATCATACCAATTATTTGGAGCAGTATCTGATAAAATTTCTTCATAAATACTATTCGTTTCATTATAATTCCATGTTACATATTTTGTAGTATCTGTTGGTAAAGCAGAAGTGTCAGGCGTGTTTAAACCTAAAGTAGAATCAAAGCTACCATCTGTTGCAGTGCCTTGAAAATTATTTTGTGAATTATTTAAATATCCATCTATTTCATTTATCATACTTTGAATTTTATCTTGCTCATCTTGTGCAGCGTTTTCATAAATTCCCGCTGATTGTCTTGCTTTACTAAATAACCCATCTCCATCTACTACTGCTGCTATTGCCACTCCTGCCAATATCAACATCACTACTACTGTTATTACTAACGCTACTAATGTTATTCCTTTTTTATTTTTTAGTTGTTTTTCCTTCATTACTTTACCTTCCTTTTACTAAATTTATATATATATTAAACATCTTTTTACTTTTTAGGTCCTGCTCTTTGATATTTACGTAAATTTTTTTCGTTTAACACACATAAAGATAGCCCCATACTATTTTTTACTTTTAGTATAGTTCTATCTCTACTTCTATTATTCTTATTTTCTCTTTTTTTATTTTCTAAATGACAATATACGATATAGTCGAGTAAACGAATTCCACGTTGAATAAAGAGATACTCTCTCTCTCTCTCTCTCTCTCTCTACAGCCACAA
>CALXUC010000018.1 GCA_944391575.1 uncultured Clostridia bacterium | reverse complement strand
ATTTTTCCGCAAAAGTCACGTTTGTTTCATACCGTGTTGTGCCTTGAGCGGAGCGAAAGGAATGGATTATAAAAATGTATAAAACAGTTGTTATAGAGTATTCACCAAAGGCAGATGATATGGCACAAAAAGTAGAAGAAAAAGCAAATGAAATGTTACAAGATGGTTATGAGCTAGTTACTATGTCAATTACAGGAACAGCAAAAGCAATTTTAGTATTTAAAAAAGGTTTGAAAAAAAGTTTTATATAAATTACAATTTATATAGGAGAAAAAAATGAAGGTAGTAAAATTTATAATTTTAGAAATACTATTTTTAATAGTAATGTTATTGTTTGCAACAGCAACAATGAAGATTTTAGATATATTATTTAAAATCAGTTATGAAAATATTTGGATGATTGGATTTAAAGTAGGATTTCTTGCTTGGATAGTTTTATTATTTATAACATTCATTGTAAAAATTAAAAGTAAAAAATAAATTAAAATCAATATGAAAAGGTAATGGTACTTACTAGATAAAATCTAGTAGGTGCTTTTTTTAGCTCATTTAAAGGGGGTGATTAAAATGGGAAATATAAAAAAATGTAGATATAAAAAAATAAAGGAGGCATTTTTATGTTAGAAGAAAAAGTTTTAAACGAAGAAATAAAGTTGTTTAGAATAGGTAATTTATACAGAATTTATGGAAAAACATTTGAAGTCAGAGAGGAATTAGAAAAAGCGGGAGCAAAATGGAATCCAGAAAATAAAAAACTAGAAATATCATTAAATGATTTTGAAAAACTATCAGAAAATATAAAAAGAAAAGTTTTTGAGATAGAAGAAAAGCAAAGAGAAATGAGTTTAGAAAATATAGCTCATATTATAATGTCTGGACAAATTAAAGTATATCTTAATCGAGATGAAGAATATCAGATATACGGAAGAACAAAAGATATATATAAAGACTTACAAAATTTAGGATTTTCATTAAGTGAAAATAATTATACTCTTAAAAAAGAAGATTTTGAGAGAATATTTCCTAATGAAGTCAAAGAATTTATAAATGAGTATTCAAACAAAAAATCAAATAAAACACAACAAGAAGAACAGCAAGAAGAAAATGCTGATGAAGAAGAATATGAGGAGGAATATAAATGATAATATGAAAAATATTAGATTAATTATAACTGAAAAAGGGTTTGAGATTTTAAAAGCATTTGCAGAAGAAAACTATTTAACAAAGTATATAGTCAGTAATGATAATGATTTATATTATAAAAGCATTTTGAATTTTCCAGATGTATTAGAAATGATAAAAAATGACATTATTTTATTTGCAAAAGATAATATTTCTGAAGATGATGAATTGGTATGGGTACAAACAATGTCTGATATGAAAAATAAAAATGCAACGTATTATTCATTTATAGTTGATACCGACACAAAAGCAATACAAGAGTTTTCAAATGAAAGTGGAAAAATAAAATTACCATTTTTGGATTTAAATAGTTTTGAAAAAATACATAAAATTGAAAGTCTTGTGAATGATAAAGTGATAGAAGATAGTTTAGAAATTTGAATGGAGGAATAATTTATGGAGGTTGATCTATATAATAAATTTGTAGAAAAGCAACAAAAACAGGAACTAGAAGAACAGCACAATTTAACAAATAATAAACAAGAAATAGTAATGCTAGATATAAATTTACTAGATGAATTTAGTAATCATATATTTTCAGCAATATCGCAAAATAAATTTGAAGAATTGAAAGAAAGCATATCTCGTTCTGAAGTTTTATCTCCAATTATAGTTAGAAAAAAACGAGATAGATATGAGATTATAAGTGGTCATAATAGAACAAGATGTTGTAAAGAATTAAATATTACTAATATACCTGCAATAGTAAAAGATTATGATGACGATATGGCAGAGTTAATTATGATTGAAACGAACCTAGCACAAAGAGAAAATATTTTGCCTTGTGAAAAAGGTTTAGCATATAAAAAACGATTAGAAATACTTAAAAAAATTAGAAAAGAGAATGGCACAAAAACTAGTGATAGCAACGATTTTCAGGAAACTACTCCAATGGAGCAGGAAGAATATTCAGTGGAAAAATTAGCAAATGAAAGTGATGATAGTAGAGCAACAATTCAGCGATTAATTAGATTAACAGAATTAAATGACGATTTAAAAAATAAAGTTAATAATGATATTATAGGTATTAGAGCAGGAGTTGAATTATCATATATAAAGCCAGAAGAACAAATAATAGTAAATGACATTATAGATGAAAACAATTTAAAATTAACTACTGCACAGGCTCAAAAATTAAGGGCTGTTTATGGTACTATAACAAAAGATAATGTATTAGAAATTATAAAGGGTAAACCAAAGAAACAGGAGAATAAATTTACAGGAAGATTAGTAAAAAACATATTAAAAAAATACAAAGATAAGTTCGCAAACGATAAAGAGTTTAGCGAACTTATTGATATTTTACTAGAAAATTACTATAAAAATTTGTCGGACAGTCGGAGGACAAATTGAGTAGTTGTCACACACGTTGAAAGCTCTGCTTTCAAGCTGTTTAGGGATGTCTGTCGGACATCTATTCTTGCTCTACGAGTGTAAAAAGAAGAATGTGAGGAGGCGATGTGTAAAAATGAGGACAAAAGATACGATAAAATTATCAGTACGAGTTGATAGAGAAACATATAATAGGCTTTGCAAAATGTGTAAGGAAAATGAATCTATTTCAAAATTAGTAAGAGAATATATAGATATAGGATTAGGAATAAAAAGTACAACTGAGGATATAGATAGAATTTCAGAAATAATAAAACATCAAATTGAAACAGTATGTGAACAACCACTAGAACGATTAGTAAAAATTGTAGTAAAAAATATAAAATCATCTGAGGCTAGTAAATATGTCGTATATTCATTACTAAAGGAATTTAGTCGAGAAAATACAGATGAAATAATAGAAAAAGCAGAAAGGCAGGCTATTATGTATGCTACTAATAAGGTGGGATAAAAATGGTAAAAGTTATTTCAAAATTAAGAGCATATTCTCCTAATAAAAAAGATACTCCAACAGGTAATATAAAACATTTATATTATATTGCTACTAGAACAAATGCATTAACTAACGAATATGGCAGTTCAATATTCGGTTATTATAATTATAGAAATTTACAGCCAGACATTCAAAAAAAAGAAGTTGCTAAATATATTAAAAACATATCACAAGAAAAAAATAATATTTATAGAGGTATTATTTCTTTGAGAGAGTCTGATGCTATAAGGCTTGGATATGATAATCGCAACCAATGGGAAATTATGATTAAAAAGAATATTCAAGAAATTGCGAAAGTTATGAATATACCATTTTCAAGATTAGAATATTGTGGAGTAGTACATTTGAAAAAAGGTAATCCACATTTACATTATATGTTCTGGGACAGATCACAAAAAATAAATAGATGTTATATATCTACTTATCAGCAAAATAAAATAAGAGATATTGTAACAAAAGGCATTTATAATGAAGAATTGCAGGAATTATACGTTCAAAGAGATAAAATAAAAAAAGATTTGAAAAATCGAGATTTAGTTGAAGAAATGAAAGCTATAAATATTGAAAATTGTAATCCCAAAATACCATATATAAAAATTAAAAATAAAGATAGAAAAATTTTAATTGGAGAATTTAAAAGAATTGCAAAGATGTTACCAAAGAAACGGCAGACTTGTTTATGCTTTTTTAGATAGTGAATTAAAATTAGAAATAAATAATTTAATTGATAAATTATGCAAAAGTAATTTTGATATGAAAAGAAGTTATAATACTTACTTTGAAAAAGTTAACGAAATAGCTAATTATTTTTCAGAAGAACAAGCAGAAAAAATTATAAAATCAGAAAAGGAAAAACTTTATAATATGCTTGGAAATAATCTAATTAAGTTAATGAAAGAGTATAAAGAGATAACAGCAGAGATGCTGTTATTTGAGTTATATGAAGTAATGAGCAAATTAGAAGAACAAGAGAATATGAGAGTAAATTCAAACGATTTTATAAATTCATTATCAACAAATGCTAAAAAAGAATGGGCAAGAAAAATGAGCTATAGTAGTGATGAGTTAGAATTGTAGGAGGTGGTAAAAATTGGTATAGAATTAAGAATGACTGTAATGATAGTAGAACAAGGTAGAGAACCATATACAGAAAGAATATGGAATGATTTAGATACATTAAGAAAAAGAATTGGAAATAGTAATATAGAAGTTATCGAGTATGATAAAGAAACCTTAATAATATATGATTCAGAGGCATTAGCTAATAATTTACCAATTAATCGTTATCTTAATGGATTAGCAATAAGAGGAACTTTTATTATAGCAGGTAATAATTCAAAAGAGTTAGATTTTATCAGTCTAACAGATGAACAAATTGAAGAATATACAGAAATGTTATCATTAAATAGAGAGGAGGGACTTGAATTGTGAAGAAAAATAAAGTTATTATAGGAATTATAGCAACAATTTGTAATATACCAATAAGTTTGGTATTAGCAAGTATGATACATATTCAATTATCAAGAATTGATATTCCTCAAACTTTATATGATTTTAGTCAAATAGTAGCTGATGAAAAATTTATGCCACTATTTTTTTTATTGTTTATTTTATTTGAAGTACTAATAATTGCAGTGTTAATTGTAAATAAAAATAGTTTTTATAGTGAGTTAGATAGAATAACAGATAAAATTTATACTCCTAAAAGTATTGGACAAGGACAACACGGTACGGCTAGATGGCAAAAGCAAAAAGAATTTGAAAGAAATTTTAAATGCAATAAGTTTCCAATAAAAGATAAAAATAAATATCAAGCAAATAAAGGAGGTTTAGTGGTTGGGTATAAAAAAGATAAAAAAAACGAAAAAATATATTTTGTAGATGAAAATATACATTCTTTAACAGTTGGAGCAACAAGAAGTGGAAAAACAAGAAGTGTTGTTTTACAGACCGTTGGAAATTTAGCATTAGCTGGTGAATCTATGATATTGTCAGATCCTAAAGGAGAACTGTTTGAATATACAGCTCCATATTTGAGGAGTAAAGGTTACAAAGTTATAACATTAGATTTTAAGAATCCAATGAAATCAAATAGATATAATTACTTACAACCAGTTATAGATGCAGTAAATAACAAAGATTTTAGAAAAGCAGAAGAATATGCCTGGGATATTACTAATAGTCTTGTGGGAGATGAAGGAAGTCATTCGGAAAAAATATGGAGAGATGGCGAAATGTCCGTTATTGCAGGTGCAATAATGAGTGTAGTATTTGATAATCAAGCTAATCCACAATATCAAAATTTAACTAATGTATATATGTTTATTTCAGAAATGTGTAAAACAATAGGTAATAATCAAATGCCTTTAAATAAATATATAGAAGGATTACAAGAAGAACATCCAGCTAAAAGTGTTTTTAGTATAGCAAAAATTGCACCAGATAAAACTCGTAGCAGTTTCTTTACAAGTGCATTAGCAACATTAAAGCTATTCACAAATAAAAGTATATACTCAATGACTTGTAAAAGCGATTTTTCTTTAACTGATGCTGGAAAAGAAAAAGTAGCAACATTTATTATTTTACCAGACCAAAAAACTACATACTATTCGTTAGCAAGTTTATTTGTATATCAAAATTATGTTGCATTAGTAGAAAAAGCAGACAGTAGAGGTGGTGAATTATTTAAAAGAGTTAATTACATATTAGATGAATTTGGAAATTTTAGCTCTATACCAGCTTTTAGTAATATGCTAACAGTAGCACGGTGGCAGAAAAATTAGATTTAATTTATTTTTGCAGTCTTTTTCTCAACTAGAAACAAAGTATGGTAGAGAAGTGGCAGAAAATATAAGAGATAACTGTCAGACTTGGATATATTTAAAAACAGCTAGTACAGAAACGGCAACAATAATTTCAAAAAAATTAGGTACTTATACAACATCAACATATAGCATAAGTAATAGTTATGCAAAATATCAAAGTGGAAGTAATTCAGAAAGTATGAATTTAATTTCAAGACCATTACTTACAGAAGATGAAATAATGAGAATTGAAAGACCATATCTTTTAGTAATTCCAACTGGTATGTTTCCGATAATGTCAACATTACCAGATATATCAAAATGGAAATTTAATAAATTATTTGGTATGGGAAATCAAGAGCATAATACAAAATTAAGAAAAGAAAGAGAAGAACAAAGAACTCAAAGAGAATTAGAAGAAATAAAATTATGGGGTATTTGGGAATTTTTTAATTATAGATAATAAGAATTTGAAATGAGGAGGATTTTATGTATGATAAAAAAGATAAAGAAAATGGGAATTATGATATTCGTAGCAGTAATGCTATTTACAGATTATTGTTTCGCAACTTCAGTAGGAGAAAGCCAACTTGCAATAGGAACAGAAAATCTGATAAAAGATTTAACTAATTGGTTGTTAATCTTAGCACCAGTATTAACAGCTTGTTTGATAGGATATTATTTATTAAGAAAGTCAGCCAGTGATGAAATGGACACAAAAAGATGGGACAACAGAATTAAAATTGCTATAATATCTTGTGTAGGTGTAGTTATAGCAAGTGGGCTAATAAATGTCATCATTGGTTACTATAGGTAAAAATGATTAATTTATTAACTGATTTGATTATTGGTTTGATCGGTGGTGTTGATGGTGCTATCAATAGTGCTTTTAATAATTTGATGAATATTTGTTTTAATGCAGAATATGAGTTGACTCATATTTTAGGAACAGAAGTAATTTCATTAGAAAATTTAAAAATACTTATTTTTTCATTTGCACTATCACTTATAATATTAAAGTTTATAAAAAAAGGATTTGATATATACATACTTTGGACAGAAGGAGAAGCAGATACTCCGCCATTAACATTTATAATATATTTTATAAGAGCTATAATAGTTTTATTATGTTCTACATTGTTATATGATTGGCTAATAAGCGTTGTTCAAAGTTTTGGACAAGATATGTTAGAAACACTTAATGTATCACAAACAATGGACATTACAACAAAAATGGTAGATTTGGCAGGTGCAGGGTTATTTAGTGCAATAATGTCACTTATTGCTTTAATTTTACTATTTGTATTATGGGTACAATTTATAATTCGCGGAGCAGAGATTTTTGTATTAAAGCTGGGATTCCCACTAGCTTGTGTAGGTTTAATTAATGCAGACGGAGGAGTATTTACACAATATATTGGAAAATTATTTAAAAGTATGTTAACAGTATTAGTGCAAATATTTTGTTGTAAATTAGCTTTATTATTAGTGTTTAGTGGTCAGCTTATATATGCAATAGCAATGATAATATTAGCAATAAAAACTCCTAAAATGCTACAAGAGTTTATGTTAGGAGGCGGAGGTGGTGGCATATCTAATGTCATCATAACAGCAAGTAAGACAATGGAACTTTCTGGACAATTAAGTAGAAAAATAAAACAATTAAAGAAAGTGAAGTGATAAAATGCAAATATTAGATGAAATTATTACTTTATTAAGAACAGTAGTAATACCACTTGGGTCAGTTTGTCGAGTGGTATTTTGTTTTATAAAAATGATTTATGATGAAGATGCAATGAATAGCTATAAAAAGAAAATATGGAATGTGGTTGTATTTTTAATAATATCAGAATTGATATTTGTAGGGATAGATATAATTAAATTCTATTATGGAGAATATATCATTTAAAAATATATAGGAGGGGAAAAAATGGAAAATGAAGATATAAAGTTGTATATTCCTAGTAACGTAAAAGTTAGGATGGAATTTTTTAAGGGATATGGTATTAAAGAGTTAATTATAACAATAATAGTTGCTGTTGCTTTAATTCCAATATCCATAATTGTGTATTATTTAAGTAATCAAAATTATTTAATGTCAGTGTTAATTGAAATGTTTGGAGTAGTAGCAATAGTAGTTGCAACAACAAAAGATGAAAATAATTTGTGTATAGTTAATCAAGTTAAATATATGATTGATTTTGTTAGAACACAAAAAAAATATGAATATGAGTATTATGATAAATGGAGGTGTTAATGTGTTTGGAAAGAAAGATGAAAAACAAAGAAGTTGTAATGAGGAAATAAATATTTTAGATATAAAAAATAATGCTATTTATACAAGAGATAATTATGTGATAATGGCATTAAAACTTAATCCTATAAATATACAATTATTTTCAAAAAGAGAACTTACTCAGAAAGTAAAAGAAATAACTAATGAATTATCTAGTGATTTAAAAGAATTAAAATTTTTAAGTATTTCAAGACCTGTAGATGTAACAGAACTTGTGGAAAAGTTAAGGGAGAATTTGAACAAATCAGATATTTCAAAGCAAAAGAATTTATTGAAGCAAAATATTAGAGAAACTATAAAATTAACTATTACAGGAGAAGTAGTTGAAAGACAAAATTATATTACTATATTTGAAAAAAACAGTGATATTGCAGAAAAAGAATTATTAAAAAGAGCTATGGATTTAGTAAATAAGTTTGGAAATTGTGGTATTAAAGTAGATATATTAAATGAACAAGAACTAATACAGTTATGTAATAGTACACTAAACATAAATTTTGCTTTTAGAGAAGATAATGAATTTGAAGAAAAAATACCATATTTACAAATATAAAAGGAGGAATTGAATTGAAGAAAATTGAAATTACAGGAGTGCAAGAAAATAAAAATTTACTTAATATTCTTACACCAATTCGGAGGTATAGAATATAAAAGTAACAGAATAAAAGTAGGAGACATATATGCAAAAGTTTATACAATAATTAGGTATCCTCAAAGTGTAAAAATAGGCTGGTTATCAAGTATAACTAATATACCTAATACAATATGTTCATTAAATTTTTCTCCAACAGATAATACATTATTAATTCAAAATATTTCAAAAGGTGTGAGGCAAAATGAAAATACAGTAGATAATATAAAAGATGAGATAATAAGGCAAAGAACTGAACGAGAAATAGAAGATGGACATGAATTAATAAAAAGAATAGATCAAGATGGTGAAATTGTTGGATATATGTCTATTCTTATAATGGTAATAGCTGAAAATGAAGAAGAATTGCAAAAGAATTGTAAGAAAATTGAAAGTAAACTAATAGGTATGCAAATGAAAATAAGAAATCTAGCAAATTTAGTTATGAATGCTTTTAAATCAATAACACCATTTAATATTTTAGATGAAAAAATAAGAAAAATTGCTAATAGAAATGTACCACTATCAACATTTTTAGGTGGTATGCATTTTGCAAGTAATCGGCTTCAACGATAATTCAGGTTATTATTTTGCAAGAGATACAGAGGGAGGCATTGTAGTATTAGATTCTTGGAAAAGAGGTGGCGACAGAACAAATAGTAACTATGTAATAATGGGAACAGCTGGTGTTGGAAAATCTACTGTTGCAAAACATTTAATATTAAATGAATTTATGACAGGAACTAAAATAATTATGATTGATGTAGAAAGAGAATATAAAGAATTGACAGAAAATTTAGATGGCGATTGGTTAAATGTTGGAAGTGGTGCAGGAGGAATAATCAATCCACTTCAAATAAAAGATGTTCCGCTGGATTATGAAAATGAGCAAGAAAAAGTTTTTAAAGATGAAGGAAAAGGATTAGGTGCTATGGCATTACATTTCCAGACTTTAAGAACTTTTTTTAAACTACTTTTCCCAGAATTAACAACCATTCAAGTTTCATTATTAGAAGAAACATTAGAAGAACTATATAATAATTTTGATATATATTGGAACACAGATATATCCAATTATAGAAATATAGATTTTCCTATAATGACAGACTTATATGAATTGATATATAAAAAAATAAATATTACTTATGAAGAATCAAAGAAAAAAGATTATGAAATATTGCAATCTCTTATAAGAACAATATCAGTAGGTGCAGATAGTGCTTTATTTAATGGATATACGAGTGTTGATACAAAAACAAATTGTATATGTTTAGATACTCATAACTTACAAAATGCATCTGAAAGAGTAAAAAAGGCACAATATTTTAATATTCTTACCTACTGTTGGGAACTAATGAGTAAAGATAAAGAAGAAAAAACAATGTTATTATGTGATGAAGCTTATTTACTAATAGATACACAAGTACCTCAAAGTTTAATATTTCTTCGTAATATAGCCAAAAGGTGCAGGAAATATGAGCGGAAGTCTAACAATAATTTCACATTCTATTATTGATTTTTTAGATCCTTCAATTAAAATGTATGGACAAGCAATACTAGATATGGCTACATATAAGATACTTATGGGAACAGACGGCAAAAATTTAGAGGAAACAATAGAGTTGTTTAAATTAAGTGAATATCAAGCAGATTTTTTATATTCAAAGAAAAGAGGGTATGGAATATTTATAATAGGTTCGAACAGGATACTTGTAAAATTTGATATATTCCCTTATGAATTTTCTTATTATGGAAAAGGCGGTGGTCGTTAATGGCAATAGATCCAGCTACTGCAAAATTAATAGCAAAAGCGGTTATAAGTCAAATTACAGATGAAGAAAAAAGACAAAGATTAATAATAGGAATTATAATAGGAATAGTAGTATTTATATTTATACTTGCTATTCCTATTGTATTATTAGTGAGTAGTTGGAAAACTATACAGAGCTGGTTTGGTTGGGATACAGAGGAAAAAATGAAAGCAAGTGCAGAATATTCTGCAATATATGAAATAAAAGAAGATTATGGAAATAATTTAGAAAGTATAGAACTTACTTTTAATGGAGAATTACCAATGCCGGTTAATAATGCAGTAGTAACAAGTGAATTTGGAAATAGAATACATCCAATTATACGGAAATCCTAGTTTTCATACAGGGATAGATTTAGCTGGTGCTTGGCATACAGAAATTTTAAGTGTTTTAGATGGTAAAGTAGTTTTTACTGGAGTCTTGGGAGGTTATGGAAATTGTGTAAAAATAGAACATGTATATAAAGGTGAAACAATATATAGTTTATATGCTCATCTTGCAGAAATATATGTTTATGATGGACAAGTGGTAAAACAGGGAAATGTAATAGGAACACAAGGAGGTGATCCAGTAAGAGATAAAAATGCAGGTAATTCGACAGGAACTCATTTGCATTTTGAAATTAGAAAAAATGAAAGTGGAGATTTTCAGAATCCACGAAATTATTTATATGGTGGATAGAAAGGAGAAGTATGAGAAGTTATATAATAAAAATATGGGAGAATGAAGATTTAAGAGAACAAGGTATATCAGATATTATTGAAAGTGATATACCAAAATTAGAAATTGCAATTGATAAAGCAAGAGATATACAGGAAAAAAACGGTTATGCTTGTATAGAAGTACAAGATAAAAATGAAAGAATGTCATATTATACAAATGATGGAATTGATGAGAGAATTGATGAAAATGCGTACTTAAATGCTTTAAAACAAGAAAGGATAAATTATTTCTTTAACTTAATATATAAAGAACAAAATATTGTATATATAGACGGAGACTTAATAGGAAAAGCAGAAGATGTTATAATGGAACTAGAAAAACTGGAAAAAAGATTGTTAGAAGAATATGCTAAAGATAGTGAAGATATAAAAAAAGATATAGAAGGACTAAAAAAAGATATTTTAGAATATGATAAAGATGATATTGTAAAAATATATGAACATCCTATGGCGATAATTCCAATGCTAGATAGTGAAAAAGGCACATTAAAAGATTTAAGAGAAAACTTTTTGAGTAAAGTGGAATTTAAAGCTATAGATGATTATACAATCAAAGATGTTGTTGAATCATATATGGGTTACAATGATATTTTAGACTTTATGGAATATGGTTCTGATAGAGATGTATATACAAACCCAACTTTTACTACTCTTTATAAAGAGTTATTAGAAATATTAGATATAAAATATAAAAATATCTATACAGAAGATTTAAGTGATGGAAAATATCAAACTACAATCCAGTTTGAAAATGAAGATGAAATAATAATTGATACATCAGCTTGGAATAATGTTGATGTTATTATTGATAATTTAAAAAGTATAATGGAAGAAGTAAAAAGGCAAAGCGAAAAATCTTTAATAAATGAGAAAGGAGTACAAACTATGTACAAGTATGAAAGTATAATTATAATGAACCCAACAATTAACGAAAATGAAATAAAAAAAGAATTAAAAAATTATAAGGAATATCTTGAAAATTTATCAAACAAGCCAGTTACAGTAGATAATTTAGGTATCAGAGGATTAGCATATCCGATTAGAGATAATAAAGATGGATATTTTGCTATTTTTAATTTTTATGGAAAAGCAGAAAATATATCAGAATTAGAAAGAAAATATAGAATAGATAAAAATATAATAAAATTTATTGTAATTAAGCAGGAACTAGAACAAAAACAAGAACAAGAAGATAGTCAAAATATGGATGATGAAGATATGGAAATGTAATAAAATTAAATTTTTATGATATAATTTTCTTGAAATATAAGAATCAGTAAGAGATTATTTTATAATGTACTTATGTAAGTTATATGAGAAATCATATAAAAGATTATCAATAAATGATAGTCTTTTTTTTGTTTAATAAGGAGGGAAATAAAATGATTTTAGCAATAACAAATTCTAATGAAAAACTTATAAGAGAAATGTGTGCAAAAAATAATTATGATGATATTGAAGTTTATACAGGAATAAAGGATTTACAAGATTTTTCAATAAGAGAATTACAAAATTTAAGCAGTTTTAAATATTTAATATTAGATATTACAAATAGAAAAGAAAAAGAGGAGACTATAATAAAATCAGTAGTTGCAATGAAATCAATGCATAATATTAGAATTATAATACTTGCAACGGGATATAAAGAGGGAGACAGTATTTTATCTAAACTTTTTAGAGAAGGAATATATAACTTTATAATTGGTGATAACTATAAAAAACAAGATGAAGAATTTAAAAAATGTTTATCAAAAGAGGGAAATGAGTATAAAGATGCAATAAGATTTAGAGTAGATGATATAAATACAAAAGGTAAAAATAAAGTAATAATAAAAAAGGAATATAAAAAATTAAAACAATTACTTACAGTGGCGATAGCTGGTACACAAAATCATATTGGAGCTACTACACAAGCTATTTTATTATGCAAATTTTTCAATGAAAGAGGATTAAAAGCTTGTTATGTATGTGCAAATAACAGTAATGACATTGAGGAATTGAGAGAAAATGCAGGAAAAGATATTAACAATGGAATGTTTCAATATAACGGGATAGACATATATGATAAAAATGAAAAGATAAGTGCTATGAGTTATGGATATGATGTTTACATATATGATTATGGAGTATTAACTGATTACAATTTAGAA
The DNA here is from genome assembly GCA_944391575.1 of uncultured Clostridia bacterium. Lineage (GTDB taxonomy): Bacteria > Bacillota > Clostridia > TANB77 > CAG-508 > CALXUC01. The sequence goes on along the minus strand of CALXUC010000018.1, from coordinate 18,903 downwards.
TCATTTATAAAAAATGATAAAAGAATAATTGTAGGTGGTAGTAAATTATGGGAAATAAGTAATATTTTTCTTGCTATTGACAAACTTAAAGAATTAGAAGATGTGCATTTTATAATTTCTTATTGTCCTATTGAAGATAAAAATGCTTTATCTTCAAATATGAATAAATACAAGAAGAATACTTATTTTAGTGAATATGCTCCTAATCCTTTTGAAATGAAAAATACTGAAATATATCAATCAATATTTAAAGATAATGTAGAAGAAAAGTCGAATAGTGTAGTTGCAGTAGAAAAAAGAAATTTTTTTAATATATTCGGAAGGAAATGATTATGAAAAAAAATTTGTATAAAAAATTTCAAAAGAAAAGTAAGTTTAAAGAGAATGGACATCAAAATTATACAATAGAAAAATCAAATATTATAAAAGTAATATTTTCATTTTTAAGTGATTTTATAAGTAAATTATTAAGAATCGTTTTATATATTTTAATTGTAGCTCTTTGTTCAATAGGAGCTACTTATTTATTTAATTACATTTTACAAGGAGGAATTATATGATTAAGAAAATATTAAAAATAGGTACTCTTATTTTAGTATCAACAGTTGTATTAACAACAGTAAAATGCTTTGCTACAATAAATGAGCAAGTATTCATAAAAGATGATATAGAATACATTAAAAAAACATATTTTGTATCACAAGAACAAGAAGAAAATTTCTTACTTAATTTAGAAAACGAGTTTAAAGTAGATAAAAAGACATATCAATTAGAAAAAAAGTCCAAAACAGGTGGAAACACAATAGAAACAATAACTATATTTACTACTAAAACAACAGAAACTGATAGTAATAAACTAGAAGATATATTACAACAATTACCTGAAAGTATAGACTATAATGAGAATGATTTTGTAGGAAAATATGAATTAGATATAAATTCAATTAACGTAGAAACTCAATATAATGGTTATAAAGAAAAAGTAATAGATGAAAAAAAGGTATATACTAATTTAGAGACAAACGATTTAAACAATATTCCAAAACAAATTAAAAAAGAAGGATTGACATTAGATTTAATTACAACAAATTGGGAAGTTGCAGAAACAAGAAAATTACAAGAGAATACAATTCCTAGTAAATATAATGCAACTTGCTATTATGCAACTAAAATAAAAGTAAAAAATCCATTAACATATAATGTAACAGCACAATATAGTGGAACGGCTGATAAAATAATAGAAAATGATTATATTTATGAGATAACATATAAACATATAGCAACAGATAAAAATTATATACCAGAAATTATATTATTAAGTAGTATATCATTGATTATTATAATAATTATTTTTACAAGAAGAAAAAATGTGGTAATATATAATTTTTCTGATAATAAGTGGATTGAGGTTGGTAAAGAAAGAATAATAAAACCTATCATAAAATTAGATAAGTATGATTACAAGATAAAGAGTAATAGATATAAAATAGTAATTAATGAAAAGTTTGTAGATAAGTATAATGGAAAAATGCTTAAAATTATTAGAAAAGGTAAAACAATTGAACAATTAATAAATAAAGCAAATAATATAATTCCATATACAATAGATATTGTGATATAGGGGGTGATACAAATGAATAAAGGAGCAAAAATATTTTTATTAGTAGTAATACTAGTTATATTAACTATAGTTATGTCAGTTTTTTTAATACATAAATTTAAGGTGTTTAGTGCAAATAAGAAAGCAGAAGAAACAATAATTGTAGGAGATAATGAAGAAATAAAAGATTTAGAGCCAATAGAACAAAAAGAAATTAATTATGAGGATACTATTGGAACATTAACAATACCAGATATTCTATTAGATAATGCACCAATTAAAGAGGGAACAAAATTATCAATATTATCTGATGCAATAGGTCATTTTACAAGCACAAGTCTTTATGTTGGAAATGTTGGACTAGCATCCCATAATGGTGGAGAAAGTGGAGATTTCTTTAGAAATCTTAATAAAATTAAAATAGGTTCTGAAATATATTATCAAACTAATTATGGAATAAGAAGGTATGTCGTTAAGGATATAAAAATAATAGATGAAACAGACTGGTCATTATTGGAAAGTACAGAAGATAATAGGATTACTCTAATAACTTGTGTAAAAGGACAAGATAACAAAAGATTATGCGTTCAAGCAGTAGAATCAGAAAAAAATATGATAAATAATCAATAACATATATAATTGGTTAGACTTTAATATTAAAAAAGGTTATAATAAATATAAGGAGAGTGATATATATGTTTAGATTTCTAGTAAATTTTTTTAAAATACTAACAATTTTTCTTTTGATAGGTGTTTCATTGAGAGTTATAGGTGTTATATTTTTTTAAAAATATAAAAAAATTATTTATTTACTACACTTGTAAATGAAAGATATAATGAAAAATTATTTAGTAAATTATCAATATTTAAAGTGAAAAAAAAAACAATGCGTAAAAAATATTTTAGTACAAAAATTATATAAAATTTAAAAAGAAAAGATAAGAATTAAAAACTTATCTTTTTATTTTTTAGAAAAGAAAGGTAAAGTGATAATATGAAAAAGATAATAAGTATATTTTTAATAATTATGTTTATAACAACATATTTTGTGCCAGTTTTGGCAATAAATAAGGCACTTTTATATATGACACATTACACAAATTATTATTTACAATTTAGTAATGGGAATAAAGTGCGTACAGCAGTAGTTGTATATAATAATGGAGGAATAGAATACCCAGCATATTGTATAGAGCCTTCAAAGGATGGAGTGGGCGAACTACCAAGCTATGAAGTTAATTTTAGAGATAAAATAAACGACAATGGATTATGGAGAATTGCAACAAGTGGATATCCATATAAAACCCCGCAACAAATGGGATTAGCTAATGAGGATGAAGCATATATGGCTACGAAACAAGCAATTTATAGGTACCTAGCTAATGAGGACGAAACTTATTATGGCGGAGGAGGAATTAATGAGGCAGGAATAAGGGTATATAATGCTATAGCTAAACTTTTAGACATTGGATATAACGGAACTGAGACTATAATAAACGCTACTGTAAATATTATACAAGAAAAAGAGTTAAACTTTGATAATATAAATACTGATTACTATTCCGCTACATATACAGTGACATCTAATACATCATATCAGCACTATAGTGTAAGTATAAACATTGACAAAACAGGAATTTTAATAACTGATGAAAATAATAATGTTAAAAGTAAATTTAATTCTGGAGAAAAATTTAAAATATTGATTCCAAGAAATATTGTATCAGATAGTTTTGAAGTTAAAATAAATGCTACTTTAAGCTGTAAGACTAAACCAATTTTATATGCGGAAGCATACAATCCAGATTATCAAGACTATATAATTACAGGAAATTCTTACGAAGATGTAAAGGCATACAATACTTTAACAGTAAAAAAATTAAAAGAGGATGGAAAACTTATAATTTATAAGGTAGATAAAGATACAAAAACACCTATTGAAGGGGTAACTTTTGAGCTATATACTGAAAGTGATGTGTTGGTAGGAAAAGAAACAACAGACGAGGAAGGAATGGCTACTTTTACTGATTTATATGAAGGTACATATACTTTAAAAGAAGTGAGTACTAAAAATAATTATATATTAAATACGGATTCACAAATAGTAGAAATTCCTCTTAACAGTGTAAAAGAAGTCACTATTGAAAACGAAAAGAAAAAAGGTCAAATTAAAGTAGTAAAAAAGGATAGTGAAACAGGAAAAGTAGTAGAACAAGTAGGAATAATATTTGATATATATAACGAAAAAAATGAAAAGGTTGAAAGTATAATAACTAATGATAAAGGTGTTGCAATTTCAAAATTATTAGACTATGGAACTTACTATGTAAAAGAGAGTCTTGCTCCTAATGGATATACTGTTCAAGTTAAAGTAAGTGATAATATTGAAGTAATAGAAAATGAAAAAATTTATGAAATTAGTGTCTATAATTCAAGAGTAAAAGGTAAAGTTACACTTTCAAAAGAGGATAGTGAAACAGGAAAAACTCCACAGGGAGAGGCAACTCTTGAAGGTGCTATTTATGGACTTTATGCAAGAGAAAATATATTAGATCCAGCAGATAAAAGTATTATATATAAAGCAAATACAAAAATAGCTGAATTAGTAACAGATAAAGAAGGAAATGCTAGTATAGATAATTTGTATCTTGGAAAGTACTTTGTAAAAGAAATTAAAGCAAGTAACGGTTACACAGTAGATCAAACAGAATATGACTTTGAATTAAATTATGAAAATCAAGATGAAAGTTTAGTAGTAAAAGATGTAAATGTAAAAGAAAGAGTAAAATCACAAGCATTTAAAATTATAAAAATTTCAAGTGAAGAAAATGGCGAGGCAGAATTACTAGAAGGAGTTGAATTTACAATAAAATCACAAAAGGATATTGATAAATATGGAAGCTGGGAAAAGGCACCTATTGCTAAAAATGCAAATGGCGAAGAAACAGCAATATTAGTAACAGATGAAAATGGATGTGCAGAAAGTGAAAGATTACCTTATGGAACTTACGTTGTAAGGGAAACAAAAGTACCAGAAGATAAATATAAAGTACCAGACTTTATAGTTGAAATTGATGAGGATAGTGAAGAACCTCAAACTTGGAGAGTATTTAATGATACATCGTTTAAAGCAGTACTTGCAATAGTAAAACAAGATATAGATACTCAAAAAGTTATAAAAATATCTGGAGCAAAATTTAAAATTAAGAATATGGAAACAGGAAAATACTTTGGATATTGGGAATGGAATCCTTTACCACATTACGTAGATACTTGGACTACTGATGAAACAGGAACTGTAATGACAGGAGAAAAATTACCAGCAGGAAAATACCAATTAGAAGAAATAAAAAGTCCTAATGGCTATCTAATTTCTGATACTCCAATAGAATTTGAAATTACTTATAATGTAGCTTACGAAACATTGCCTGATGGAAGTACACCAGTGATTACTGTAAAACAACAAGATAAAGCGGTAAAAGGTAAGATTACTGTTGAGAAAAAAGGTGAAGTTTTAGTAGATTATCAAAATGGAAAGTTTATATATGAGGAGAAAGGTCTTTCTAATGCAAAATATGAAATATATGCTAAAGAAGATATTTTAGAACCTTCAAACGATGGAACAGTTATATACAAAAAAGGAACAATAGTAGATACAATAGTAACAAATGAAGAAGGGAAAGGTACATCAAAAGAATTACAGCTTGGAGAGTATTCTATAAAAGAAATAAAAGCACCAAATGGATTTGTATTAAATAGCGATGTGAAAAACGTTTCTTTAGAATACGAAAACCAAAATACAGCAATAGTTTTTGAAGATATATCTTTTTTTAATGATAGACAAAAAGTCGAAATAGTTGTTAATAAGAAAGATAAAGACAATAATAAAGCCCTTGCTGGTGCTGAATTTAGTTTATATGCAAAAGAAGATATATTAAATAATAAAGGAAAAATTATTGTGAATGAGGGACAATTAATTGAAAAAGCGATAAGTGATAAAAACGGTAAAGCTAATTTTAATGCCGATTTACCATTAACAGATTTTTTCATAAAAGAAACGAAAGCACCGAAGGGTTATAAATCAAATGAAGAAATAATAAATGTAGATGTAGAGTATCGTGGACAAGATATTAAAGTTATTGAATTAGAATATGAAATGAAAAATGAAAAAATTAAAGGTCATATTCAAATTATAAAAACAAGTAGCGAAGATAATAAATATTCTGGTCTTCCAAAAGGTAGTCCATTAGAAAATGTAACTTTTGAAATATATGATAGTGAAAAGAATCTAGTAGATACAATCACAACAGATAAAAATGGAAAAGCAATAACAAAAGAACTTGTTGTAGGAAAATATACTATAAAAGAAATTTCTAGTGCAAAATATTACCTACTAAACGAAAATATATATAATGCAGAAATAGTGGATGAGGGAACAACAGCTGTAGAAATAACAAATGATAATGTAGAGATAGATGTGGAAATTCAAAAGAATGGATTTATTGAAACACAAAGTAAAGATAATATTTTTTATAATTTTAAAAATATAAAAAATAATTCAAATGTGCCATTAGATACTTTTATTTGGTCAGATCACCTACCAACAGATGCAGTTCGTATAGATAAATTATATACTGGAACTTGGAATGAAGATTTGGAGTACGATGTATATTATAAAACTAATAAAAGCGAAGATTACATTTTATTTAAAGAAAATCTAAACACACAGACAATTTATAAATTAAACTTTAAAGAATTAAAATTACAAGAAGATGAATATATAACTGATTATGAGTTTAGATTTGAAAAAGTAAAAGCAGGTTTTCAAGAAGTAGATAGTCCAATATTATATTGTGACATTTTAGATGGATTAGGAAATGGCTATGTATTTACTAATAAAACAAAAGTTAAAGGCACGTATTATGAAAAAGAGGTAGAAGCAAATGATGACTGGACAACGATTACGTATTTCAAAGAGATAAGAGTAGATGAAGTGTTGCCTAAAACTCGGTGTTTAGTAAATTAATAAATAGTAACATAGTAAAAATGAATTAATATTTATATTTTTGATAGCGTCAAGTTTTATGGGAAGCTTCCCATAGAACTTGGCAAAGTCATTTTTTTAATTAAATAATTTCTAAGTAAAAAATCTCCCAAAGTTGTTAAAAAATTATTTTTATGATATAATCAACTCAAATAATAATTAGTAAAGTAGAATGGAGTTATTTATGGATAAAAATATGCAAGAAGAAAATGAAATATTAAAAGATATAAGTAAGGATGAATCTAAGTTTCAGTATATAAAAGATGAATTAAAGAATAATAAAGAATTTATTCTTAAAGCCATCGAAGAAAATATAGGTGTAATTTTGTATATTGATGCAAAATTCAAAAATGATAAAGATATTATGATGAAGGCAAATGAAGTGTTTCTTTATGGATTAGCTTTTGCGAGTGATGAATTGAAAAATGATAAACAATTCATGTTGCAAGCAATTAAAAAAAATTTTTTAGCAATAGCATGTATTGGAAAAAAGTTAGTAGACGATGAAGATATACAAATGATAATAAATAATAAAGAAATAGTCTTACCAGCAGCCGAAAAAAATTTTTTAGCAATAGCATTTATTGGAGAAGCGTTAGTAAATGATGAAGATATACAAAGAATAAGTAATGACAAAGAAAAAGCATTAGAAGCTATTAAACTAACTGCTTGGGCATTTAAATATGCAAGTGATGAATTAAAAAATGACAAAGATTTTATTTTACAAGCAGTTGAGGAAAATCCAAGAGTAATGGAATATGTTGGAGAAAAATTCAAAAATGATAAAGAGTTTTTAATACAAGCACTTGAACATGAAAAATATTTTTTACTAACATTCCCAAAAGTTGATTCATGTTTAAAATATGTAAGTGATGAATTAAAAAAAGATAAAGAATTTATGTTGAAAGCTATTGAAAAAAGTAGTCTCTCATTAAAATATGCAAGTGATGAATTAAAAAATGACAAAACTTTTATTCTACAAGCACTTGAACATGAAGATTATTATTTACTAAGAATTCAAAAAAATGATTCATGTTTAAAATATGTAAGTGATGGACTAAAGAATGATAAAGATTTTATGTTGAAAGCTATTGAGAAAAGTAGTCTCTCATTAAAATATGCAAATGATGAATTAAAGAATGATGAAGAATTTATGTTGAAGGCTATTGAAAAAGACAGTTCAACACTAGAATATTTAGATAACAAGTTAAAAAATGACAAAGAATTCATGCTAAAAGTTATTGAAAAAAACAGTTCAGCACTAAATTATGTAGGTGACGAATTAATAAATGATAAAGAATTTTTGTCAAAAATAAAACATATGGATAGCGATATTATAGCTAGTGACATGATGTTAGAATTTACGTATGTTGCCAAATGGAAAATCTTAGATAAGAATTATCGGATTAATATATTTATTAGAATTTTGTAGTGTACCAATATTAGAAAAAGATGAATTCAATATTGTGATTGCGGGAAAATTTACTGAAGATACTTTAAAACAGTTGGAAGAATATAAAGAAATAAATGAAATTGAAGAAGGTAATTATACTATCTTAGAATGTAGTAATATATCTTTGGATATGATAAGGAATATATTTGATGTATTGGACTCAAAAAATGAATCTTACTATATTCTAGATTGGATATTACACATTGGTAGTACATTAAAAAAGAACTTAATAGGGTTTGATGATATAATGAGAGGTCTAAAACAGGAGTATAATATTTCTTTATCATGTAATAATGAAAGAAATACAGTTATTGAATATACATATGAAGATATAGAAAAAAATGAGTTAAGAAAACCTCTAGCTATTTATATGAATGAATATATAAAAAAAGAAGATAAAAATATAGTAATTCAAATTAACAATATAAAACCTTATGTAATGGTATATCTTTCAAATATCATTAGAACACTTAACAAAAATAATAATGTTGCACATAAGGATTTTATTGCAATTCTAAAACAAAGAAGTTTATTCCATGATGTTTGGGAATATTTGAACAAAAATGATATTAAATATATCTTTGAATGGAAACTAGATATCAAAAAAATACCTAATGATATTTTGAAACAAATAGAAGACTTTTTACAGAGTTTTAAAGTTAGATATAATATTGAAAAAAGATTTGATGATATAATACTTAATATGTATCCTGAAAACGAAGAAGTAATAGGATTCGTTACAGATGTTTTAGATTTAAACGATATTATATATATAGAAGATTTTGATCTAAACGATATTGATTCATCTGGGACTTCTCTATGGATGTTTTCAGTTTCAAAAGAAGAAAAAGAAAAGATATGTGAGATGTTAGAAAAACCAGATCAAGGTAGAATTGATAAACTGAAAGAACTGTGGGCTCCAGAAATTCTAGTAGAAGTCGAAGAATCAGGACCAACTACATGTACTTATGGTGTAATTACATTTGAAAATTCACAAAATCAAATAGAAAATATTTTACAATCATTGAAATTGAATTATAAGGTCTTAGATAATAAAGGAGAAATAATAAAAAAATATAATGACCCCAAAGCTATAAATGAGGAATAATATTATTCTTTTTATAGTTAAATGTACAAAAAGTATTTTGATAAGTGGTGGAAGCGACTATCGTGGGAAGAAAAAAACAGATATAGAAATATGAACTGGTAAAGGAAACTTAAATATACCTAAAGAAATAATAGAAGAATGGGTTAATTTGTAGAAATGATATATATAAATTAAAAAAGAAACTCTGTATAGTAGTAATACAAAGTTTCTTTTTTTAAAAGTTTATAAATAGTAAAGAATGTTTAAAAACATAATTCATTTTAATCTATTTCACATTATACAAAATCATAATATGTAGAGCCTTGATAATACTTTACATTTTTTTTAATTCAATACCATATTTTATACCTAGAGAATATAACAAAGCGTTTGTATAAGATTCTAATTCGCCTTGAATAAGAGATAACTTTCTAAATGTTTCTCGATCCTCTTCTGATAATTTTTCAAAAAGAACATCTGTAAGTTTTAACATTTCATCCTCTAATTTTTTAAATTCTTCTAATTGCTCTAAAGAATGATAATGTGCATTTAAAACATCAGAAACTTCAAAAAGATGATTCTCTGAGAATAAAATTTTATCATTATTCATTTACACATTCCTCCTTTCTGTAATTTTTGTTAATTTGTTTAATAAAATATTCTATAATAAATTCTTGAGTTTGTTTTGCATATTTTATATGTTCTTTACTAACTTCTTTATTAAAACTTGTAAATATTAGAGTTCCGTGTATATGATCGTCAAACCATATTGGAAAAATAATTTCTGAATTCCAATTAATATTCAAAGAAGTATCTTCAAATATTGGTATAATTTTACTTTTTTCGTTGATAATAATAAAAGATTCTGAACAATTAGAAATTTCCATATCTAATATTATTCGTAGAAGTTGCTTACTAATTGCATTATCAAACTTCATAAAATCCTTATCACAAACACATTTTACGTTATCTAAATCAGTAATATAAATACAAGATTTGCTAGTTAAATAAACTGTTTTCAAGAATTGTATTAAATCATCTTCTATAAACATATTAACACCTCCTGACATATATTATACATATAAAAATCTAAAATGTCTAACCCATTTATGCTCATATTATAAAGAAATTAAAACAGTATTAATTTTGAATGTAAAAAAGTATAATATTTACAGTATTTATATAGATGTGGAGGTTGTAATAATGAGTAATATAGATAAATTGTACGAATTAGAAAATAAAAGAATAAAGAAATCTATAAATATAGAGATTGAATTATATAATAAATTAAAAAATTTGATGAAGACCAAATATGATGCAACCATAAGTGATTTGATTAATGTTGCTATAGAAGATTATATTGGTAGAAATTCTCCATCATTTTATGGAAAACCTAAAGGCGAATTTGTAACATATAGAAGTATAATGATAAGAAAAAATAATTTTAAAGAATTAAAGAAAATGAGTGATAAAACAGGTATATCTGTTACTAGATTAATAAATGGTGCGATAAAAGAATTTTTAGAACGAATATAAATACTAGATTGTAATTGTCTAGTGTTTTTTTTATCAATGAGTATATTAGGTGATTTAGTATTTTATTTATTATTGATTATATAAATATCAAAATAAGATTTTTCAGATGTAGAATAGGGTATATAACTATGAAAATAATATTTGTTTTTTACAGAATTATTTTTCTTAAAGGAAAATATAATAAACCTAGATATTTAGCTGTTTTTAATTAAAATGTGTTGACAGCAATAAGAAAAAATGCTAAAATATGAGTGTATGAAAAAGTTATAGTATATTTACAAAAAATAATTTATAGGAGATTAATTATGAAAAATAATAGGATTATTTTAACAGGTGATAGACCAACCGGTAAGTTACATCTAGGACATTATGTGGGGTCTCTAAAAAATAGAGTATTTTTACAAAATAAAGGTGATTATGAAAAAATGTACATTATGATTGCTGATGCACAAGCATTAACAGATAATGCAGATAATCCAGAAAAAGTTAGAAATAATATTATCGAGGTGGCACTAGACTATATGGCATGCGGATTGGATCCAAAAAAAGTAACAATTTTTATTCAATCGCAAATTCCACAGTTATATGAATTAACATCATATTACATGAATTTAGTTACAGTTTCTAGATTACAAAGGAACCCTACTGTTAAGAATGAAATTAAAATGAAAAACTTTGAAACTAATATACCAGTTGGCTTTTTTACATATCCGATAAGTCAAGCAGCAGATATAACAGGATTTGAAGCTACAATAGTTCCTGTAGGAGATGATCAATTACCGATGATTGAGCAAGCAAGAGAAATTGTAAGAAAGTTTAATAGTACGTATGGAGATACTTTAGTAGAACCCAAAGCGGTTTTAGCAAATAATAATGTTTGTTCAAGGTTACCTGGATTAGATGGAAAAGCTAAAATGAGTAAATCATTAGGTAATTGTATATATTTATCAGATGAACCTGATGTGATTAAAAATAAAATTTTTGGAATGTACACAGATCCAAATCATATTTCTGTTAATGACCCAGGAAATATAGAGGGTAATGTTGTATTTACATATTTAGATGCATTTGTAAAAAATGACTCTTTTCAAAAATATTGCCCAGAATATGTTGATTTGCAAGAAATGAAAACACATTATAAAAAAGGTGGATTAGGTGATGTTAAAATAAAAAAATTTCTTAATGATATAATTCAAGAAGAATTACAACCAATAAGAGAAAGAAGAAAAGTTTTGCAAAAACATATTCCAGAAATATTTAGTATTTTAAGAGAAGGAAGCGAAGAGGCTGAAAAAGTGGCGGATAAAACTTTAAAAAAAGTAAAAGCTTCAATGAGGATTGACTATTTTTTAGATAAACATCTTATGGAGGGTGGAAGCTATTCTGAAAATAAAAAGGTGAATAATATAAAAGATAGATAAAATTTGAGGATGATTTTAAGTAAGAAGGAGCATTGTATGGAAAATTTATGTATATCGGATGAAGAATTAGAAATTTTAGCCAAAAAGCATAAAGTATCTATAGAAGAAATGAAAAAAGATATAGAGCTAGGTATAAAAGAGCTAAATGAAACCAATAAAGGAATCGAGCACGATATTGAAAGAAATAATTATATTAGATTTCCAAATAATTTAAATATTTTTGGATATGGGAAGGATAATGAGTTAAATAATAAATATCTTTGCTATACTCCAAATATTGGTAATATATTGAAAAAAGGAAAAGATAATATTGCAATAGTAAGTGGATTTGGTGCTACAAATCCTCCAACTGCTGGAACCCTCTCAATGATTCTTAAGTTAATAGAATTACAATCTAAAACAGGTATTTATACATATTTAATAATAAATGATTTGGGGACAATAAATGCTCGTAATATAAATATAAATAAAGCATTGGATTTAACAGAACAATACAAGAGATTCGTTGTCAAGATGGGATTTGATATAGAAAATGGTGAAATTAGAACTCATAATAATTTAGATCATGCAAGAACTTTTTCTTTAATTTCTAGAGCTATTAAATTGTCAGATTTTGCTCAAAATGGTGAAGTAACTGCTGATACATATGAAAGGTTGAAATTAAAGGGAAATGACTTTTCAGTGATGATTGATCATACATACACTGCTGCTGATGTACTTTTACCAATATTAAAAGATCATAAAAGTGGTATAATTGTTTCATGTGGACTTGAAGAATATTATCATGCAAATATAGGTCGAATTGCGTTAGAGAATTTAATGAAAGACGAGTCTATTAGAGAACTAATACCAAACGAAGTTGAAATTGGAGCAATATATGGTAAACTTGTAAATGGATTTTTTCCTTATTTTAAACAGTCAAAAAGTATACCAAATGCCTCTGTTCATTTAGGAAATACTAAAAATGAAATATATGATAAGATAATTAATTCGTTTGAGCGAGATCAAAATATTATTTTACAGATGATAAAACTTGCGTCAAATTTTTCAGATAGTGAAATATTAAAAGCAGAAAAAGCTTTTGAAAATAGAAATAATGATTCATTAAGGTGGATGGAATACAAGAAAAAGTATTATGAATACTTTAATGAAATAAAAAAAATTTGGGATTCTTGTAAAGTCGAAAATAAATCTATTAAGGAAAAATTATATTGTTAGGAGATAATTTATCATGAATTATGTTTTATCATGTCCATTTAACTTATCAAAGGATACAAATAGAGTTTTATTTGAAATTACATCAAAATGTAATATGCATTGTAAGCACTGTTTATATTATTCATCGGAGTATAATAATTTTAACAATGATTTAACTACTGAAGAAATATTAAAGATAATAAGACAATTAAAGGAAAATGCTATTAATGAAGTTTGGATATCGGGTGGCGAACCTCTTTTAAGAAATGATATTTTCGATATAATGAAGAAAATAAGTGAGAGTGGTATGAAACCCTCAATTAGTTCAAATGGTTATTTGATCGATAAAGAATGTGCGAAAAAATTAAAAGAATGCAATGTTAATTATGTGCATTTAAGTATAGATGGAATAAATTCTGAAATACATGATAATTTTCGTGGAAAACAGGGAGCGTTTGAACACGTAATGCGTGCTGTAGATTTTTTAAGAAGTGAAAATATTATAGTTGGGGCTACATATATGGTAACGAATGAAAATTTATTAGATATTGAAACAATGATCCAAATTGCTATTAATAAAGATATAAGCGTTATATCGTTTTATCCAATTTCGCCATTAGGAAGAGGAGTTAATCTGGTTAATAAAAATGATAATTATAAATTAATTATTTTAATAAACGAAAGACTAAAAAGTTTGATAAATAAATATGGCAATCAGATAAAAATAGAGTTATTTCGTACTATTGATAAAAGTAAAAATGATACTTTCTTAAAAGAGTGTAAAGGACAATATTTTTTCACTATTACAAATGAAGGTGACTTGGGACCGTGTCCATGGCTTATGAAATCACGATACAATCCGATTAAAATTTCATTAAAAGAAAAATCTTTTAATGAAGCTAAAAAAATTATTCAGAAAGAAATGCAAAAATTTATATTACAACGTGAAAAGAAAATGTTAAAATGTTCAGAATGTATCGGAAAGGATATTTGCGGTAAAGGATGCCCTGCGGTAAGTGATGATGAATATTATGATCCATTATGTTATTACACAAGAAGGGAGAAATAAAAGATGATGAACTTTGTATGGAATAAAGCAAATGCATTTAATTATAAGGTATGTATAGGAAATTATATGTTTAATATTAACACTCATAAAGAAAATTTTAGAGTGCCAACTCATAAAGAAGTTGAGTTTGATAATAATATTCCTATTTTAAATATAACAATTTGGATTGATGAAAATGAAGAATATATTGAAAAAATCAAACAAAATATAGATATTGGTGAAGAATATTTACCAGAATCAATAATTAAATCTTATAATTATTTGAATTTAGATAGTAATAAAATGAAAAATAGGATAAATAAATATGTCATATTGAACGATGTAATTTATGTGCATTTTCGTTTTCCGTGCGAGGACTTTTTTCTTATATATTCATTAAATAGTACAGAGATATTTATTGTAGGGAATGAAATATATTTGGAAAGAATTATAATTGATTTTATTAGTTTAACATCAAAAACATTACCATTACACGCAGGATGTTTTACATTTAAGGATACTTGCTTTTTATTATTGGGAACTAGCAATAGTGGTAAAACTGGAGTGGTATTAAAAATGTTAAAAAAGGGGGCTTCGTATATATCAGATGATATTGTATATTATAAAGATGGTAATGCAATTAGATGCTGTGATTATATTTCTATAAGAAAAGAATATATCGATAGTGAATTATCTGATAAAGTTTGTTTTGAAAAAGCTAATAAATGTTATTTGTACATTAATGATATTGAGGAAAAATTAAAATTTAACATAAAAGATAAATCAAAAATATCTCAAATTATTTTAATTTCTCCTATGAAAAATGAAAATCTATTACCAACAGAATTGTTTCCTATTTTTGCTAGAGATAGTATGTGGTGTATGGATATTGTAGGTAAGCAATTGCCTTCAATAGAAAATATTATATATAGTTCAACACAATATTATAATGAATTATTAAAAAAATCTAATGTTAAAGTGATGAATATTAATTATTTAGATTATGAAAAGTCTGTTTATGAGTATTTTGAAAATATGAATTGAAAAAGGAGATGTAAGAATTTGAGTAATGCATTAGAAAAAATAATAAAAACGATTAATGAGGAAAAAGTTGAAATGCTTTATTTATGTTTTGTTGATTTTAAAGACCAATTAAGAACAAAAGGCATTTTTACATATGAATTATTAAAGAATTATGAAGGCTTTTTTAAAGATGGTATTTCGGTAACTGTAAATTTATTTGATGAAAAATCACAAAAGAGTGACTTCTTTTTATTAAAACCTATTACAAGTTCATTTAAAGTAATAGATTTTATTGAGTCAGATATAAAATCAGCCTTTATATTGTGCGATATTATAAATTCTAATTTAGATTCAAGAAAGTATATACATAAAGTAAGTGAAATAATGAGCAAAAATAATTATTTGCCAATGTGTGGAATGGGTTTAACATATACAATAGAATCAGATGATATTGCGTATGCTGGAAATGGAAATCATATGCTGTTACCAAGTAGTAAGTTTAATCAGTTTAGTTTACAGTTATCTAAAATATTGATTAATCTTGGAATTGATATCGAATATTATATTCCAGGTAGTTCAAGACATAATCACTTAGCATTTGTGACAAAAGATTTAATTACTACCGTTGATAATGATACAATATCAAGATGGATTGCTTTAACATATGCTATTGATAATAATATTAGTATTAAATTTTCAAAACCATTTGAAAGGGTTGCTCCAATTCATATTAGTCTTTGGGATTTGGAAATGAAAAATAATTTGTTTTATGATTCGAACGACAGATACGAATTTAGTAAAATTGGCAGATATTTTGTTGGTGGTATTTTATGTTATTTTGATGAAATATTTGCCGTTATTATAGGCTCTTCAAAAAAGTTACCTGAAGAAAATTATGTTTGCAAATTTTCTTATGAAGATGATAATAGTGTTATAAGCACTCCTTGCTATTATGTTGAAAATGAAAAAATGAGTAGAGCTGGATGGAGTAAAAGATGTTTATTTCGTGGTATATTACCAGAAACAAATATGTATTTAACATTATCATCAATTTATATGGCTGGATTAATTGGAATTAAAGAAAAAATAGAATATGAAAAATATATTGATGAAAAACATACTGTCAATTCTTTATCAATAGAGGAGAAGATTAATAAGCTAGAAAGATGTCAACCTTTTGTGGAATTGTTTGGAAATGATATAATTGGAAAATTAATTGAGAATTTAAAAAGTTTGTAAGTATTAATGGAGGAGTATTTATGGTAAATAATATTACAATAAAAAAAGAAAATAAACAATCTGATCCATGTTTTTTTAAGATAGATATGACTGATGATAATTACAATGTATCATATGAAATTACTAATAAATGTAATTTAGAATGTCAGCATTGTTTCAATAAATCAAGTAAAGATGCTAGTATCGGATTAAATAAAGATGAGTTATCTTTACTAATAAAAGAATTAAAACAAATTAATGTAAAAAATGTTTATATAACAGGTGGTGAACCAACATGTTATCCATATTTTGAGTACGCTCTTGAAACTTTTTATAAAAATAATATAGAAATTATACTTGCTACTAACGGATATAATACTTTACAGTATTTAGATGTAATAAAAAAATATTGTTCTCCAAGAGCGGGTGTTCATATAAGCATTGATGGAATGAAAGACGTGCATAATGAATTACGAGGTAAAAAAGATGCTTATGAACATGCTATAAAGACTATTGAGACACTACTTGAAAATGGAATAAAAGTAAAAATAAGTACAGTAATATGGAATGAAAATTATAGACAGATTAAAGAGTTATGTACTTTCTTGAAAGAATTAGGTGTATCTCAAATAAATTTAAATATATTAGTAAAATCAGGGAGAACTGATATTAGAAAAATAAAATTAGATGAAGATTATTTAAAAATTATCGATACGATAACTAATATAAAAAATGAGTTAGATGATTCAAATTTTAAGATTATTATTAAAAGAGGTGAAATCTTAAATAAGAACTCTTGTGGATGCTGTGCTGGTAGTAAAATGTTACATATAAACTCAGAGGGATTAATTTCTCCGTGTTCATGGATTTCAAAAGCAAATATAAAGGAATATTCTAAAAAATGGGAACCAGGGAAATTGAAAGAATGTATTGAAACGATACGAGGTGTACAAGAAGTTGTAAATAAAAGAAAAGAAAAATATGGATATTGTGGATGTATTGCTATGGCTCAAATTTATAATAATGATAAATTAGCAGAAGATCCATTAAATACCTTATTGAAATAAAATATTGATATAGAAAGTGAGAGTCTTATGAAAGAAATAATTTGGGATTGGAATAAAATGAAAAATAGTTATTGGAGTACTCCTGCAGAATGTTCTTATTATTATTTGAATAATTGGAAACAAAAAAATATAAATTCAGTTTTAGATATTGGAGCGGGAATTGGTAGACACTCTATATTATTTGCACAACATAACTTCTCTGTTACTGCGTTTGATTCTTCAAAAACGGGATTGGAATATATAGATAGTATATCTATAGAAAACGATTTGAATATTAAAACCGTTCAAGGTAATATGCATAAATTACCATTTCTAGAAAATTCTTTTGATGCAATATTTGCATATCATTCTATTTATCATACGGAGCAAAATGAATTGCAAGTAGTTGTAGATGAAATATATAGAGTTTTAAAAAATAACGGTGAAGCATTAGTAACTATGCTATCTAAAGAGGATTACAATTATCAAAACAATCAAGGAGAAAAAACATCATTTAATATTATGTTGAAAAAAGATGGAAAAGAAGGACCAATGGTGCCACATTATTATATAGATTATGATGAAATATTTAATATATTTAATAACTTTAATATTATAAATATAAAAAAAGTTTTTGAATATCATAACAACCAAAATTTATGTCATTATTTTTTACATTTAAAAAAATAACAATATATTACAAGAACTAAATATTAAACAATCGATTTAAACAAATTTTATTATTAGTTTAGTTTGAATATATATAATAAAATTTAGTAATATAAATAAATTGGTAATAGTAAATAGGATTTAATGATTGAAAAAACAAGAAACGAGTCATTTATTAGACTCATTTCTTGTTTTTTTCATATAAAAATAAGTACTAACAGTTTCTATAAAATATTTTGGCGTAATATTTCTATAATTATTAAACAATTTCAAAATTGCATGAGAATCAATAAACTCTCTATATGTATTTAATGGTATTAAAGAACTTCGTATACCATCTCTTATTATTTCAATGGTAGTACCATATTCGCTTGCTACAACTTCAAAAAGATCTTTTAAAGAACAGGATTTATTTTCAGAATATTGGGAATAATAGCAATGAGTTATTGCAGATTTAATATATTTTGTACCTTTAGAGCTTAAACTGAAATTAAGTTTTGTAAGTAGTAAATTTATTTCTTTTTCTGTTAATGTTGGAATGTTGAATTCTGATAACATTAA
>CALXUC010000017.1 GCA_944391575.1 uncultured Clostridia bacterium | reverse complement strand
TGCTTTTTAGTTTATGAAAGAGCCTTCATTTCAATGAAAGCTCTTGTTTTTTTATTAAAAACCATTATCCAGTAACTTACAATAATATAATTATTTTAAATATATATTATTGTAACCTAAAAAACATAATACTTATGCATTTAATTTTGACATTAATTCTTCAACATCTATTCCATGTACTTCACAAGCTTCTTCTAATGTTTCCATTTGTGAAGCAGGGCAACCTATACAATGCATACCTGATTCTAATAGTATGTCAACTTTGTCAGGATATTTTTCTAATAATTCTCCAATTGTAATTGTTTTCTCTATCATACCCAAAATCCTTTCTTTATAAATTTAATTTTTATTAATACCTTGTTTCGACAAAAATCGTCAAAACCCGCTATTACCAATAAAAATCACATTAAAATTTTATCACAAATTTTAAAAAAAGTATAGACAAATTTAAAAAAATGTTGTATTATTTATACATACTTAATTAAAAAAGGAGTGAGGCGTATAGAAAATATATTAATACACATATTCTTTATAACATTTATTTTTAATATTTTTATAACTCTTTATTATTTTTATTCTTTACTTGAAACGAGAATATTTTTACATAATCAAGGTTCAATATTAAAAATTAAGAAAAAATATTTTCTATAATTTATGAGCAGGAGGAAACTATATGAAAATTTTATTTCGTTTAAGTTTTATTCTTTGCTTTCTTAGTATAACTATTTTGCTATTAGTAATTTTTTTAAAACCTGTTTTCATATCAAATAATATTATTTTTCCATATAGTTTTGAAAAATTTAATTTGATAGAAAAAAACCCAACTTTATGGTTTAATATAAAATTATTATATATATTTTTTTATATAACATCTAGTATTATACTATCTAATTCTATATTTAATTTAATTTTTAAAAATTTTAAGTCCCCCCAAATGTCGTCCAAAGACGATACTAATAAAATTTTTAAATTATTTATAGGAAATGATGATGATAATAATAAGATATATATAGACGAAAACGGTTTATATCAAAATTTTTTAATTTCTGGTACAACTGGAAGTGGCAAAACGAGTTCTGCGATCTATCCCCTTACAAAACAATTAATAGAATATCAAAACCCTAAGATTGGTATGCTAATACTTGATGTTAAAGGAAATTTTCACAAGCAAGTAAAACAATTTTGTAATATATATGATAGAGAAAACGATTTAATAACTATAGAAATCGGTGGCAAATTTAAATATAATCCTTTACATAAGCCTAATGTTTCACCTTTAATTTTAGCTAATCGTATTAAAACTATTTTATTACTTTTTTCTGAAAATAATTCTGATTCATATTGGCTAGATAAAGTTGAACAAGTTTTATGCGAAGCAATTAAACTTTGCAGGATTTATAATAATAACTATGTTAATTTTTTAGAATTACATAAACTTATAACTGATAATGAATATTATATTTTAAAAACATCTGTTATTAAAAATTTATTCCAAGAAAAGAAATTATCAGAAAAAGAAATGTACGATACTCTAACTGCAATTAACTTTTTTGAGACTGAATTTTATAAATTAGATTCAAGAGTTCTTTCAATTATAAAATCGGAAATTACAAGAATCACTAATTTATTTATTAATGATTTAGATATTTTAAACACATTTTGTTCTAAAAATAAGGAAGACTTGAATTTTACAGATTTTAAAGAAGTTATAAATAATAATAAGATTGTAGTTCTAAATATGAACATTGCTAAACATAAAAATCTTTCAAAAATTATTGCTGCATATTTAAAACTTGATTTTCAAGATGAAGTTTTGCAAAGCATAGAAAATAATAATGTTCATACTACAGCATTTATTTGCGATGAATATCACGAATATGCAACAAGTAGTGATTCTAATTTTTTCGCATTGAGTCGAGAAGCAAAATGTATTAATATTATCGCAACACAGAGCTATACTTCTATTTTAAACACTTTAAAGAATGAATATTCTACTAAAGTAATTATACAAAATTTAATAAATAAAATTTGGTTTAGAACTGATGATATGTTTACTATAGAAGAAGCTCAAAAACAATTAGGTAGAGAAGATAAAGTTAAAATATCAAAAAATATTTCAGAAAATTCAAATGACGTCAATTATAGTCTTTTAATTGATTCTTTGAAATCTGATAACCATAGTTTTACAGAAAGCATAAGCACTTATATTCAGACAGACTATATATATGATACAAATTATTTTACAAAAAAATTAAAAACCTTCGAGGCTATTGCTTTCTTGTCTAACCGGTTATGAAATTATATATTCTTCTAAAATCAACCTTATTCCTTTTTTTAAATAAGTATAATTCAATAGGAGGACATGTAAATGCATAAAAAATACAAAATAATATTCTTTTTATTAATAATTTTAAGTATTATACTTATATCTTCACAATCATATGCTGCAGACCCTAAAATAGTTACAACATTAAAAAAAGGGTTTGAAGCTATAGAAGGTTGGATTATTAAAATTTCAACTCCTGCAGCTGCTGTAGCTGTTGGTACTGGAGTTTTTATGAAAAAATTCAGCTTTGGAGATGAAGAAAAAATTAGAACAGGAAAGAGATTAATTAGAGGTAGTTTATTTTCTTATGGATTTATTTTAGCCATAGATTTAATACTATCTGCAATTAAAACTATTATTGATCCATGATCCATCCTAAAAAACTATCTAAAAAGGAGCTAATATATTGGAAAACAACAACATTATTGAAATAATATCTACAACTATAAATACTATTTTTTCTAACTTATTTTCATCAATAGATAACGAATTATATGGTATTCTTGATGATATAATTTTTATTAGCAAAGATATTATTACAGATTCACACTTTGAAAATATTCTTGGTGCTAATGCATCTCAAGGTATATTACTAATATGTAATACTTTAATAATTGCATTTATATTATATTACGCTATTTCTTTATTAATATCACATATGACCTTTTCAGAAAATATTAGACCTACAGCTTTTATATTTAGAACGATTATATTTTCTATTTTACTAAATTTCTCCCCATTTATTTGTGAAATATTAATAGAATTAGTATCTAATATCTCATTAGCAATTAGAAATATCGGTGAAGTTTTATTTAATAAAGAAATATGCTTTTCTACTTTAATACAAGAATTAAATAACATTATTAGTGTAAATACCACGGATTTTAACTTATTTTCTTTAAATGGATTACTAAAAGGATTTATATCTATTGGTTTATTAAATTTAATTTTTACTTATTCTCTTAGATATATTATGATTAAAATTTTCACTTTATTAGCTCCATTTGCTTTTTTAACATTATTTATGCGTAATACGAATTGGTTTTTTACGGCTTGGCTTAAAGCATATCTTTCTTTATTATTTATGCAAATTCTTGTAAGTTTAATATTAGTTGTTACGTTTTCACTTGATTTTTCATCTAATGATTTATTAAGTAAATTATTAATAATTGGATCTATATATGCTATAATAAAAACTAATTCATTTGTTAAAGAGCTTATGGGTGGAATTAGCACAGAAATTTCATTGAATATAAATAAGTTAAGAGGTGGATCTTTATGAAATTTATATTTCCACAGAATTACACTTTTCAAACTAAATTGTTTGGTTTTATAGAATACTCTACAGCAATTTTTAATATTATTTATTGGATAATTTTATATATAATTATAAATATTTTTATTCTAGATTTAACAATAAAAATAGCTATTTTTATAATATTAGCATTACCTATATTTATATTAAGTATTACTGGAATTTATAAAGAAAACTTTTTAAATATTTTATTTTACGTAATTAAATATTTTTTAAAACGCAACATTTATGTTTTTTCAAAAAATGACTAAACTTAACTCTTTCTTTATTTTTCTTAATATATTTTTAGTATTCATACTTTTTAAAAATATTTTACCTTTTTTAGTTGTAAAAACTTAAGTTTAGTGTTATAATTTTTATACCATTTTTAAGATAAATATTTTTACAATTAAGTGAATTGACTATACTTTTCACATATATTTATAACTTTATGAAGGGATGATATTAAATGAAACTAGAACAAAATCAAAAAAATTTATTATTTGAAAAAACAGAAATACCAGATATATTTTTTAATGAATATTTATCTATGGCAAATGGAGATTTTGTAAAAGTTTATCTTTATATGTTATTTTTATCAAAATATAATAAAGATGTGAAAATTGCCGATCTTTCTAAATCACTTAATTTACAATTTTCTGTAATACAAGAAGCAATTAAGTTTTGGGAAGATAATGGTTTAATTATTAGAAAGACTAATGGTTATATAATGAAAGATTTACAAGAAATTGCATTAAATAAATTATATAAAGCTAAAGTTACTCTTTCTGATGAAACTATAGAAAATAATCAAAAAGCTAAGAAACAAGCTAAAGCTATCGAAGCAATATGTAATTCTTGCTTCCAAGGAGTAATGTCTCCTACTTGGTATAATGATATTTTATTGTGGTTTTCTAAATATGAATTTGATGAACAAGTTATGATGGCTCTTTTCCAATATTGTTATGGAAAATCTGCATTACATAAAAACTATATACAAACTGTTGCAGAAGCTTGGCATAAAAATAATATTAAGACATATTCAGACTTAGAGAATTATACTATGAAACAAGAAAATATGAAAAAATCAAAATCGATTATTGCAAAAAAACTTGGACTAACAAGAGCTTTAACGGCTTTTGAAGAAGAATATATTGATAAGTGGATAATAGATTTCAATTATGATTTAGAAATTATTGAAATGGCTTTAAAGAAATCAACTTCAAAATTAAATATTAGTTTTGATTATATAGATAAGATTATTTCTAATTGGCATGACCATAATTTAAAAACTAAAGAAGATATAAATAAATATTTAATGGAATTTAAACAAAAACAAAAAAATATTAAAGAGTTAGAAAAAAAATCAAAAGTTTCAAACACTAATTATCAACAAAGAAATTATGATAATTTAGAGAACTTATATGCTAATATTAATTAATTTTAGATAGGAGGAATAATTATAAATTATAATTTAAGACAGGTATTAAGAAAATATGAAATAAAAAGAGATACTGCTTTAAAAGATCTAGAAAAAAGGAAAAAAGAATTATACTTAAAAGTTCCTCGTTTACAAGAATTAGAAGATGAATTAAATAATTTTTCTATAAAAACTGTTAAAACAATATTAATGACAGAACCTAGCAAAAAAGATGAACTTATAAATACTCTAAATAAGGAAATACAAAAATTAAAAAAAGAAAAACAAGATATTTTGCAGTCAATGAATTTAGACGAAAATTATTTAAAACCAAAATATGAATGCCCTTTATGCAATGATACTGGATATATAATTACTGAGTCTTCTAATAATATGTGTAATTGTTTAAAACAAGAACTATTAAATTTAGAATATAATTCATCAAACCTAAATAAATTAGATAAAGAAAATTTTTCAACTTTTAATTTAAATAAATATTCAAATAAAATTGATTTTGAGAAATATAATATAAATATTTCTCCTCAAGAAAATATGAAAAATATATTAAAAATTGTTAAAAAATTTATTTTTAATTTTGATAATCCAGATGAAAAAAATCTTTTATTTACTGGAAATACAGGATTAGGGAAAACTTTTTTATCTAATTGCATTGCAAATGAAATTTTGCAAATGAATAAAACTGTTTTATATCAAACTGCTCCAATTATGTTGGATTCTATTATTGATTACAGATTTAATAGAACTGATGGAGATATTTATAAGCATATTTTAAATGTTGATTTATTAATAATAGATGATTTAGGAACTGAAAGTATAAACAGTATGAAATTTACTGAATTATTTAATATTATAAATTCAAGAATTTTATCAAATAATAGTAAAACACTTATTTCCACTAATTTAAGTGTTAATGAGTTATTAAAGAATTATGACGAAAGAATTTTTTCTAGATTTGCAGGCAATTACAATATTTGTAAGTTTTTTGGTGATGATATAAGATTACAAAAATAAAAAGAAAATGGAGATTTTATTCTCCGTTTTCTTTTTATTCTGCTATTATATTTATACTTTTACTCGTTCCTAACCTAGTAGCTCCTAATTCAATCATTTTTTCAGCAGCTTTTTTATCTGAAATTCCTCCACTTGCTTTAATTTGCAATTTATTATTTTTGTATTTATTCATAATTATTACATCATTTTCATTAGCACCTCTTGTACCAAATCCTGTTGATGTTTTTATATAATCTACATCCAATTTATTACAAATTTCTGTCATAGTTTTTATATTTTCTTCATCCAAATAACAAGTTTCTATTATAACTTTTAATATTTTTTCTTGACAAATATTTCGTATATCACTTATTTCTTTCTCTATATATTCAATTTTTTTATCTAATAATGCTCCAATATTTATAACCATATCTATTTCTTCGGCTCCATTTTTTATTGCATTTTCTGTTTCAAATATTTTAGTTTCAATAGTATTTTGCCCTAATGGAAATCCTATAACTGTACATATTTTTACATTACTTTTTAATTTTTCTAAATATAATTTTGCTAAACTTACATAACAAGGATTTATGCAAACACTTTTAAACTTATATTTATCTGCTTCATCGCATAATTTTATAATATCCTTTTCTTGAGCATAGGCTTTTAACATAGTATGATCTATATATTTATTTAATTCCATATTAACCTCCGATCTATTTTTGTTTAATAATAAGAGCATTTTACATATTTATAAAAATGCTCTTACTAACTTTAGTTTTTTATTCTTTTTCATCTTCGTCTATTTTTTCTATACTTACAACTTTCCCTTCATTCGTTCTCATTAATGTTACACCTTGAGTATTTCTACCTAAAACACTAACATCTTTTGAACTTAATCTAATTATAGTTCCTGTATCTGTAATCATCATAATATCTTCTGTTCCATTTACTATTTTTATTCCTACAATATTACCAGTTTTTGGTGTTACTTTGTATGTTAACATACCTTTTCCACCTCTAGTTTGTACTCTATACTCTTCTAATTCAGTTCTTTTTCCAAAGCCATTTTCTGTAATTGCTAGTAATGTTGCATCTTTTTGATCTACTATTGATTCCATACCGATAACTTCATCATCATCGTTTAATTTTATTCCTATCACACCTTGAGAAACTCTTCCCATTGGTCTTACATCTTTTTCATCAAAAGTAATTGATAAACCGCGTTTTGTTACTAGTACTATATTATCTTCTCCATCTGTTAAACGAGTACCGATTAGTTCATCATTTTCTTTTAATGTAATTGCTTGTAATCCACTTTTTCTTGCTGAATTATATTCAAGTAAGGCTGTTTTCTTTATAATACCATTCTTTGTTCCAAATAATATATATTTTCCTTCTGCAAAATTTTGAATTGGTATTACAGCAGAAACTCTTTCTCCAGCATCTAAACTTAATAAATTTACAATGGCTGTTCCTTTTGCAGTTCTTCCTGCTTCCGGTACTTCGTATCCTCTTAATCTATATACTTTACCTTTATTAGTGAAAAATAGTATTGTATCATGAGTTGAA
Source organism: uncultured Clostridia bacterium (assembly GCA_944391575.1). GTDB lineage: Bacteria > Bacillota > Clostridia > TANB77 > CAG-508 > CALXUC01. Next base: position 26,420 of record CALXUC010000017.1, on the reverse strand, counting down.
GCTGTAAATAATTCTTTTACAAAATCTTCTTCTCTTGTAGCCATTCCGCTGATACCTTTTCCACCTCTTTTTTGGCTCTTATATGTATCTAAAGGAACTCTTTTTATATATCCTAGATGTGTTAAAGATATAACTACTTGTTCATCTTTTATTAAATCCTCTACATTAAATTCACCTTCAGCAGCAACAATTTTAGTTTTTCTTTCATCACCGAATTTTTCTTTTATTTCTAAAGCTTCTTTTTTAATGATGTCATAAACTAATCTTTCACTACTTAAGACTTCTTTTAAATAAGCAATTAATTTCATTAATTCATTATATTCTTCTTCTATCTTTTCTCTTTGTAAACCTGATAATGTTTTTAATCTCATATCTAGAATAGCTTGTGCTTGAATTTCTGATAATCCAAAACGTTTCATTAATCTTTCTTTTGCATCATCATAAGATTCTCTAATAATTTTTATAACTTCATCAATATTATCTAAAGCTATTTTTAAACCTTCTAATATATGAGCTCTTGCTTCAGCTTTATCCAAGTCAAATTTTGTTCTTCTTAAAACAACTTCTTTTCTATGTTCTATATAACAATCTAAGCATTGTCTTAATGTTAAAATTTTAGGTTCTCCATTTACTAATGCAAGCATTATTATTCCAAATGTATCTTGCATTTGAGTAAATTTATATAATTGATTTAAAATTACTTGTGGATTTGCATCTCTTTTTAATTCAATTACTATTCTTACTCTATCAATTCTATCAGATTCATCTCTTATATCTGAAATTCCTTCTATTCTTTTTTCTTTAGCTAATGTAGCAATATTTTCTATTAATTTAGCTTTATTAACTTGGTATGGTAATGAAGAAACTACTATTTTAAATCTATTATTATTCATTTCTTCAATTTCAGCTTCTGCTCTAACAGTTATTTTTCCTCTACCTGTTGTATATGCTTCCTTTATACCAGAAGTTCCTAATATAATTCCTTCTGTTGGAAAATCTGGCCCTTTTATAACCGTCATTAACTCTTCATCAGTTACATTATCTTCATCAATAATTTTTACAATTCCATTTATTACTTCTGTTAAATTATGTGGTGGTATATTAGTTGCCATACCTACAGCAATACCTGATGAACCATTTATTAATAATGTTGGAACTTTGGCGGGTAATACAGTTGGTTCTTGAAGTCTATCATCATAATTTGGCATAAAATTAACTGTATTTTTCTCTATATCAGTTAACATTTGTTCTGCAATTTTAGCCATTCTTGCTTCTGTATACCTCATTGCAGCTGCTCCGTCTCCATCTATTGAACCAAAATTACCATGTCCATCTATTAACATATATCTCATTGAGAAATCTTGAGCCATTCTAACCATCGCATCATAAACAGAAGCATCTCCATGTGGATGGTATCTTCCTAAAACTGAACCTACTGTATTTGCACATTTCCTATATGGCTTGTCTGATGTTATACCATCTTCATGCATTGCGTATAAAATTCTTCTATGTACAGGTTTTAAACCGTCTCTAACATCTGGTAAAGCTCTAGAAACAATTACACTCATTGCATAATCGATATAAGATGTCTTCATTTCTTGTTCAATATTTCTTTCAATTATTGTTCCGTCTCTTCTATCCATTTACGTCCTTCCCTTCTACATTTTTACTTCTTCATTATACTAAATTTTTCTTAATTTTGCAAGGGTTTTTCATAGTTTTAGAAAAATTTTTTATATTATAATTTTCTTGCCAACTCTAATTCTATATCAGAAATATTAAAATTATTATTATTATTTTTTATATAGTTATGTAAATTTTCTAACTCTTTTAATTTTTGTAATGTTTCCTCTAATGGAATAATATTTTCTGCCTGTTTTTTTATTTTTTCGTATTCTTTTTCCATTTTTTCAAAATCTTTTCCTGTTTTGTATGTATTCCAATTTTCTATACAATTATCTATATTTTTAATAATTTTATTTTGCTCATTTAAAACAGATTTTATATTTTCATCTAATCTGCTTTCTACTATATCTTTTCCTCCCTTAATTATATTATTTAATTTTGTACTAATATAATCTCTTTCCTTTATATTTTCTAACGCTTTATCGAATAAATCAGACATTTCATCTATTAATCCACCTTTTTGGACAGCAATTTCTACTTGAGATACTTTTTTAAAATCACCATTAAAAATTCCAATAAAACTTTTTCCTAAATCTATTACTTTATCTATAGCAGTATTTATTCCATCCTTTATTCCATTATTTAATAATGCATCTTTTATATCAATTACTTGATCTTCTATAAAATCTGGTAATAATTTTTTTAATCCATAATCTATAGCTTCATTTACCGCTGTTCCAAAAGCAGTTTTTAAAAACGAATTTTGTTCTTCTTTTAAATTATTATTTTTATTTTCATTTATGGATAAATTATTATTTAATTCTAATTGCAAAAATATCACCTCAATATTTTTAATATTTTACATTTATTATTTTTTTAATAATTATTAATAAAAATTTATTAATATTATTTTTTATTTAATTATTTTTAATAAATTTTTATATTTGTTTTTTATTTTTCGATTTATTTTATATTTATTTAAATTTAAATTAAAAATCAAATTTTTATATTTATTATTAATATTAAAATATTTAAAATTATTTTTTAATTCATTTTTTATTTTATAATTATTTAAATATAAAATTAAATCATTATTATTTTCTGTATTAAAAAAACAAATAAATTTTTCTTTATTAATTCCCCATTCTTCATTATATATTTTTAATAAATTATTATTAAAAATAATATCATTTTCTTTATTATTAAAAACACAAATATTATAATCTGAAATTTCTAATATTTTTTTAGTTAATTTTAAATTTGTAATACTTGATAAATTAATAAAAATATAATCGTAATTATTTTTTAAATTATTTATTTTTAAAATAATATTTTCATAATTATTTTTTAATATTTCTTCTATTCCAGATAAATAATTAATATTATTATTTATTTTAATAATATTATTTTCTATTTTTAAATTATTTTTATTTGGAAATTTTTCTACACCGAATAGTGTATTAATATTTGAATTTAAAAAATCTAAATCTATATTTAATATTTTTTTATTTTTTAAAATTAATGAAAAAAATAAAATAAAAATTGATTTTTCCATACTATCATTTCCACAAAAACTAAAAATATATTTTTTATTATTTTTTAATTTAAAAATTTTTTGAATATTATTTTTAATAATATTATTTTTATTTTTTATTATACTATTATTTTTTAAAATATTATTTTTTATTTCTTCAATATTATTATTTAAATTTTTAGAAATAAATTTTTCATTTTTAAAATCTTCTATTAATAATTGATTATTATAAAAATAATTATTTATATTTTTTTCTTTTAAAAATTTTTCTAAGTCTTCATTCTTTTTTTCTAAAATAATTATTATTTCTATTTTATTATTTTTTTCTTTTATTTTATTAATTAATTCTTTAATATTATATGGTCCTTTTAATATTTCACTTAATAATAAAATATCTATTTCTTCTTTTTCTAATATTTCAAAAATTCCTTCCTGATATAAAATATCATCATATTTTATTTCGTATTTATTTAATTCTCTTAATTTTTTATTTATGTAATTATTATCTAATGCTGTAATTAATTTATTCATTTATTAATTCTCCTTTTTCTATTATATTTTTTTCATATTCTGCCGCATCTATATTTACTAAAATATGTTCTTCACCTACTATCATTAAACTTTCTCCTCTTTTTAAAGATTTTACTTCAATTTTTTCTTTTTCAGATAAATTCATATATTTACTTAATAATAATATATTTTCTTCTTCTAATGCGAAAAATGATTTTATACTCGTATTATTCAAAATACTTCTTCCATAATTTCCATTATCCAAACTAAATAAATCTGAAACATCTTGAGTTATTGCAACTGCACTTCCGCCATATTTTCTTATTGTTTTAAATATTTTATAAATAAATCCTGCTACTTCTTTATTTGATGTAACACCTATAAGCCTCCAAATTTCATCTAAATATATTGCTTTTTTTTCGCTTCTATTTTCTTTAATATTATCCCAAAATAATTCTGTGAATAAAAACATAGCATATTTAAAATTTTCTTCACCTAATTCATAAACATCTGCAATTATTAATTTATTTTTTGTTTTTATATTTGTATAATTATTAAAAAAATTTAAAGAGCCTTTTACAAATGGTAATAATTTAATTTTAAATTTTTTTAATTTTTCATCTTTACTTAATAAATTATAAAAATCTTCTAAAATTGGCATATCTTTTGAATCTTTAAAAACAGGTTTTATATTTATTTTTTCTTTATCTATTTTATATAAAGTATTATCATCAAATGTAATATTTTTTAATTTATATAATTCAATTAATTTTTCTTCTATTATCGATTTTTCTTCTTCATTCATTTCACCAAATACTAAATTAAAAAATCCAATTAATTTGGAAAGTTTACTAGATAAATATCCTTTATTTTCTTCTACGCTATTTTCTCTTATATCAAAAATATTAACATATGTATCAGATGATGGACCTAATTTTATAACTACTCCATCTAATGCTTTTGCAATATTTAAATACTCGCGCTCTGGATCTATTATATACTGCTCTATTCCATATAATCTGCACCTCATTATTAATAATTTAGTATAAAAAGATTTACCTGCACCACTAGTTCCAAAAATACACATATTAGCATTTTTATATTTTTCTGTATTATATCTATTAATAAATATTTTTGAATTATTATAAATATTTTTTCCAACATATATTCCATTTTCATCACAAATAGTTGATGAAATAAATGGATATGTTGATATTATTCCACTTGTTAAAACATTTCTTTTAGCAGCATTTTTAATTTCATTTTTATTTATATATAATGGTAATGTGGATAAATATGTTTGTTCTTGCCTAAAGTTTGCCCTTCTAGTTTGCAATCCTAACGCACTTGTTATCCCACTTACTTTGTTCAAAAAATATTCTAATTCTTTTATATTATCTGAAAAAACTGTAATATAAATATATATATAATATAATTCTTCGTTATTTAATTGAATTTCTTTTCTTATATATTTTGCGTCATTATATGTAAAAGCAGCTATTTCAATATCTTCTCTATTATTATTTTTTTCTTTTAAATCTACTCCTACATTTCCTATATGATAAGTTAATTCTTTTATTGCTTTATATGTATCTTGTTTTTCATAAAAAATAGAAATATTCATATTTATATTTAATTCTAATAAATTTTTTAAAATTAAATCATTATATTCTCTATAATAATTTACTATAATTAAACTTGAATAATACGTATTATTTATTTCTAAATATCTTGGATTTTTATTATTAATATATGAACCTGAAATATAATCTTTATATGAAAAACTACCTAATTTTATATTATTAGAATTTATTTTTATATTTTTCACCTCCTCCCTTACTACTTAATTTGCTCCATTATAATTAAAACAATTATGTAATAATTCAATTACTTCATCTCTAGAAAATTCTGTAACTAAATTTCCACATCTTGATAAATATTCTTTTATTTTATAATATTTATCGTTCAAGTCTATAATTTCAATATTAGTATTTTCTTCTACATTTTTTACTGGATTTTTTATTACAATTATGAAATTTTTACTTGAATAATCTTTTTTTGAATTTTTATCACATATAAAATTAATATATTCTTTATATATTTTTTGTATTTTTTTATTTTCTTCTTTTTTTTCTTCTTCTTTTAGAATTAAAACGTATTTAGATAAATCCTCTTTCGTACTTTGAACTAAAATCTGAATATCAAAGTCACACGTTTTAAAAAATAACTTAAAAGAATTTAAAATAGCCTTTTTTTCCAAATCTGATTTTAAATTATAATTAATTGGAAAGACTTTAATTAATTTTACATATGTATTATCCTTTAATTGTATTATCCCGTCGGATAATATTTCTTTAAATGGTAACCATTTTTGAAATGTTGCTAGCTTTTTTATTTCCATACTGCCTCCTATCTTTCTGTTATTTTTTATTTTACACCAATTATGTCTACAAGTCAAGAAAAATCGTATGTCAAAATTCGACAAAATATTTCTTTTTTTCTTCAAAAGCGTTGAAAATACTGAATTTTTATTTTTCAATTAGTCAAAATTTTTACTAACTATATTTTAACTTCCAGTACTTTTAAAAATATTTCTTCAACTTCATCATAAATATTTTGCACATTATTTAAGCTTAAACTTTTCCCTTCCTCTCCCTTTCCTAGTTCTATCGTATACCCTATATTTTGCAATTCATGTACGCTCCAATCTTTATAACCTGCAAAAGAAGAATTATAATCTGGTTTTGTTAATAAATATCCACTTACTTTTTCAAAATATTTTCCTAAATTATATGCGGTGGATAACTTTTCTTTTCCTGCATCCCAATAAATTTCTTTACCTTGAGAATGTAAAGAAATAGTAATATCGAATTTTTTTAATTTCGTAAAATTATACAATGCAATACTTTCAGGTTCTGATAAATAATTAGGTCCTACATAATCTCTAGGTCCGGGACTTATAATACCTTTTTTAGCTTTATTTATCCTTGCTTGTTCAAAACCAAATGGATAATTTAAATTTAAATCCACACCTCTTATATTTGCTTTCCAATATTCTAAGTTATCCACATACTCTCCCCATATATTTTTATATAATTCACTTTTTCTTAACTTATCCACACCTAAAACTAAATTAACTCCATCTGGATTAACCATAGGAACTACGTATAAAGTAGAATTATTCCATAAATTATTAATATTATACGTTTTATAATTATCCACATTTTTATTTTTTAAATCTAAATATTTTTCTACAAATAACATTATCACTAAACTACTTATCCACTCATTTGCATGATGAGATGCATTTATTAAAATTTTATTTTCTCCTTTTCCTAATTTTAGATATTTTATTTCTTCATTTAAAACACTTTCACCTATAATTCCTATATCAAAAAAATTATATTTATTTTTTAAATCCTCTAAATTATTTTTTAATATTTCATAATTATATGGTAAATTATTTTTAATAATATTTTTCATTATATCACCTATATAAATTTATTATTTTAATTTTTTTTTATGACATTAAATAAAAAAAATCTTGTAATTAATAAATTACAAGATTTTTTTATTTTTAAATATCTAAATTTTTAACATATTTTGCATTAGCTTGTATAAAATCTCTTCTAGGACCAATTTCATCCCCCATTAAAATAGTAAATATTTCATCAGCTTTTATAGCGTCATCTAAAGTTACTTTAATTAAAATTCTAGTTTCTGGATTCATTGTTGTTTCCCATAATTGTTCTGGGTTCATTTCTCCTAGACCTTTATATCTTTGTATATTTGTATTTTCTCTACCTATTTCTGCTAAATAATTTTCCATTTCTTCGTCTGTATAACAATATTTTTCTGGAAAACCTTTTTTAGTTATTTTATATAGTGGTGGTTGTGCTAAATATACATTTCCATTTTCTATTAAAGGTCTCATATATCTAAAGAAAAATGTTAATAATAAAGTACGTATATGTGCACCATCAACATCTGCATCTGCCATTATTATTACTTTACCATAACGAATTTTTGTTATATCAAAATCATTTCCAATTCCTGCACCTACTGCAACAATAACTGGATTTAATTTATCATTACCATATATTTTATCTGCACGTGCCTTTTCAACATTTAACATCTTTCCCCACAAAGGTAAGATAGCTTGGAATTTTCTGTCTCTACCTTGTTTTGCACTTCCGCCTGCTGAATCTCCCTCTACTATATAAACTTCACATTCTTCTGGAATTTTACTACTACAATCTGCTAATTTTCCAGGTAAAGTTGTAGATTCTAATGCTGATTTTCTTCTAACTAACTCTCTAGCTTTTCTTGCTGCTTCTCTAGCCCTAGAAGCGCTTATACATTTTTCTAAAATAGCTTTTGCTATATTAGGATTTTCTTCTAAATATGCTGCTAAAATATCATTCATAGCAGACATTACTAAACCAGTAACTTCACTATTTCCTAATTTTGTTTTAGTTTGTCCTTCAAATTGAGGTTCTTTAACTTTTACAGATATAACAGCTGTAATTCCTTCTCTTATATCCTCGCCTTGTAAATTACCTTCATTTTCTTTTAAAATTTTATGTGATTTAGCATAATCGTTAAAAACCTTTGTAAGAGAACGCTTAAAGCCTTCTAGATGAGTTCCACCTTCTATTGTATTTATATTATTAACAAAAGAATAAATATTTTCTGAATATGCTGTTGTATATTGTATAGCAATTTCAACAGGTATTTCTCCATTCTTTTCAATATAAATAGGTTTATCATTTATTTTTTCTTTATTCTTATTTAAAAATTCAACAAATGACTTTAAGCCACCTTCATAATGAAATTCTCCGAATTTTTCAGGCTCTACTCTTTTATCCCTTATAGATATTTTTAAACCTTTTGTTAAAAACGCCATTTCCCTAAGTCTATCTTCTAAAGTATCATAATCATATTCTAATGTTTCAAAAATAGTATCATCTGCTAAAAATCTAACTTTAGTACCTGTTTTATCAGTAGTTCCAATTTCAGTTAAACTTTTTACAGTTTTACCTCTTTCAAAAGACATTTGGTATACTTTACCATCTCTTTCTATAGTAACTTCAGTCCATGTAGACAAAGCATTTACAACAGAAGCACCAACTCCATGTAATCCACCAGAAACTTTATAACCACTATCACCACCAAATTTTCCACCTGCATGTAAAATTGTATATACAGTTTCTGCAGCAGATAAACCTGTTTTTTTATGTTTGTCAACAGGAATTCCCCTGCCATCATCTTCTACGCATATAATATTACCTGGCTCTATAGTTACCTCTATATTTTTACAATATCCAGCTAAAGCTTCATCAACACTATTATCCACAATTTCATACACCAAATGATGTAATCCTCTAATAGATACACTTCCTATATACATTCCTGGTCTTTTTCTAACAGCTTCTAATCCTTCTAAAACTTGTATTTGATCTGCATTATATTCATGTTCAAATTTTTCTGTTTCCATTATTTATTACGTCCTTCCCTTTTTGTATTTTTTAAATTATATATTAAAATAAAAAATAAGTCAAATATTAATTAGAGAAATTTTTTATTAATTTATCCACATGCCCATTCTTCACATTAAAAGTTATCCACATATTATCCACTAACTTATCTGTACAAGTTATTAACACTTGTGCATCTTTAACACTATTCATAAATCCTATTCTTCTTTTCTCATCTAACTCAGACATAAAATCATCTAATAATAAAATAGGATACTCACCTATTTCATCATAAATAATTTCTAATTCAGATAATTTTAAAGATAATATAAAACTCCTAATTTGTCCTTGCGAACCATAAATATTTAATTTATTATTATTAATATAAATTTCAAAATCGTCTCTATGTATTCCTTTAGTAGTATATCCTTTTTGAATATCTATATCTTCACTTTCTTTTAATTCTTTTAAAAATTCTTCTTTACTTTTAAAATTAGAAATATATTTTATATTTATTTTTTCTTTTTCTTCTGTAATTTTAGAATGAATATTATTTATTTTATTTAATATTTTTTCTATAAATTCTTTCCTATAGTTATACACATTTTCTGCACAAATTGTTAATTGTTGATTCCAAATTTCTAATAATTCTTTATTTTTATTTTCAAATTTAATTTGTCTTAAATAATTATTTCTTTGTTCTAAAATTTTTAAATATAAATTGTAATTATACACATAATTAGGTCTTAATTGACTTATCATAATATTTAAAAATTTTCTTCTATTTTCTGGAACACCTTTTATTATATTAATATCATCTGGTGAAAATAAAACAATATTTATATTTCCTAATATTTCACTTAATTTTTTTAATTTAATATTATTTAAATAAAAATATTTTTTATTATTTATTTCTAAATTAATTTTTCCTTCTCTATCTTTTTTTTGATAAATTATTTCTATAAAAGAATTTTCTTTAGAAAATAAAATTAATTCTTTTTCTTTTTTAGTTCTAAAAGATTTTCCTAATGCACATAAATAAATCGCTTCTAAAATATTTGTTTTTCCTTGTGCATTATCTCCATAAAAAATATTAATTTTATTTTCTAAATTAATTTCTAAATTTTCATAATTTCTGAAATTTTTTAATTTAATTTTTTTTATATACATTTTTAATCCTTTTTATTCTTCTCTTAATCTAATTGGTAAAATCATATAAACATAATCTTCATTTTCAACAGGTCTAATAATACAAGGTGAAATATTTGTTCCAAATTCTACAAAAATTTCTTCATCATCTATTACTTTCAAAGCATCTAAAAAATATTTAGGATTAAATCCAATTTCTATATTTTTACCTTCTGTAGTTAAATACATTTCTTCTTTAGCATCACCAGTTTGATTAGTACAAGAAATTATTAATTTTCCAATATCTACTGTAACTTTAACTGGATATTTCTTCTCTTTTTCTATAGAAGATGATGAAATTAAACTAATTCTTTCAAAACAACTTTGCAATGCGCTTTTATTTACTCTAATTCTTGTATCCCAATTACTTGGAACAACACTTGAATAATTTAAAAATTCACCATCTAATAATCTAGTTACAACTTTACAATTATCCATTTCGAATAATGCTTGATTTTTAGAAATTCCTATTTTAATAGGTTCAAAGGAATCTGATGTTATCTTATTAATTTCATTTAAAGTTTTTCCAGGTATAACTACAGAAAAATCATTAACATGATTATTTAAATAAATATTTTTCCAAGCTAACCTAAAACCATCCACAGCAACTACATTTAATTTATTATCTTTTATTTCAAATAAACATCCTGTAAAGATAGGTTTATTTTCTTCAGAACTAACTGCAAATATTGTTTTTCTAATCATATTTTTTAATGTATTTTGTTCAATTTCAATAGAGTTATCCACATTTATTTGTGGTAATTCTGGAAATTCATTTGGATTCATTGTTGTTAATTTATATAAAGAACCTTCACATTCTATAACAAGTAAATTATTTTCATTAACAGTTATTGTTATATCTGTACTAGGTAATTTTCTTATAATTTCACTAAACATTATAGCATTAACAACTGTTGCACCTTCTTCTTTAATTTCTGCTTCTATTATACACTCTATCCCAATTTCTAAATCATAAGATGTTAATTTTAATTCATTATTATTAGTTTGTATTAAAATTCCTTCTAATATAGGCATAGTTGTTTTATTAGGTACGCTTTTTACAACAGAATTTAATCCTTTTATTAATTTATCTTTTTCACATACAATTTTCATTTTTTAATCTCCTTTATTATAATATATAAATAAATAATATATAGTAGTAGTAGTAGTAGGGCATGTGGATAATGTGGATAACTAGGTGGATAACTTTATTCCCTAGCATTTTCGATGTGGATAAAGTGGTGGAAAATTAAAAAAGTTATCCACAGAAAATTTGTCCGTTGTGGATAAGTCGAGTTATCCACAAGTTATCCACACGTTATCCACATACCCTTGTGGATAACTCCTACACTCCTACGCTACCAATAGTTTTCAGTCACAAAATGAAAGCTTGTTCTACAAAAAACTGTTCTATAAAACTGCTCTTTTTCATTGATATATCAACTATTCTTTATTCAAAATTATCTTTTCCACACTATCCACAATTAACTTTGTCTGATGATCTTTTCTAATATCTTCTTCTATTTTTTTATAAGCATGCATTGCTGTAGTATGATCTCTCTTGCCAAAATCCTCCCCTATTTGTTTAAAAGAAGCATTTGCAAGCTTTCTACATAAATACATTGCTATTTGTCTAGGATAAGTAATATCATTAGATCTTTTTGAGCTTAATAAATCTCTCTTATCTAAACTATAATAATTAGCCACAACTTCTTGTATATAATCAATAGATACTACTTTTTCTTTTTGAGATATTATATCATTTATAGCTCTTTCTGCCATTTCCATTGTAATTGGTCCAGTTGTTAAAGATGCATGTGCTACTACTTTATTAAAAGCGCCTTCTAACTCTCTAATATTAGTATCAATTTTTGTTGCTATATTATATAAAATTTCATTATCAATTAATATATTTTTAGTTTCAGCTTTCTTTCTTAAAATAGCAACTCTAGTTTCAAAATCTGGAACAGAGATATCCACAATTAATCCCCATTCAAAACGTGTCTTTAAACGTGATTCTAAATAAGGCATGTCCTTAGGTGCTTTATCACTAGATAATATTATTTGTGAACCGTTTTCATGTAGAGTATTAAATGTGTGGAAAAATTCCTCTTGTACTCTCTCCTTTTTAGCTATAAATTGAATATCGTCTATCATAAGTACATCTATATTTCTATATTTAGCTCTAAATTGTTCATTAGTTTTATCTTTAATAGTATTTATAAATTCATTAGTGAATTTTTCAGATGTAACATAAAGAACTTTTTTAGTCTTATCATTTTTAAAAATTTGATTTCCTATTGCATGCATTAAGTGAGTTTTTCCGCAAACCCACGCCTCCGTAAATAAATAGTGGATTATATGCCTTCCCAGGAGCATCAACTACACCTTGGGCAGCAGCACTTGCAAAACTATTATTATCACCAACAATAAAAGTATCGAAAGTATAAATCGGGTTTAAATTAGTGCTTCTATAGGAATATGTATTTTCCATAGGTAATTCGACAGAATTATCTGAATTATCATTTTCTTTCTGTTTATTTAATTCATCTAAAGGTATAATATTTATTTCTCTGTCAATGTTCGTTAAAAATTTAAAAGTATTATAAATTAAATTTTTATATCTACTATTTAAAAAATCTTGTGTAAATGAATCAGTTGTGCTAATTGTAATTTGTTCATTATTTATCTCTACTAATTCTAATGGCTTAAACCAGGTATCATAAGTAATTGATGTTACTTCTTCTTTAAAGTGCTCTTTTGCTTTATTCATCAAATCAATATTACTCTGCGTCATATTCCCATCCCCTTCATATATGATAATCCATTATTTTACGTATATACTATATCAATTTCTTTAAGACAAGTCAATAATTTTTTAAAAAATAAAAAATAAATTCATTAAAATCCCAAAAGTACTTGACAAAATCTAGTAATTTATTATATAATCTTAAATGATTGTTATGTAAAATAATTTTAGAGTTAATATATTTAGGAGGTGCAAAATGAAGAGAACATATCAACCTAAAAAAAGACAAAATAAAAAAGAACATGGATTTTTAAAAAGAATGAAAACTAGAGCTGGTCAAGCAGTTTTAAAAGCGAGACGTGCTAAAAAAAGAAAAAAATTATGTGCTTAAAAAACAAGTTCTTAAATATTTGCGGAACTTTAGGGTTCCGCATTTTTTAGATATCCACATTTTATTAATAAAATGTGGAAAACTTTAATATGAAGTGGTAGTGTATGAAAAATACAGAAATGTTAAAAAAAAATTATGAATTTAAATATATTTTTTTAAAAGGCAAATATATTTCAGGCAAATATATAGAAATATACATAAAAAAAAATAAATATTCCAAAAATTTATTAGGAATTGCAGTAAGTAAAAAGATTGCAAAAAGCGTTAAAAGGAATAGAATAAAAAGGTTAATAAGAGAAAATTATAGATTGCTAGAAAATAATTTAGAAGTAGGGTATAGCATAATAATTTTATGGAAAAAAAATATTACCATAGAAAATGCAACTTTTAAGAATATAGAAAAAGATATGAAAAATATATTTAAAAAAGCGAATATATTGTTAGAAGAAGGAAAGATATGAAGAAAATATTAATTTTTTTAATAGATTTATATAAAAAAATAATATCTCCGATATTCGAATATTGGGGAGTACATTGTAAATATTATCCAACTTGTTCACAATATATGAAACAAGCAATAGAGAAGTATGGTGTAATTAAAGGAGTATTTTTAGGAATAAAAAGATTATTAAGATGTAATCCTTTCTCAAAAGGAGGATACGATCCTTTAATTTAGAATAAATACATAGGAGGTTATATGATAGCTTTTTTTGCAAACTTATTTGGATATATATTAAACTTTATATATGATATATTCCAAAATTATGGTATAGCAATAATATTATTTACAATATTATTAAAAATTGTTTTATTGCCATTAACAATAAAACAACAAAAAACAATGCGTAAAACGACTAAAATACAAGAAAAATTAAAAATAATTCAATTTAAATATAAAAATGACCCACAAATGTTAAATCAAGAAACAATGGCATTATATAAAAGGGAAAATATGAGCCCTTTTAGTGGTTGTTTAAGTGCAATAGTACAAATATTGTTATTATTAGCAATGTTCTACTTAGTAAGTAGTCCTTTAACATATATGAAAAAAGTGGATACAGATATTATAAACGGATATAAAGAAGAACTACAACTAGAAGAAAAAGCAGTAGCTACAGCATATCCAGAAATAAATATAATTAAAGAAAAGGGAAGTACAGATGAAACTGTTAATTTAAATATGAACTTCTTAGGTTTAGATTTAAGTAATGTTCCATCACAAAACTTAACAGACCCAACAGTATATGTAATTCCATTGCTATATGTAATATCTTCAGTATTTTCAATAAAATTGTCAATGAATATGACTAAGAAAAATAAAAATGAAAAGGCTTTAGAAAAAGCTGACAATAATGAGAATAATGAAAATAAGGAAAATACTGAATTAGACGCTATGGAAAGTATGAATAAAAATATGATGATAATGATGCCTATAATGTCAGTTATAATATCATTTATAGCACCTTTAGGTTTGGCCTTATATTGGTTAGTAAATAATGTTTTAATGATAATAGAAAGAGTTGCAATTACTAAAATTTTAGATAAAAAAGAGGAGGCTAAAGAAAATGCATAAAACATATATTTTCGAAGGAAATACTACTAATGAAGCAATAGAAAAAGGATTAAAGGAATTAAATGTTTCTAAAAATCAAGTAGAAATAAAAGTATTAGAAGAAAATAAAAGAAGTTTTTTTAGCATATTAGCACCAAGAATAGTAAAAGTAGAAATGACATTAAAAGAAATTCATAAAAAACCTGTAAAAAAAGAAATAGTAGTAAGTAAAGAAGAGGTTGAAAAATCTAAAATAATTATAGAAAAATTTATAAATGAATTTTTAGAAAAGATGAATATAAAAGATTTAGAATATACTATAAAATATGAAGCACCTCTTTTAAAAGTTAATTTTGCAGGAGATAAATTAAAAGTTTTAATTGGATATAGAGGCGAAACATTAAATGCATTTGAAAATATATTAAATGCAATACTAAAAAGTAATCATCTAAATGTAAGAGTTTTTTGTAATATAAATAATTTTAGAGAAAATCGCGTAAATGCATTAAATGAATTAGCAGATAAAGTATCTAAAACAGTAACAAGAACAGGTAAGAAAGTAACTTTAGAGCCGATGTCAGCATATGAAAGAAAGATAATTCATACAAGATTACAAAATCATGATACTGTAACAACTTATAGTATAGGCGAAGGAGTTCATAGAAGATTAGTAATCGCATTAAAATAAAAACAAGACCCAAAAGTATATCTTTTGGGTTATTTTAAAAATTGGAGGGAATATTATGTCTACAATAGTGGCAATATCAACATCACCAGGAATAGGTGGAATAGGTATAATAAGAATGAGTGGAAAAGAAGCTTTTAACATATTAAATAAGATTTTTAAACCTAAAAATAATTCAGAAATAAAGGGATATACAATAAAGTATGGAAATATATTCGATCCTGAAAGCAATAAAATAATAGATGAAGTATTAGTTTCATACTTTATAGCCCCAAAAAGTTACACAACAGAAAATATGTGTGAGATTAATTCACATGGCGGACAAATTGTAATGAAGCAAATACTAGATTTATGTTTAAAAAATGGTGCAATATTAGCAGAACCAGGTGAATTTACAAAAAGAGCATTTTTAAATGGGAGAATAGATTTAGTAAAAGCAGAAGCAGTTATAGATATTATAAATGCTAAAACAGAAAAGGAAAAAGACGCGTCAGTTTGCCAGCTAAACGGTTTTCTATCAAAAGACATACAAGATATCGAAAAAGAGCTTTTATCGTTTACAGCGGATATTGAAGCAAATATAGATTATCCTGAATATGACATAGAAGAAGTAAGTACAAAGAAGAGTTTAGAAGTTTTAAAAAATGTAAAAAATAAATTATTAAAATTAAAAGAGAGTTTTAATAATGGAAAAATTTTAAAAGAAGGAATTAACACTGCAATAATAGGAAGACCTAATGTAGGAAAATCATCTCTTTTAAATGTTTTGTTAAAAGAAGAAAGAGCTATAGTTACAGAATATGAAGGCACTACAAGGGATACTATAGAGGAATTTATAAATATAAAAGGAATTCCACTAAAAATAATAGATACTGCAGGAATAAGGGAAACAGAAAATGCAGTAGAAAAAATAGGAATAGAAAAATCTATAGAAATAGCTAAAAATGCAGATTTAATAATTGCAATATTTGATATATCACAAGATTTAAAAGATGAAGATAATAAAATTTTAGATATTATAAAAGATAAAAACGCTATAATAGTATTAAATAAAATAGATTTATCTGTCAATAAGACAACAGAAGAGAGAATAAAAAGCTTAAATAAAGATATAGTAAAGATTTCAGCTTTAGAAAGAAAAGGAATTGATGAGATTTATGATAAAATTGTAAAATTATATGATTTAAACAAAATAAATGTAGAAGGAGAAAATATAGTAACAAACTCAAGACATCAATATTTAATAAATCAATCATTAATATCTTTAGAAAAGGCCATAAATACGATAAATGAAGGAATGCCACTAGATATAATAGCAATAGATGTAAAAGATATATTGGAAAATTTAGGAAAAATAACAGGTAAAAATGTATCAGAAGATGTTATAAACGAAATTTTTTCTAAATTTTGTTTAGGAAAATAAATGATATAAAAAATAATGATATATAGCTATTTGCAAATCAAGACCCGGATTGTGTTGCTATAGCTATGTTTTGATTAAAAATAGCTATATATCATTATTTTTGATAGTATAATTATTTTAGGAAAGGAAATGAAATAAATTATGAGTTATAATGCAGGTGATTACGATGTAGCAGTAATTGGAGCAGGGCATGCAGGATGCGAAGCAGCTTTAGCAGCAGCTAGATTAGGCAAAAAAACATTACTATTTTCAATAAGTTTAGAAGCAGTTGCAAATATGCCATGTAATCCTAATATAGGCGGAACATCAAAGGGTCATTTAGTAAGAGAAATAGATGCTTTAGGTGGAGAAATGGGGAAGAATATAGATAAAACATTTATACAATCTAGAATGTTAAACACCTCAAAAGGTCCAGCTGTACACTCTTTAAGAGCACAAGCAGATAGAAAAAAATATCAACAAGAAATGAAACATACATTAGAAAAAACAGAAAATTTATATTTAAAGCAAGCAGAAATTATAAATATAAATGTAGAAAATGGAAAAGTAAAATCTATAGAAACTAATATACATGCAATATATAATGTAAAATCTATAGTTTTAGCAACAGGTACATATTTAAAAGGAAAAATATTTATAGGTGAAGTAAATTATGAAAGCGGCCCAGATGGCGTCTTTCCAGCTAATAAATTATCAGAATGTTTAAAAAATTTAGGAATAAATATAGTAAGATTTAAAACTGGAACACCAGCTAGAGTAAATAAGAGAAGTATTGATTTTTCAAAAATGGAAATACAAGAAGGAGACGAAGACATAGTTCCATTTTCATTTGAGAATACTTTAGAAAAAAGAAAACAAGAGCCTTGTTATTTAACGTATACAAACGAAAAAACACATGAAATAATAAGAAATAACTTACATCGTTCTCCGCTATATGCAGGAGATATAGAAGGAACGGGACCTAGATACTGTCCATCTATAGAAGATAAAGTAGTAAGATTTGCAGATAAAGAAAGACATCAAATATTTATAGAGCCAATGGGATTAGATACAGAAGAAATGTATGTACAAGGAATGAGTTCATCATTACCAGAAGACGTTCAAATAGCTATGTATAGGACATTACCAGGGCTTGAAAACGTAGAATTTACAAGGCCTGCATATGCAATAGAATACGACTGTATAGAGCCTTCACAATTAAAATTATCTTTAGAATTAAAAAATATAGAGGGAATGTTTTTTGCAGGCCAAATAAATGGTACTTCAGGATATGAAGAAGCAGCAGCACAAGGCATTATAGCAGGTATAAATAGTGCAAGAAAAATAGATGGAAAAGAACCTTTAATATTAGACCGTTCAGAAGCATATATAGGAGTTTTAATAGATGATATAGTAACAAAAGGAACTAACGAGCCATATAGAATGATGACTTCTAGAGCTGAATACAGGCTACTTTTAAGGCAAGACAATGCAGATTTAAGATTAACAGAAAAAGGACATGAAATAGGCCTTATTTCAGACGAAAGGTATGAGAAATTTTTAAAGAAAAAGAAAAATATAGAAAAAGAAATAGAAAGAGTAAAAGGAATTACAATAAAACCTATAGAAGAAGTAAATAAAATGTTAGAAGAAAAAGGAACAACAAGGATAACAACAGGCGTAAAATTAGCAGATTTAATAAAAAGAACAGAATTATCTTATGAGGATTTTAAACAATTTGATCCAGAAAGACCTGAATTAAACAGAGCAGAGCGTGAGCAAGTAGAAATAGAAATAAAATACGAAGGATATATAAAATTACAATTACAACAAGTAGAAAACTTTAAAAAATTAGAGAAAAAATTGTTACCAGAAAATATTAATTATGAAGAAATAAAAGGATTAAGAATAGAAGCAAGACAAAAATTAAATAGAATAAGACCTACATCAGTTGGCCAAGCTTCAAGAATATCAGGCGTTTCACCTGCTGATATTTCAGTTTTATTAATATATATGGAACAATTTAATAGGAAAAATAAGTAAAATATTTAATAAAAGAGTGGACTTAAAGTTCACTCTTATTGTATAATATATATAAATAATTAGGAGGTTTTTATGGGTTTAGAAGAATTTAAAGAAAGAGTTGATATTTTATCAGATATAAATAATATTAAATTTTCGGAAGAAGAACAAGAAAAATTGTATAAATATATGGAATTATTACTAGAGTGGAATGAAAAAATGAATTTAACAGCTATTACTAATGAAGATGAAATTATTTTAAAACATTTTATAGATAGTGCTATCATTAATAAATATACAGATAATATGAAAAATCTAATAGATGTAGGAACTGGCGCCGGTTTTCCGGGTATGGTTTTAAAAATTATAAATAAAGATTTAGATGTTGTTTTATTAGATGCACTAAATAAAAGGATTAATTTTTTAAGCAAAGTTATAGAAAAACTAAACTTAAAAAATATAGAAGCTATACATGGACGAGCAGAAGAACTTGGAAAAAATGAAAAATATAGAGAACAGTATGATGTTGTAACTTCAAGAGCTGTGGCAAATATGAACGTTCTTCTCGAATATATGTTGCCTTTAGTAAAAGTAGGAGGAATATGTATATGTATGAAATCAAAAAATGCAAAAGAAGAAATAGAAAGCTCTAAAAATGTTATAACTTTGTTAGGCGGAGAATTAGAAAAAATAGAAACACTTTATTTAAAAGAAAAAGAAGAAAATATATTAGAAAGGGATATAATAATCATAAGAAAAAAATGTTCCACACCCGGGGTATACCCTCGTAACCCTAATAAAATCAATAAAAAAGCACTCTCTTAAAAATGTTCCACGCCAAATCTTAAAAAACATAAGCACAGAAATCTTTATTTGTCAAGGGCTTTCGTGAAAAACTTTTACACTGGGAGTGTAATATTGGCTAAAACCCGCTTGTACCAAGGGGTTTAGCTCATTAATTTATTAGTAAAAATATTTTTGAATATTGTTGGAAAAATATAGATTTTTTTTAAATATTGTGATATAATCTTTGGGAAAGAATTAAAACAAAATAGGAGGGAATATTTTGGGAAAAGTAATTTCAGTAGCAAATCAAAAAGGAGGAGTAGGAAAAACAACTACTTCAGTAACATTAAGCGCTATGCTAGCAAAAAAAGGTAAAAAAGTATTATTAATAGATGCAGACCCGCAAGGCAATGCATCAAGTGGTTTGGGAATAGAAAAAAGCCCAGAATTATCAGTATATGATGTGTTGACTGGTGATGTCAAAATGACAGAAGTTATAAAAGATACTAATTACAAAAATTTAAGTATATGTCCTTCTAATATAAATTTAGCAGGAGCAGAAGTAGAATTAGTATCAATGATGTCTAGAGAGCATAGGCTGAGAGAAAAGATAGAAGAAGTAAAAGATTCATATAATTACATAATTATAGATTGTCCACCATCTTTAGGTTTAATTACATTAAATGCATTTACAGCATCAGATTCAATTTTAGTACCAATACAATGTGAATATTATGCATTAGAAGGATTAGGACAACTTATAAACACTATAAATCTTGTTAAAAAACACTTAAATAAAGAATTAACAATAGAAGGTGCATTACTTACAATGTACGATATTAGAACTAAATTATCAAATCAAGTAGTAAATGAAGTTAAAAACTTTTTTCATGATAAAGTATATACAACAGTAATACCTAGAAATATAAGATTAAGTGAAGCACCAAGTTATGGTATACCTATAACTGAATACGATGGGCGCTCTAAAGGAGCAAAAGCATATGATAAATTCGTAAAAGAATTTTTAAAAATAAATGAACCAAAACAAGCAGCAAAAAGAATGAAAGAATAAGGAGGAGTGTTATATGGCTGTTAAAAAACAAGGCGGTTTAGGAAAAGGTTTAGAAGCATTATTTGGAGGAAGTGCAATAGAAGAAATACAAAAGGTATCTGCAGAACCTGCAAATAATATAGATTTAACAACAAACGAAGAAAACGATGATAGAGATAAAGTAAGATATTTAAAACTAATAGATGTAGAACCTAACCGTAGTCAACCTAGAAGAAATTTTGATGAAGAAAGTATGCAAGAGTTAGCAGATTCTATTAAATTATATGGAGTAATACAACCAATAGTAGTAAATTATAAAGAAAATTATTACGAAATAGTAGCTGGTGAAAGAAGATGGAGAGCAGCTAAAATGGCTGGACTAAAAGAAATACCAGCAGTTATAAAAAATATAGACGAAAGAAAAAGTAAAGAAATAGCGTTAATAGAAAATGTACAAAGAGAAGATTTAAACGCAATAGAAAAAGCAAGAGGACTAAAAGTATTAATGGAAGATTATAACCTAACACAAGAAGAATTGGCAGCAGCATTAGGTAAAAGTAGAAGTGCAGTAGCAAATTCATTAAGAATATTAAATCTTGATGAAAGAATAATAAAATTAGCAGAAGATAATAAATTAACAGAGGGACATTGTAAAGCTCTATTAGCAGTAAAAGATCCAGAAAAGCAATATGAAATGGCAATGTTTTTTATAGAAACAGGTGGAAGTGTACGTGAAGCAGAAAGAAGAATGAAGGTTAAAAAGAGATTATCTAAAAAACCTTTAAAAGGAGCAAAATATGAAGCAATATATAAAGATGTAGAAGATTCATTTAGAGGATTTTTTGGAACAAAAGTAAGATTAAATCCTAAAAATGAAAGTCAAGGTAAAATTGTTATAGAATATAAAACAAGTGGAGAATTAGAAAGATTATTAGAATTAATAAAAAATAGTTAAAATAAATAAAATAATACAGAGTATTTAATTACTTTGTATTATTTTTATTTTTTAAATTAATTATTTAAAAAATAATTTAATTATTAAAAAATAAAATAAATTATTTAATATTTATTATAATAATAAAATAAATAAATAATAAATAATAATTAATTAAATTTATAAAAATAATTTTAATATATTATTAAATAAAAATATATATTAAAAAATATATAAAATAAAACAATTAAAAAATAAATATAAAAAATAATTAATAATTATATAAAATAATTTTTAAAATATAAATAAAATTAATAAAAAATAAGAAAAAAATAATAATTATTAACAAAAATAATCAAAAAGTGAAATATAAAAAACAAAAAAAGTATAGAAATGTATAATTAAAATTTCAATGTAAAACTAAAAAAAGTGTCAAAAAAATTTAATGTAACATTAGATTAAGCCAATAACAAAAAAAGAAAACGTAATTGGAAAAAAGACAAACTAAATCAAATAAGTTCTTTTATTAGTTTTAGAATAACACACTTATTATTGAAAAACATTTAGATTACATAATTTGGAAAGATAGATATAAGCAAAGAAAGATAAGATGAATTACTGTTTAAAAAGTTATATCGCATTAAAGGGAAAATGAGAAATAACTCATAATTTTGAACCAGTTTACATATTGCATAATTTAGCGTTTCAAATCTTATGAAATCACACTACAAAAATCTATAATAAATGGAAAAACAAAACATCCGCCTATTAATATTTGTAATGCTTAATGTGCATTATATAAATTTAAAACTATAAAATGATACATTATGATATTAAAAATTATCATAAAATAGTCAAAATAACAAAAAACATCAATAAATTTGATAAATTAGTAAAAAAATCTACAAAAATGTATTGAAATTTATAAAACTTAAACAATAGAAAAAAATGAAAAATTATTTATACTAAAAAGACAAAATACCAAAATAAAATATAAAATTTTGTCTATGTTTTCTCTAGTTTTTTACGAGTTAAAATTAAAGAAATAAATAAATATAAAATATTTTACATAAAACAAAAATACTAGATATATATGTAGAAATTTATTATTAATACATCAAACAAATTATTATAGGAATTAAAGAATTTAGCATATTTTAGAAAGATGTATTGAATAATTACATAATGTAATAAAGGATATAAATTACGTTTAAAGTAATGCGCTAAATTTGAAAAAAATTATCAAAGAAAAAATAACATATTAGAACATATAAAACAAAGAAAAATTTTCAAAATATAAATTACATAATTAGTTTAAAAAACAAATTATTAGATAAAATTTTTATATTAATTTATAAGTTAAAATAAATGTAAAATTTTTAAATAAATATATAAAGATTTTTATTTAAAATTTATATTACTATAAAAATTAAAAAAATATTTTTATAAAAATAAACAATAATGAAATATAAATAAAAAATATATATAAATTGATTTAAAATTAAAATAAATTATAATTTAATAAATAAAAATTTAAATAATAATTATATAAAATAATTTTTTAAATATAAATAAAAAATAAGTAAAAATTAATTATTATTAACAAAAATAATTAAAATGTAAAACATAAAAAACAATAAAAAGTATAGAAATGTATAATTAAATTTAAATGTAAATATATAAAGATTTCTATTAAAAATTTATATTACAATAAAAATTAAAAAATATTTAAAAAAAAATAAATGAGTAGCAAAAATAAATTAAAAATATATAAAAAATTATATTAAATTTAAATATATTTTAATTTAATAAATAAAAATCTAAATAATAATTAAATAAAAATATTAAATTAATAAAATAATAAATAATTTAAAGTAAATTATTTATTAATAAAAAAACAATAAAAGTAAATAATTGTAAAAATATTATTTAAATAATATTTTTTTTCTTTATTTAATTATTTAAAAATAAATAAATAAATTAAAATATAATATTTAATAATAAAAAATCTTATAAGAAAAAATGGAAGAATAGCAAGAAAAATCAGGTATAAAACTTGATATTTTCAGTGTTATATAGTAAAATATAATGGAAATTATACTTGCAATATAAAAAGTGAAAGGTGGTTATAACTAATGGAAAAAAATAAAAGACCAGTTCCAATAGGAATAGATAACTTTAAAAAAGTTATAGAAGGTGGATATTGTTACGTAGATAAAACAGATTTAATAGAAGATGTTTTAACAAGAGGTGCATTAGTGAATTTATTCCCACGTCCAAGGAGATTTGGAAAAACGCTAACAATAAGTATGTTAGAGAATTATTTTAACATAAAGAAAAAAGAAGAAAATATAAATTTATTTAATGGGTTAAAAATTAAAGAAGCATCAGAAAAAATAAGAGAGCAACAAGGAAAATATCCAGTAATCAATTTAAATTTGAAAAGTGTAAAAGATACAGTATGGGAAAAAGAATTGTATAAGTTAAAAGGTGTTATTTCTAAATTATATCAATCAAATGTAGAGGTACAATCAGAATTGAATAATATAGAGAAAAAATATTTTCAAAATATTATGGAAATGAATGCAAATGAAGAAGATTATCAATTATCACTAAAAAATTTGAGTGAATATTTATATAGATACTATAAACAACCAGTAGTAATTTTAATAGATGAATACGATGCGCCAATAGAGACTGGATTTATAAATGGATTTTATGATGATGTAATAAATTTTATGCGTAACTTTTTTGGAGAAGCATTAAAAACTAATGATTATCTAAAACTATCATGTATGACAGGAATATTACGCGTATCCAAAGAGAGTATATTTAGTGGACTAAATAATCCTAAGATATATTCTATATTAAATAAAGCATATAGTGAATACTTTGGTTTTTTACCAGAAGAAGTGGATAAACTTTTAGAAGAATATGGGGTAGAAAATAAAGAAGAAGTAAAAAGATGGTATGACGGATATAACTTTGCAGGAACAGAAATATATAATCCTTGGAGTATATTAAATGTATTAGACACTAAAGAACTCCAAACTTATTGGGTAAATACAGGAGGAACAGCATTATTAGAAGTGATGCTAAAAAATGCAGAAGGCGATGTAAAAAAAGATTTAGAAGATTTAATGCAAGGCAAAACTATAGAAATAAACTTAAATGAAAATATTGTGTATAGTGATATAACAGGAAGTAGAGATAATATATTTAACTTTATGCTAATGTGCGGATATGTAACTGTTGAAAAACAAGAGCGAATAGGAAAACGAATAATAGGAAAATTAAGAATACCAAATATGGAAGTAGAGATAGCGTTTGAGACAATAGTAAATAGATGGTTTGAGCAAAATAATGCAAGAAAAGAGATAGAAGATCTTCAAAGAGCCATTTTAAGAGACGACAAAGAACTTGTAGAATTAATACTAAACCAATTAATGAAAAAATCTATAAGCTATTTTGAAAATGTAGAAAATTTCTATCACGGATTTGTATTAGGATTATTAGTAGATATGGGAGAAAATTATATTGTAGAATCAAATAGAGAAAGCGGTTATGGAAGATACGATATGAAAATAGAGAAGAAAGATGGTACTATAGGAGTAATAATGGAATTTAAAACAGTAAAAGAAGAAGAAAAAATGGAAGAAATGGCAGAAAAAGCTTTAGAACAAATAGAGAAAAACGAATATTATTTAGGTATGAAAGAAAGAGGAATAACAACTGTATTAAAATATGGAATAGCTTTTAATAATAAAAAGGCTGTTATAAAATAAAAAATGTAAAAATAAAATTTGGTAAAATTTAGTCTTGCACAAAACAAGAAATTATGATAAGATAAAGGAAAATAACGAAGAAGGAGAAAATAAAAAAATGGTAGAAACAATAAAATTAAAAGAAAAAAATAAAATAAAAAAAATAACAAAAATCGCTGAAACCCGCATGACCGTACACACACACACACACACACACTATATTGTCATTTAGAAAATAAAAAAGAAAAATTAAATAGTAATAAAAATAAAGGTAGAACTATGCCAAATGGAAAAATTGGTATAGGTCTATCTTTTTGTGCTTTTTGCGAAAAAATATAATAAAAAATAGAAAAAGTGGAAAAATAAAATATATAATAAAAAATTTAAGAGCTGAAATACCTTGAAAATATTGGCGTACAGAGATAATATCTCATGATATGCGATAAACTCGCATAATAGCTTGTTCTTTTAAAAACTAATATAAATTATAATAAATATAAAAACATTTATTATTAAAAAAGGAGTGAAATAATATGTATATAATCTTAGAACAATATAGGGCGGAACCTTAAAAATATTTAAGAAATAAAAATACAGGTTTATAGGTAAAACCTAAAATAAAAACCTAAATATATAAATATAAGGAAGGTAAATAGAATGAAAGCAAAAGAGTTAATGATAGTATTAGGAATAATAATAGTGTTACTAATAGTAATAATAGTAGCAGTAAATGTAAACAAAGGAAAAGA
>CALXUC010000016.1 GCA_944391575.1 uncultured Clostridia bacterium | reverse complement strand
TTCTTATATTCTCTTGTTGCATCTGTTACTCTACTAAATATTCCATCTCCACCTGTAAATTGTGCTATTGCTACTCCGGCTAGAATCAACATTACTACTACTGTTATTACTAATGCAACTAGAGTTATTCCTTTATTTTGCCTTTTATACTTCATAGCTTTTTAGGACTCCTTTCTTTTAAATTTAAATTTTTATTTATTTTTTATCTTGTTTTTTTACATCTTCACTATCTCAAAATCATATGCATTTGCAAAATCTGATGTTGCTGATGCATTTAATTGTACTGTTTCTCCTGCATTTACTCTATCTATATATCCACCTATTCTTGTTATTTCATTTCCATCTTTATCTTTTACTATTATTTCTACTGGAAAATCTCCTAATGTTTCATTTGTTGGGTTTGTTACATCTGCTACTACTTGTGATACATTATTATTTTCTACTAATCTTATATTACTGATTTCTAATCCATCTATTGTCTTTGTTTTCTTTAATTCTTCGCTTGTATTTACTTTGCTTCCATCTTCTTGCACTTCCACAAATTCCTCTACTTCATTTTCTTCTGTTACTCCTACTGCTGGTGTTTGAGGTGTTCCCTCATCTTCATTTCCTTTGTTTACATTTACTGCTACTATTATTACTATTAGTAACACTATTATTATTCCTAATACTATCATTAACTCTTTTGCTTTCATTCTATTTACCTTCCTTATATTTATATATTTAGGTTTTTATTTTAGGTTTTACCTATAAACCTGTATTTTTATTTCTTAAATATTTTTAAGGCCCTGCCCTTTTATGTTTATGCGAATTTTTTTCGCAAAAAACACAAAAAGATAGACCTATACCAATTTTTCTATTTGGCATAGTTCTACCTTTATTTTTATTACTACTTAATTTTTCTTTTTTATTTTCTAAATGACAATATACGATATATATATATATATATATATACAGCCATGCGGGTTTCAGCGATTTTTCTGATTTTTTTATTTTTTTCTTGTAATTTTAAAGTTTCTACCATTTTTTATTTTCTCCTTCTTCGTTACTTTCCTTTATCTTACCATATATTTTTATTTTATGCAAGACTAAAATTTAGCATTCTTTTAAATTATTTTTCCGCTTTAATTTCTTCAAATTCATAATTATCAGTAGGAAGTTTCGCACCACTTCTTTTTAACAATTCAAATTCATCATATTCCGCCATACCATAAGTAGCTAAAATATCTTTAATTTCCGGTCTTGTTTGCTCTGGTAATCTTGCTGCAAAAATAGCAAATAATTGCGGATTATCATACAAAGCATTAATTTGAGGAAAAGCGACTAATAATTTAAATCCGCTTTTTTTTGCCTCTTTTACATTTTCAAGAATGTATTTAAAATAAAATGTATTATTTTCTTTGTACAATATAGCAACTTTATATTTTTTTCCTGTTTTTACATCTTTCCATACTAAATATACTGAATCTTGTTTCATTTCTAATTACACCTCATCTTTCAAATTATATATTTCTAACATTCGTTTTCTTCTTTCTAAAATATACACTTTTATTAGTTTTTTCATATCTTTACTTATTATCGCATTATCAAATTCGTTTAGTATTTTACATATAACTTATTACCTTATATGTTTACTTACTGCAAATAGTAACAATATTTTTAACTTTTATTTTAATTTTTTTATATATAGAATTTTTTAATAAATTGTGTTATACTAAAGATATTAAATTATAAAAAAGGTAAAAAGATTGAAGAATAATTAAAATTATTTTTCAACTAGACTTGTACCTAAGAAAGGGATGTGATTATAAATGGAAAGAGAGAATGTTTTAGACAAAAGAATTTATGATTTTTCAAAAAAGTCTGATATTATTCAAACTATCATACTTGGATTATTAGCGTTTTTGGTACCAACATTTTTAGCTCAATTAATAACTACTATATTTGGCGCACAAAGTGTTATAACAGCAAATTCACAAATTATAGTTGGTTCTATTGTAAATGCAGCATTAGTTCTTGCTGCTATTAATATAAAAGGTTGGAAAAAAATAATTGGAATAATAACAATGCCAAGTATTTCTACAATATTAAGTGGATATGTATTTCAAGCTGCATCTGTTTATATGGTATATATGATACCTGCAATTTGGATAGGAAATTTTGTTCTAATTTATGCATTTAAATTTATTATGTTAGAAAAAAATAAAAATTATTTCGTAGCAGGTATAGTAGGAATTATCGCAAAAGTTTTAGTTATTTTTGGCTGGTTCGAGTTACTTAATTTGTTTAGTATTTTCCCTTCTCAACTAGTAAATAATTTACAAACTGCTATGGGATTAACACAATTAGTTACAGCGACTATAGGAACTTTAATTGTTTTTGCTGTATATCAAGTAGAAAAGAAGAAACTTGCTAATAATAATTAGATTTTTATTCCTAACTTTAGTAATATTGATAAACAGAATAAACCGGAAATCTAAAAATTCCTAAAAGGTAAAATGATAGGCTTATACTATTTTAAAATTTAGTATAAGTTTATTTTTTTAGATAAACTGTTCTAATATATTATTTTATACAATACTTTCAGAAAATTTCTGTTATAGTTTAGTAAGAGAATATACGACTTTTGCAAAAACTTGATATATAGCTATTTGCAAGTCAAGACCCGGATTGTGGCGCCATAGATATGTTTTGACTAAAAATAGCTATATATCAAGTTTCTATAAAATTTTTATTGAATTGTAACAAATTTCTTAATTTTTTTAGCAATTCTACTTTACAAATTAGCAACAATAATATAAAATAAACAGGTGAGGAAATTATGAAACAATATATAACTAATAATGAAAGCGAAACTATTGATTTTGCATATAATTTTGCTAAAAATCTAAAAAGTGGAGATATTATTATTTTATCAGGAGAGTTAGGTTCTGGTAAGACTAAATTTGTACAAGGAGTTTTGAAATATTTTAATTTAGAAAATGAAATTTCAAGCCCTACTTTTACTATTGTAAACGAGTATTGTTCTCCTACTATTAATATTTATCATTTTGATTTATATAGATTAGAGGATATTGATGAGTTTTATGCAATAGGTGGAGATGAGTATTTTGATAAAGGTATTTGTATCTTTGAATGGGGAGAAATTTTAGAGCCTGAATTAAAGCAAAAGTATATTAAAATTTCTTACAAGAAAGATCCTACAAATTTAGATAAAAGGACTCTATATGTAGAGGAGGTAAATGCATAATGAAAATTCTAGGAGTTGATACATCTAGCGATATTTGTTCTGTGTGTTTATTAGAAGATACTACTGTTATAAAAGAGTTACGTTTAAACAATGGTAAAACTCATTCAGAAAATTTAGTACCTCTTTTAAAAGAGCTTATAGATTCTTGCAATATTACTTTTAGCGATATTAATTTAATTGCTATTGATAAAGGCCCTGGTTCTTTTACAGGTATAAGGATTGGAATTGCTACAATTAAAGCTATTGCAGAAGTTTATAATATTAAAATTGTAGGTGTTACTTCTTTAAAGAGTTTATCTTTTAATGAGGATTACAAAAATAACACTGTTATTTCTTTAATCGATGCTAGAAATAATCAAGTATACTGTGGTGTTTTTAATACAGGTGTAGACGATATTTACTTGGCGTTAGATATTAATGAAGCATTAGAGAGTATTAAAACTTACGTTAATGAGAATACTATATTTGTTGGTGATGGTAGCGTCTTACATAAAGATTTGATACAGAATTTTTTTAAAATTCAATTAAAATTTTCTAACAATAATGACCAATCTAGTGTTTCTACTGCTTTAGCTGGTTTAGAAATTTTTAATAAAGGTGAATTTGAAACTGCTGATACTATACTTCCATTTTATTTAAGAAAATCTCAAGCAGAAAGGATGAAAGAAATAAATAATAATGGAAATAATAAATAATATAGAGATTAAAAATATGACTGTATCTGACTTAGATTCTATAAAAGATATTTTATATACTGATTTTGACGATTTTTGGAGTTACAATATTTTTAAATCTGAACTTGAAAATGAAAATTCTAAATATATTGTAGCAAAACTTAATAACGAAATTATCGGCTTTGGTGGTATTTGGCAGGTTATAGATGAAGCTCATATTACGAATATTGTTACTAAAAAGAATTTTAGAAATTTAGGAATAGGTTCTCTACTTTTGGAAAATCTAATAAATATATGCAAAAATTCAAATAAAATTAACTCTATTACTTTAGAAGTTAATGAAGATAATGTTATTGCACAAAAATTATATGAAAAATTCGATTTTAAAGTCATTGGTAAAAGAAAAAATTATTATAATGGTAAAGCGGCAATTATTATGACACTTTACTTTAATTATTAATATAAAAAATTTTTAATATATAAGGAGGCTACTAATGAAAACAGATTACGAATTAAGTTACAAAGATTTAAAATTAAAATGTGATCCTAAAGTTTTCAAATTTGAAACTACTGCAGATTTAGATAATGCAGAACCTTGTGTCTTGGGACAAGACCGTGGTATTAAAGCTCTACAATTTGGATTAAGTGTAGATATTAAAGGATATAACCTTTATCTTGAAGGCCCAACTGGTGTTGGAAAAACTCTATATACTAGACAATATGTAAATTTAGTTGCAAATAAGAAAAAGGCACCTGCTGACTGGTGTTATATTTTCAATTTTGATAATCCTAATGAACCTATTGCAGTTTCTTTACCTGCTGGAAAAGGTAAAGAGTTTAAGGAAAATATGGAAAGTTTTATTGAAGATATACGAAAAGATTTAAGAAATGCTTTTAATAATAAAGATTTTGAAAAAGAAAAAGCTTTGATTAAGCAAGAATATGAAGAAAAGCGCGCTAAATTACTAGAAAAATTAAATGAAAAGACTAGTAAAGAAGGTTTCCAAATAAAGGCTTCTCAAAATGGAATTTATATGTTACCTATGATTAACGGTCAACCTATAAATGAAGAAGATTTTGCAAAATTAGATGAAAAGGTTAAATCTGATTTTGAAGAACGTTCTCAAAGTGTTCAAGAAAAAATTTTTGACGCGATAGGTCAAATTAAGCAATTAGAAAAAGCTAATGAAAAAAGATTAGAAGAATGGCAATCTAATATTGCGCTTCTTACTATTAATGTTCACGTAAATAGTATTAAAACTCAATATAAAAAATATAAGAAAATAATTACACATATGGATAAAATAAAACAAGATATTTTAAAAAATTTAAAATATTTTACAGTAGAAGAAAAACCTCAAGCTCAACAACAAAACCCTAGAGTAGAAGTTCCAGAGCCTTGGAAAAATTATCGTGTTAATTTGTTTGTTGATAATGGTACTTTAGAAGGTGCTCCAGTTATTATGGAATCTAACTATAGTTATCAAAATTTATTTGGTAAATTAGAGTACGAAAATTATTATGGTATGTTAAAAACAGATTTTACTATGTTAAAACCTGGTTTACTTCATAAAGCAAATGGTGGATATATAATTTTACAAGCTAAAGATTTAATTTCTAACCCTTATTGCTATGAAGCTTTGAAAAAGGCTTTATCTGTTAAAGAATTGACTATTGATAATAGTTTAGAACAACGTTCATCTATGGTTATGATTTCTTTAAAACCTGAACCTATACCTTTAGATGTTAAAGTTCTTTTAATAGGTAACGGATACCTTTACCAATTACTACTTTCTGAAGATGAAGATTTTAGAAAATTGTTTAAAATAAAAGTAGAATTTGATGAGGATGCAGATAGAACACCGGAAAATATGATGAAACTTGCTATTTTCATTCATAATTACTGTAAAAAAGAAAATTTAGCTGATTTAAATCCAGAAGCTATGGCAAAAGTTATAGAATATGCTTCTAAATTAGCTAATGATAAAGATAAACTTTCAACTAGATTTAATGATATAGCTCAAATTGTTGGTGAGGCTGCTACTTGGGCAAAAATTGATAAGGCTAAAGTTGTTACTAAAGAGTATATTGATAAAGCTTTAAAAGAAAGAATTGAAAGAATTAAAAAATTCGATGAAAAATATGTTGAAATGATTAAAAAAGATACTCTTTTAATTAGCACAAGTGGTTCTCAAGTTGGCCAAATAAATGGTTTAACTGTTATGACTATTGGTGATTACTCTTTTGGTAAACCTGCTAAGATAACTGCTAATACTTATATGGGAAAATCTGGTATTATTAATATAGAAAGAGAAATTGCAATGTCTGGTTCAACACACTCTAAAGGTTTATTAATTTTACAAGGTTATATAGGTCAATTATTCGCACAAAATACACCTTTAACTTTAAGTGCAAGTATTTGTTTTGAACAATTATATAATGGTGTAGATGGTGATAGCGCTTCAAGTACTGAAGCATATGCTTTATTATCAAGTTTGGCAGAAGTTCCTATAAATCAAGCAATAGCGGTTACTGGTTCTGTAAATCAAAAAGGCGAAATACAACCTATAGGTGGAGTTAATGAAAAAATAGAAGGATTTTTCCAAATATGTAAAATGCGTGGATTAACTGGTGAACACGGTGTTATTATACCTATTCAAAATGTTAAAAATTTACATTTAACTGATGAAGTTATAGATGCTGTGAAAGCTAAACAATTCCATGTATATGCAATTTCTACTATCGAGGAAGGTATTGAAATTTTAACAGGTGTTCCTGCTGGTAAAAGAGATAAAGGCGGTAATTTCCCACTTGGTAGTATTAATTACCTTGCTTATGAGAAGTTGAAGAAATTTGCTAAGAATATTAATGAGAGTAAATAAATTATATCTTATTCAGCATAAACACCATAGAACAAGCGGGGATATTAATAATAGTAAATTATATCTTCTAAAGTTACAGTTCAGATGGTACTTTATAAAATCGTGATATATAGCTATTTGCAAGTCAAGACCCAGATTGTTACGCCCTAGCTATGTTTTGACTAAAAATAGCTATATATCACGGCTATATAAAATAGTTACTGAACTGTAACCTTTTTAAAGCTTAGCATATAATGATTTTAAATAATGCGAATGTGAGTAAAAATGCATTAGGAGCTCTTTGCAGTATTTATGGAAAGGGTTCGTGCGAGCGGAAGGGTGCCATAAATACAAATTAGAGCTCCTATGTGTTTTTATGAGTCGAGCAAATTATTTAAAATCATTATATGCTAAGCTTTTATAAATATAGCTATGAGTTATTACAATATTATTAGCTTTTTCTAAGAACATTAAAATTAATGGTTGATTATATCTTTTATTTGATTTACTGTATAAATAACATCTTCCATATCGTTATCTAATCCAAATGTTACTCTAATAGTATTATTTGCTATACTTGGGTGCAATCCTATTGCAGTTAAAACGTGTGATGGTTTTGGATTTTTTGAACTACAAGCAGAGCCTCCTGATACACATATTTTTCTATTTGAAAGTTCTGCTATTAAGCTTTTTGCATCTATATTTCTAAATGATACACTTACATTACAAGGTAATCTATATTTTCTGTCTCCATTTATTATTACTCCTGGTATTTGTGTTTCTATATTTTTTATAAAGTTTTCTCTTAATGTTATTAATCTATTTGTGTTTTGATATAAATTTATATCTGCTTCTTCTATTGCTTTTCCTAGCCCAACAATTCCCGGTATATTTTCCGTACCTGAACGCAAATCTCCCTCTTGTGTACCACCATCTATTAGTTTTTCTATTCGTACTCCTTGTCTTACATATAATGCACCTACACCTTTTGGGCCATAAAACTTATGAGCTGATATACTTAATAAATCTATATTATATCTTTGAACATCTATTTTAAATTGTCCAATAGCTTGAACTGCGTCTGTATGGAAAATTATATTATATTTTCTAGCGATTAATCCTATCTGTTCTATTGGTTGTACTGTACCTATTTCATTATTTGCAAACATTATACTAATTATTATTGTATTTCTTCTTATAGCTTTCCTTAAATCTTCTAATCTAATCATCCCATTTGGTAGCACATCTAAATAAGTTACTTCAAATCCTTCTTGTTCCAATGTTCTACAAGCATTTAATATAGCTTTATGCTCAATTTTAGTTGTTATTATATGATTTCCTCTTCTTTTATTTGCTCTTGCTACACCTTTTAAAGCTAAATTATCTGCTTCGCTACCACCACTTAAAAAATAAATTTCATTTGGTCTTGCGTTAATAGCTCTTGCAACTCTCTGTCTTGATAATTCAAGTGCATTTTTAGATTCTTGAGCTAAAAAATATAATCCTGATGCATTTCCATAAAATTTATTATAATATGGCATCATTTCTCTTAATACTGCATCGCTTACCATTGTTGTTGCAGAATGGTCTAAATATATTATCTCCTTCATAAATAAATTATCCTCCTAGATTATTATATTATTTTAAATATAATATGTGCTAGAATTTGATAAATTATAAGTCAAAAAAACAAGCCAGCTTTTAAACTGACTTTTAAAATTTTATTTATGTGCTAATTGTATTGATAACATTTTAGATATTCCGTTTTCTTCCATTGTTATTCCATACACTGTATTTGCAGCTTCCATTGTTCCTTTTCTATGTGTTATTACTAGGAATTGTGTATGTTCTGCAAATTTTTTTAAGTAATCTGCAAATCTATATACGTTTGCATCGTCTAATGCTGCTTCTATTTCGTCAAGCACGCAGAATGGTGCTGGATTTATTTTTAATATTGCGAATAATAATGCTATCGCTGTGAATGCTCTTTCTCCTCCTGATAGAAGCATCATGTTTTGTAATTTTTTTCCTGGTGGTTGTACTTCTATTTCTATTCCTGATTCTAATATATTATCTTCATCTTCTATTATGAGTTCTGCTCTACCTCCACCGAATAACTCTTGAAATACTTCTGCAAAGTTTTTATTTATTATTTTAAATTGTTCTGCGAATTGTACTTTCATTGTTTGTGTCATTTCGGCTATCATTTTTCTTAATTTTGCTGATGTAGTTTCTAAATCTAATCTTTGCTCGCATACGAAGTCATATCTTTCTTTAAGTTCTTTGTATTCTTGAATAGCATCTATGTTTATACTTCCTAAATTTTTTATTTCATTTCTTAAAATATTTACTCGTTTTTCTACTTCTTGTACATTTTCAGGTTTGCTATATTCGCTACTCGCTTTATTTGGTGTTACTTCGTATTCTTCCCACATTTTATTTGTTATTTGCTCTATCTCAAATTCTATTTTTGATTTTTTTATGTCTATTTTTGAGATTTGCGATTTTATATCTTCTAATATTTTAAATTCTTCGTTTATGTTTTCTTCTAATTTATCCACTTTGCTTGATAAATTTTGCCTTTCTTCTTTTAAGTTATTCACTTTTTCTACACTTTGTGTTGATAATTTTTTTATGTTTTCTATTTCTAATTTAGTGTTTCCTATTTTTTCTTGTAATTCTTTATTTTCGTTTAATAATTTTTCTATTAAATTTTTCTTTGATAATAAAGATTTATTGTTATTATTTAATTCGTTATCTATTCTTGTTATAAATTCATTTAAAGAATCTTCGCTTTCGTTAAAAGATGATACAGATATTTTTAAGTTTGTTATATCAAAGTTTAAGTCGTCTACTATTTTTTGATTATCTTTATTTTTGCCTACAAATTCTGATATTTCTTGTTCTAATGAATTTATATTTTTTAACATTTCTTCTATTTCGTTTTTTATGTCTTCTTGCTCTTTTAAGTTGCTTTCTTGCTCATTTACATTTTTTTCTTGTTCTTCTTTTGCTTTATTTAAAGCTTCTTCTACATTAGAAATGTTTGATTCTAAATTACTTATTTTTTCTTTATATGTAGCATATTCTATTTCTATATCTTGTAAATTTCGCTCTGTTGAAGCTGAAAGTTCTAATATGTCTTCTATGCTTTCCATATATTCGTCTTGCTCTTTTTTTATTTTTTCAATTTCTTTATTCAATTTAGAAATTTCACTTTCTAATGTTTTTATTTCTTGACCTCTACCTAGAATATTTACAGTTTTTTGAGCTACAGAACCTCCAGATATACTACCTGTTGTATTTATTATATCTCCTTCTAACGTTACTATTCTGAAAGCATTATTATTTTGTTTTGATAATTTTATGGCTACGTCCATATTTTCTACTAAAACAGTTCGTCCTAAAAGATTTACAAGTATTTGCTCATATTTTTTATCTGTTTCTATTAAGTCTGACAATATTCCTATTACTTGGTTTTCTATACCTTTTTTATTGATATTATCTACTTTTTTGCCTTTTATATTAGATATTGGTAAAAATGACGCTCTTCCTAAATTATTTTTTCTTAAATATTCTATTATTTTTTTAGCGTCTTGTTCATTTTCTGTTACTATATTTTGTAACGTACCACCTAAGCACATTTCAACTGCTACTTGGTATTCTTTAGATGTTGAGATTAAGTTTGCTAATACACCTTCTACACCTTTTGCTAAATTTGCATTTTTCTCACATTCTAATAATATTGATTTTACAGTTTTTGTGTAACCTTCTTTTTCTTTTTCTGTTTCTATTAAAAATTTTTGTCTTGATTCTTTTAATCTTAATGTATTTTGCTTTTCTAAAATTATATTTTCATAGTTTTTTAATTTTTCGTTGCTTTCTTCTTTTTTTGCATTTATTTCTTCTAAATTTTTTAGTATTTGTTGTTTATTATACTCTATTTCTCTATATTTCTTCATATTTTCTTCTTTTTGTATTCTTAAATTATCTAATTCTGATATTTTTAATGATATATCATTTTTTATATGACTTTCACGTTTTTTTAAGTTTTCTAACATTACTTCTTTATTGCTTATTAAAAGCGTTTTTTCATATTTCAAGTCTATATTTTCTTGTACTTTTTGCTTCTTTTCTTCTATATTTTTTTCTTCTATACTTAATGTTTCTGTTATTTTTCTTAATTCTTCTTCTTTTTCTTGTAATTCTTTTTCAAATTTATCCTTATTATCTTCTAAATTATTTCTTTTTTCTAATTTTTGATTTTTTTCTTCTTCTAATTCTTTATTTCTTTTTTCTAATTCTTCTATTTCTAATTTACTATTTTCAGAATTATTTTTATTGTTTTCTATTCTTTCTTTAAATATGTTTATATCTGAATTTAATTGTTCCTCTTTTTTAGTTGCTTCTATATTGCTATTTTGAATTTCTTCTATCTCTATTATTATGCTATCTATTTTTTGTTTTATTTTTTCTTTTTCATTTTGAAAATTTTCTAATTTTTGTTGTTCATCTTGTTGTTGTGAAATAAATATATCTATATTTTCTGCTACTTCTTTTAATTTTTCTTTATAATTTTCTATTTTGTATATAAATAAACCTATTTCTATATTTTTTAATTCATCTCGTAATTCTAAAAATTTTTTTGCTTTTTCTGATTGACTTTTTAAGGGATCTATTTTTCCTTCTATTTCTACTAAAATGTCGTTTATTCTTAATAGATTTAATTTAGTTTGTTCTAATTTTTTCTCTGTTTCTTGTTTTCTTACTCTATATTTTACAATTCCTGCTGCTTCTTCAAATATTTTTCTTCTATCTTCTGATTTATTGCTTAATATTTCGTCTATTTTTCCTTGTCCTATTATTGAGTATCCGTCTTTGCCTATGCCTGTGTCCATAAATAATTCTTGAATATCTTTTAATCTACAAGGTGTTTTATTTATAAAGTATCCACTTTCTCCACTTCTATAAATTCTTCTTGTTACAGTTACTTCTGAATATTCTATTGGTAATCTTCCATCTTCGTTATTCATTACCATACTTACTTCTGCAAATCCTAGCGATTTTCTATTTTGAGTTCCTGCAAATATTATATCTTCTGTTTTAGTGCCTCTTAAGTTTTTCATACTTTGCTCGCCTAATACCCATCTTATTGCATCAGATATGTTACTTTTGCCTGAACCGTTTGGACCTATTACTGTTGTTATTCCGTCTCTAAAATCTATTACTGTTTTGTCTGCAAATGATTTAAATCCTTGTAATTCTATTTTTTTTAGTTTCATATTATTCTACATTCCTTTCAGAAAATTATAGTGCACACAAATCTTGATATATAGCTATTTTTAATCAAAACATAGCTAGGGTAACACAATCCGGGTCTTGATTTTCAAATAGCTATATATCAAGATTTTAAAATATTTTTCATATAATTACTTACAATTTTCTAAAAACGCCTGCTACTTTTCCTAATATTTCACACATTGGAACTATTATTGGTTCTAATGCGCTGTTTTCAGGTTGCAATCTAATATGACCATCTTCTTTATAGAATGTTTTTACAGTTGCTTCTTCTCCAATTAATGCTACTACTATGTCTCCATTTTCAGCTGTGTTTTGTTTTTTTACTAATATTAAATCTCCATCTAATATTCCCGCTTCTATCATACTTTCTCCACGTACTTTTAACATAAAACTTTCGCTATTGCCTATAAAGTCTACAGGTATCGGAAAAGTGTCTGTTATGTTTTCTACTGCAAGGATTGGCTCTCCTGCTGTTATTTTTCCTATTACTGGCACATTTACTAATTCTTTAGCAGTATAAATGTCCTGATTTTCGTTATTTTGCATTTGACTAATATATTCTTGATTTTTATATTTTCCACCTTTTATTACTTTTAAGGTTCTTCCTTTTTGGTCTTCTTTTGCTATATATCCTTTTTCTTTAAGTTTATTTAAATACGTATGAACTGTTGCTGTTGAACTTAATCCTACTGCTTTACATATTTCTCTTACTGATGGTGGATACCCTTCTTTTCTTACTTGAGTTTCAATATATGCTAATATTGATTTTTCTCTTTCGTTTAATTCCTCTTTATTACTTTTTCTACCCATTTTTATCACTCCATATTTTTATTTTTTGTTATTTTATCATAAAAAGAATAAAATGTCAAACAAATTTTCGATTTTTTTAATATTTTTCTATAAAAGTTAAATAGTGTGGATAGAATTCTATCCACACTACTTTTATTTTTCTCGCAAATATTTCTTTAATAGAAACGTTAGAAAATAAGGAAATGTATAAAATTTACCATTAAATCCTATATTTTTATTGCACAATTTTATTCCGTATTTAATATCTTTATATGAATTATTATTTATAAGATTATTAAGTGAAATTGTCGCATTGTTATTCGCTTTTACTTCTATAGGAATTAAGGAATTTTTGTCTCTTACCATAAAGTCCATCTCTATTTTCTTGCTATCATTTTTGTAGAAATATAAATCATATCCTGCTTTTACTAGCATATCGCTTACAATATTTTCATACAAAGCTCCTTTGTATGTGTTCATATTTTCATTGTTTCTCAAATCATCTTGAAATTCTTCGTCTAATGAACCGATTAATAATCCAGTATCTGCAAAATACAACCTATAATTATCAGGATTATAATTACCTTTTAATGGCAAACTTGCTTGTTCCATTGCGTAAGAAATATTTACAATTCCTGCATTTGCTAGCCATTCTATAACTCCTACATATTCCCTACTTCTTGCTCCAGCTACTATTTTTGATATTTGAAATTTTTTATTTTCATTTCCTAAAAATACAGGTATTTTTCTATAACAATTTAATATTTTTGCTTTATCTAAGCCTCCTGCATATTTTGTTATATCTTCTTCGTAATCTAACAAAATTTGTTGTTGCATTTTTAAAATTCCACTAAAATTTTTATTTTCTACAAATCTACTTACTATTGCCGGCATTCCTCCCACTATCATGTATTCTTTAAAGTTAGACATCATGACGTTATATTGCAAATCACTTAATGGTTTTAATTCCAACAAATGGTTATATAAGTCTTCAATTTGTTCTTCTCTATATCCTTTTGCCCATAGGAATTCTTCGAAGTCTAAAGATCTCATAACATAATCTTCTTTATTTCCAACACTATTGGATTCGATTTCTTTATAATTAATTCCCATTAACGAACCTGAACAAATAACATCATATCTACCGTCTTCTCTAAATGCTTTTAATGAAGTAGCTGTACTCACACATTCTTGCATCTCATCAAAAAATATTAATACATCTTTTTCATTTAATTCAAGTTCTGGCATTTTTAATGTTATATTTTTTATTATACTATCAACTTCAAAGCCGTCTTGAAATATAGTTTTAAATTGTGGTTGGAGTGCAAAATTTATTTCAATAAATGTTTTATAATTATTTTTTCCAAAATTTCTAATAGCATTCGTTTTGCCTATTTGTCTTGCTCCTTTTATTATTAGTGGTAGCCTATCTTTATCTTTTTTCCACTCAATTAAATAGTCATCTATTTTCCTTTTTAACCTCTCCATATGTTTCACTCCTTTTTTAAACAAAACCAAAAATCTTATGTTTTTCTATTCACCAATATAGTTTATCACATTTTTAGAAGACTTTCAACATATGATTATCACATTTTTAGATTTTTTGCATTTTCTTGCAAAATATGCTATAATTATATTACATTAACCTTTTTATTAACCTTTAACACTGGAGGACAAAATGTCTTTCTTTATTTACTACTTCATCTTTTCCGGAATTCTTCTTCTGATAGTGGCTTTGTTTCTTACGAGCTTGCTAGTCGGGGATGCGATCAAGGCCTCGAGCGAAGGCCAGAAAATTAGTTTAGATTTCTTTGTTCAAAGGATTGATTTTTGGGATGAGGCTTTTACCTCATTCGGACAGAGATTAGCTAAAAAGATTGTAGATAAGGTAGACAGAAGGAAGGTTAGCGCATAAGCGAACTAACTTTTCTTAAAGGTTAAAAATAGTGTGGATAGAATTCTATCCACACTACTTTTATTTTTCTCTCAAACATTTCTTTAATAAATATGTACTTATCACATTTTTAGAATATGACAAATTTTACTCCTTTTTCCAAATTTTCTGCTTTTATTTTATATCCAAATAATTCCAAAGTTTGTTTTACTATTGCTAAACCTAAACCTGTTTTTCCTTTCTTTCCCATTGTATAAGTATCAAATATTTTGTCTAAAGTCTCATCTTCTATTTTTTCGCCATCATTTTGCAACTCTATTTTTTTCTTATCTATTTTTATTACAATTTCTTTATCTGCATATCTCATAAAATTAGTTAATATATTATTAAATACAATTTCCCAATTTTCTTTATCGCCTTTATACGTTACATTATCTTCTAGTTCTATTTTAAAGTCCAAATCTTTTCTTATTACTTTTAATTTTTCCACTATTTTTTCTACTATTGGTTTTAATTCTATATCTTCTAATTCGTAATTTTCGCTTGATTTTAAGTAATTTACTTTGTTTAGTTGTAACATTAATGACAATTTTTTATTTAAATTTTCTGTTTCATTTTTTATTACTTCTATGGCCTTATTTTTATCTATTACATCATCTTCTATTGCTTCTATATGGCTAGATATTACCATTATTGGTGTTTTTAATTCGTGTGATAATGTTTGGAACATATTATTTTTATATTTTTCTTTTTCTTTTAATGCTATTCTTGTTTTTTCTATAGATTTTACTAGTGAATTTAATTCATCTTGTATTTCAAATTCTTCTTCATGTTTAAATTTATCGTTATCTATATTATCTATTTTTCTCTTTATTCCTGATATTTTCTTTACTATAAAATTACTATACAATACTAAGATTACAATTATTATAATTGCTATTACAGATATTGCTGGTACAACTATCCTATTTAATGCCGCTTCTTGTTCTAAAATATATGAATCGTCACATAAAGTTACAAAATATTGTCCATTCATTTGGTTAGTATTATAATAATATGTACTATTATTTACTGTAAATTTACCGTATTCTTTTGTAATATTTTGCATTACTGTGTTTACATCTACATCTTTTAATATTTTATGAAAATTATTAGAAATATATACTCTACCTGTAAAATCACATACCAAATACGCTGTTCCACCACTTATTTGCTGTTCTGATGAAGATATATATTGTAGTGGTTGCTCTAATATTTCATAT
The DNA here is from genome assembly GCA_944391575.1 of uncultured Clostridia bacterium. Classification (GTDB taxonomy): domain Bacteria; phylum Bacillota; class Clostridia; order TANB77; family CAG-508; genus CALXUC01. The sequence goes on along the minus strand of CALXUC010000016.1, from coordinate 18,537 downwards.
ATATTTTTTTCATAAAATGGTTTTAATAGATTAGGTAATATTAAAATTATAAAAAGTAATGAAAATATAATTGCAACTAATGTTACTAAGACTAATTGCATTTTTAAGCTTATTTTTTTTATATTGAATTTCATAATTAAATCTTCTCCTTTCTCGTTCTTAGTTATCTCTATAAGCATTATACAGACTTTTTGTTAGAGAAAAGTATTCTTTTAAAATAGATAGGTTTATTCTAAAAGATATATAGCTATTAAAAAAATTTGTTAAACTAACCTATACCCAAATCCATAAATTGTATTTATATTTATTCTTGGCATTTTTCCTCTTACACGCCTTACTAAATCATCTACTACTCTATCGCTTCCGAAATAATCGTCTCCCCATACTTTATTTAAAATCTCTTCTCTCTCAAATGAACGTCCTTTTTCTTTTAAAAACATTAATAATAAATCAAATTCTAAAGTTGTTAATACGACTTCTTTTTGCTCTTTATTATCATATACGCTTCTTCTTTCCATATCTATACTATAATCTTCATATTCTATTTTACTAAAATCCTTATTATACACTCTTTTTATTAATTTATTTACTCTTAATATAAGTTCTTTTGGAGAGTATGGTTTTGTTATATAATCATCAGCGTCTAATTCTAAACCTATTATTTTATCTAATTCTTGATCTCTTGCAGATGTAAATATTACTGGTACTTGTGTATCTTTTTCTCTTAACTTTTTTATTATATCATAACCTGATATATCATCACCTAACATTATATCTAGTATCCATAAATCTATTTTTTCTGTTACTTCTAAAGCGCTTTTTCCCGTTTTGCAACTTACTACTTCATACCCTTCTTTTTTTAAATATGCTGTTATTAAATCATTTAAAGATTCTTCATCTTCTACTAAACAAATTTTATACATACATTTCTTTCCTTTCTCATTTAAATATAGTTATTATATCATTTTGTTAAGTGTTATTCAAATATTAATTTTTATAAAAAAATTATACCATAAAGTGTTATAACTTTTACGGTATAATTATGTGAAATAATGGTATACTTATATTTTATAATTTTCTAACTATACAGTAATATTTGACAAAATAATTACAATAGATATTGATTTTATAGTAAAAATATTGTAATATATTAGTATCCTTTCAAAGTCAAAAGGTAGTCTTTACTAAAAGACGGAAAGGAGGCAACAAGATGACACACGCTGATATTATTTTACAGTTGGTTGAAAAATTATTAGCAGAACGAGATAAAAACAATGAACTTCAATCACAGTTAGAAGAATACAAAAAAGGTAAAGACTAAGATGTGTCATACATAGTCGAAAGTGAGAAGCTGTTACGAAGCATCTCGCTTTTTTTGTCAAAAAAAAGTATGTGTAGTTACGATACACATACAAGCAAACAATATACACACGCTGATATAAGGTACATTGTTTTAATGTACCTATATAATATCATTTTTTTTTTATTTTGTCAAATATCTTTAAATAGAATTTTTCACTCGTAACACTCTTAATGCATTTATTATTGCAATTACAGATACACCTACATCTGCGAATACTGCTGCCCACATTGTTGCTATTCCTAATGCGCTTAGTATTAATATTGCTACTTTTACTGATATTGCAAATATTATGTTTTCTTTTACTATTCGCATTGTTTTTTTAGATAATTGTATAGCATTTACTATTTTTGATGGTTCGTCTGTCATTAATACTACATCTGCCGCTTCTATTGCTGCGTCTGAACCTAATCCTCCCATTGCTATACCTATATCTGCTAATGCTAGAACTGGTGCATCGTTTATTCCGTCTCCTACGAATGCTAGTTTTCCTTTTTGGCTTTTTTCTTTTAATAAACTTTCAACTTTTTCTACTTTTCCGTCTGGTAATAATTCTGTATATGCTTTGTCTAATCCCAATTCTTTTGCAACGTTTTCTCCAACGTCTTTTTTATCTCCTGTTAACATTACTGTTTGTTTTATATGATTTTTCTTTAATTCTAATATTGCTTTTTTAGAATCTTTTTTAATTTTATCTGATATTAATATATATCCTACATATTTGTTTTCTATTGCTACGTATAGAATTGTTCCAACATCACTACTTTTTTCAAATTGAATTCCTTTTTCTTTCATTAATTTTTCGTTCCCTACTAATACGTCTTGTTCTCCAATTCTCGCAACAATTCCCATTCCCGCTATTTCTTCTGATTTTTTTATTTCATCTTCATTTATGTCTTTATTATATGCATTTTTTAAAGATATAGATATGGGGTGGTTTGAATAATTTTCAGCGTATGCTGCTATTTTTAATAATTCTTCTTCACTTATATCTTTTGCTTTTATTTTTTGTACTTCAAATACGCCTTCTGTTAATGTTCCCGTTTTATCAAATACAATTGTTTCTGTATTAGAAAGAGCCTCTAAATAATTACTTCCTTTTACTAATATTCCCATTTTAGATGCTCCGCCTATTCCTCCAAAAAAGCTTAATGGTATTGATATTACTAATGCACAAGGGCAAGATACTACAAGAAATGATAGTGCTCTATAAATCCAGTCTGAAAATACTGCACCTTCTATAACAAGTGGTGGGATTATTGCTAATATTACTGCTATTATAACTACTATTGGTGTATAATATTGTGCAAATTTTGTGATAAAGTTTTCTGATTTTGATTTTTTACTGCTTGCATTTTCTACTAAATCTAGTATTTTACTTACAGTTGATTCTCCATATTCTTTCGTTACTTTTACTTTTATAACTCCATTTAAATTTATACAGCCACTTAATACGTCTTCTCCTTCTATTACTTCTCGTGGTAATGATTCTCCCGTTAATGCTTTTGTATCAAGACTTGTTCTGCCTTCGATTACTTTTCCGTCTAATGGAATTTTTTCGCCCGGCTTTACAACGATTATTTCCCCTATTTTCACATCGTCTGGATCTACTTTTTCGACTTTTCCATTTCTTTCTACATTTGCAAAATCAGGTCTTATATCCATTAAATTTGATATTGACTTTCTTGATTTGTCTACTGCATAACTTTGGAATAATTCTCCTACTTGATAAAATAACATAACGGCAACGGCTTCTGGGAATTCACCTATTCCAAATGCACCAAGTGTTGCAATAGTCATTAAAAAGTTTTCATCAAATACTTTTCCTCTTGTAATATTTCTTACTGCCTTTTTTACAATTTCAAATCCGACAATTATATACGCTATAATGTAAATTACATTATTTATCCACTCATTATTAAAATTTATTACAAGGGCAAGTAAAAATAGTATAAATGCAATTATGATTTTAATACCTTTCTTCTTCATAACAACAGCCCCCCTAAACCTCCTCTATTGTTACATCCGGTTCTTCTTTTTTTATAACTTTTTTCACTTTTTGAATAATTTCTTCTTTCTTTGTTTCATCATGCTCTAATTCCATTCTTTCCGTCATAAAACTTATATTTGCACTTACCACTCCCTCTAATTTTTGTATTGCTCTTTCTAATTCTGCAGCACAATTTGCACAGTCTAATCCTTTAACTTTAAATTTACTTTTCATTTTAAATCACATACCTTTCTTAAATATTTTCGCCTTTGATAAAAATTAAAGGCTCTAATAATAATTTACATTAATTTTACTTATAAATCACTTGTGTTCTATATGTTCTACACCTATTTCAAACACTTGTTGTACATGCTCATCATCTAACATGTAGAAAACTTCTTTACCAACTTTTCTACATTTAACAATTCCACTTCTTCTTAATGTTCCTAATTGATGTGAAATTGAAGATTTACTCATTCCTAATACATTTGCAATGTCACATACACACATTTCGTTTTTATCTAAAGTAAATAATATTTTTACTCTAGTAGTATCTCCTAATATTTTAAAAAATTCCGCTAATTTACTGAATGTATATTCTTTTGGCATACTTTTTATTGTGTTTTCCACAACGTCTTTGTGTATTACATTACAATCACATATAAATTCATTTTTTGACATATTTTATTTCAGCTCCTTTAGTTTTTAATATTAGTTGAATATTCGTTCAACTTTTCTTTACTATATTATAGTTGAACGGGTACTCATTTGTCAATACTTTTTTATAAATTTTTTTAATTATTTTTTTACATTGACAAAACTTATGATTTTATATATAATTTCTTAAAATAAATTTTAGGAGGTTGTATATGAAATTAAAAGATAAAGTTGCCATTATAACTGGCGGAGCCATGGGAAATGGTTTAGGAATCGTTAAAGTATTTTTAAAATATGGAGCTAAAGTTTCTATATTTGATTATTCTGATAAAGTTAATGATACTGTTAACAAATTAAAAAGCGAAGGATTTGACGTAGACGGATATTTAGTAGATATTCGTGATAGTAATAAAATTAAAGAATGTGTAACTTCTGTAATAAATAAACACGGGAAAATAGATATATTAGTTAATAATGCAGGTGTTGCTAAATTAACACCTTTTGCTGAAACTTCTGATGAGATTAGAGATTTTCATTTTGATATTAATATTAAAGGTACATGGAATATGTCTAAAGCAGTTGTGCCACATATGCCAAAAGGTGGCGCTATTGTAAATCTTTCATCTGTTACAGGTCCTATGGTTGCTGATACTGGTGAAGTTGCTTATGCTACTACTAAAGCTGCTGTTTATGGTTTTACAAAAGGACTTGCTGCTGAATTAATTAAAAGTGAAATACGTGTTAATGCAATTTTACCTGGATATATAATGACACCTATGGTTGAAGGAATTGCTAAAGATTCTGATAGCAGTAATCCAGATGCAGTAGTTAAAGGAATTGCACAAGGAATACCAATGGGTAGACTTGGAACTATTGAAGAATTAGGAGAACTTGCAGCATTTTTAGCAAGTAATGAATCTTCTTATATCACAGGACAAGGTTTTGTAATTGATGGTGGTTCTACATTACCTGAAACAATGTCTGTAGGGGTTTAGTTATACACACAATGGTCTTAAAATGTAATTTTTTTTGAGTAAACTATCAAATAAAATATTCGTAGAATTTCTAAATATTTTTTACGGCACCCTTCCAAGGTAAACTTGAACTCTTTCCGTAAAAAATATTAAGAACTTCTAACTCCATTTTATTATGAATAGTTTTACTCTGCAAAAATTTACATTTTAAGACCTAGATATGTAATGGATTGTAAAATAAATACTAATAATTCTACATTTTTTTTAATATTATTTTATTGTTATTTGAATCTATAATTTCAAGATTTTCATTATTTTCTAATTCTTCTTTAGGAATATGAAATTGTGTTATAAAATAAAAATTGTTACAATTTAATCTCCCTAAAGAATTTTGTTCGCTTGTTACATTTAAAAGCTCAAATTTTAAATTTGGATTTTGTGTTCTATATAATAAGTATAATCCTGTATCTGTTGCTATACATTTTTCTATTTTATATTCACTATTTTCTAAATTTGGTATAATATATTCTATTTTTTCTCTATTTTTAAATTTATCTATTAATTCTATATTATAATCAAATTTACTATTTATCTCCATATTATTTATCCCCGGATTTTTTGAATCATATAATCCAATTTTAGTAAATTTAATATTTAGATTTTCTGTGTCTGGTATGCCGTTTGTCATAAGGAAAAACAATTCTTTTATTTCATTATTTGTAGTGCTTATATTATTCCAACCTCCCATAGAAACAATTTTAGTTGCTTGTCCTTCTGCTCGGCCACCATATATATGATTACCATTGTCATCAGTAATTAATAAATCTAATATTGAAAATCTAGTATCTTCATTTAAATTATTTTTTGAGTATAAGTTAAATACCATATATAAGTTTATATCATCTACTAATAAGTAATCTACTTTAATTTTATAATCGTCATTAAGTTCTATATATTCCATATCTACATTTTGGATATATTCTTTATTTTCAATAGCATCTACTACACTATCATTTTTTAAATCTATAGATGTTAAATTAAACATTTCACTTAAAAATTTTGTTATATCCTTTGCAAATACAGCTCCTGTTGTTAATAAAAATACTGTACAAACTGCTGCTACTGATTTAAATACCATCGTATGTTTAGTTTTTTTCTTTTTGAATGTGTTTTCAATTACTTTAGCAGTTTCTTCTGGTATTTCTTTATTGTTTTCAAAATATTCGTATAACATTTTATCAATTTCGTCCATACTATTTTTTTGCTGTTTCATTTTCAACACCTCCATCATAATATTTTCTTATTTTTTGTTTTGCTCTCATTATTCTGCTTTTTATTGTGTTTGAACTAGTATTTAATATTTCTGAAATTTCTTTTATTGTATATTTACTATTATAAAAAAGCGTTATACATATTTTTTCTTCGTAACTTAATGTTTTATATATTTTTTCCAATTCTATTTTATTTTCTATTTTATGAATATCACTAGCATCATCTTGAAATACGTTTTTATTATTTTTTAATTTTTGAAATAACTTTAAACGTTTTTTATTATTTATATATATGTTATTGCATTCGTTTATTAAAATTCTTATAATCCACGTTTTGAAATATTGCGGTTCTTCTAATTTTTTTATTGATTTATATGCTATTAATAATGTGTTTTGAATTGAATCGTTAATATCTTCTATATCGTCTAATCTTGTTTGAGCTATTCTATATAAATCGCTTCGTATATTTTGAATTAATTTTTCAAAGGAGTCCATATCTTTGTTTTGCGCTTTATATACTAGCTCTTCTAGTTCTTCCATTTTATACCTCCTATATTGCATTATGTAATCTATTATAACATAATTTGGGTATAAATTCTACTTTTAAATAATAAGTTTTACGATATTTTATCTATAATTGTATTTACTACTGTTTTTATTTTAGGTTTAGTATCTTTATTTAATGAAAAGTAATCTTGTAATTTGCTTGCGTCACATTCATAATACATCATATTATTTGCACGATTTATATCACATTTTATATTATGTATAGTATTATTATAATTTTGAGATATTATAGGATATATGTTTTTTTCTAAATTTTCTTGATTAGGATTATTAGCCTTATGTTCGATTACTTCTATTAAATACTGCGTTCCTTTATATGAAAAATTATATCCTAAGTAATTTAGTTCTTTTATTATTTTTTCTCTTATACTTAAATTTTCTTGTAGCATAATTTTATGATTTAACAATTCTTTTATTTTATCTATTTCTTTAAAATTATTTTTATATATAATTGAATATATCATGTTATCTTTTATATTACTTATTTCTTCATTAGCAATTATAATGAATGCTTTTTCATAATTTTCTTTATTTTTTATCTTTCTAAAAATTTCTTTTATAAAATTATATTCCATTAAAACAATATCTATATTATCTAAAGAGTTTAATACTTTTATAGCTTCTTTTTTATCACTAAGTATTTTTATTATTTTTATATAATTATTATTAATTTCATTCATTAAATTAACTGCATAATTAATATTACTATCTATTATTACTATGTTTAGCAAAAGGTTCACCCCTTATTTAAAAAGTATTTATATATTAGATAATATTTTTATGCAAAACGGGTGCATTGAATTTTAAAAATTTTTTTATCTTTTTTCGACTTTTCATAATTTAGCACTAAAATAATTAAGCACTAAAATATAAAGAACCTATCTTTTTTCGATAGGTTCCAATTTTTTGAGGGTTCGCTTACTTTTTTCTTTTTTTAAGTAAGCTATGCAAATTTTAAATACATCTAAAATTTAATTTAATTGTATTTAAATTTCTATTATATATATTAGATAACATTTTTATGCAAAATGGGTGCATAAATTTGTAAATTTTTTTTATCTTTTTTCGACTTTTTTTATTAATGTTGAAAAATAGGCAAAAAAACATCTCTGAAACTGATGTTAGAGATGTTTTTTTTACTACAACAAAGCAAATATAATACTTACTACTCTAAAGAACGATTCACTAAGTAAATCTCTTTGCAGTGCTTCTTCTGATAATACATATTTTATTTTGGCATAAGCACCGCTATTATTATTTTTTACTTCTGCATTTTCATAATTAATTATAAATTTACTTGTGTCTACTTCTCTTAATCCATACTGATGATATTCTATTTCATATTTTTCCAATTCTTCATTATAGTTTAAATACATTAAATAAGTTGTACCATCTTGCACAGGTATATCTCCTGCAGATCCGTCAAATACATATGTGCTGTTTTTTTCTTCTTCTGTATATTTATCAAGTCCATATTTTTTTATTCTTTCTTCTTTAGAAAGACCTTCAAGTATATAATAATTTCTTTCTTCTAAAGAATTTTCAAATTCAACCATAGTTATTAATCCACCGTCTCTTATAAAAGAAATTTCTTCACCTTTTTTTAAATCTCCTTTAAAACTTTTTTTGACTTTAATTGTTCCTAAAGTTACGGTATCTTTCATATCTGAATCCCAATATTGTTTCTCTATCGATTCTACTTCTCCAATAATTATATAATCTGAAATTTCGTAAAGTGTATCTTCATCATTGTAATCATATGGAACAAGTATCTCATATGGTACTTTGTCTGTTTCTGTTGTATTTTCACTAGCTTTTTCCAACAAATCACTTACATGTATATAATCTGGCATAGTTTGAACGTTTTTTGTTGTGCTATTATTCATTATAAAATATATTGTTATAGAAATTATAATTACTGCTACTATTAAAATAAGTATTAACCACGTTTTTTTCATAATTGCTAACACTCCTTTTTTCACTTAAAAATCTTGTCTACAATACTTCTAATTTATTCCTACTATAACATATAAATAAAATTATTTCAATAAAAAATAAGAAAAGTCGAAAAAAGATAAAAATTTTGTTATTGTAAGAGAAACTATACTATGGTATAATTGTTTTGTAAATTTATGTAAGTTTTATTTTAAAAGTTTATATATGCTTTTAAGATGAAATAAGAAAGGATGAAATTATTATGAAAAGTATGCCAAAAATATTATTAATTGTTTCTATTGTTATAATTATTGTTTCTATTGGAATTATCTCTTTTAAATATATAGAAAGCACCTCAAATAAAGATAAAGTGGAACAAGGTAATACAAATTTTACAGAAAAATACACTCCGTTAGAAAATTTAACTAGTAATGATTTTGATTTAATGAGTTGCCTAAAAAATAATTATTATACATTAATAAGTTCTGAAATTTCTTATAGCGGAACAAATGATTTTATAGTTTATTATAAAGATGAATTAGATAGTTTTATAGCGAATGTTAATTCTAATATTCCAGATGTAATCAGAGTTGTACAATATGGTAGTGATGAAAAAGAATCTTTTATAAAAGATATTGAATTTAACAAAGATAAATTTATAGTTAAAAATGATTACAGAGGGTTTGGAGATTTTTCAGAAGAAGATAGAAAAATTGTTACGAATGAATATGATGCTAAAAAATACAAACTTATTGTAGATAGTACTCCAATCGTAAATGAAGGGGCTAAAACATATTATAAAATTAATTTAGTACCTAATAATAATTCTGAGCCAATCTATTTATGTAATTATTTTGAAATCCCTGAAGATACTGAAAGTAATTTTAAGTTAGAATTTATTAACGATTCCTCTAAAGGTAGACAATTAATTTTATCAAAATCTGAAAATTCAAAATACAATTATGACATTTATTCTTATAATGGTGATGTTAATATTATTATAAATAACGAAAAATTTGCTTTAAGAGATGCTTTATTGAATAATAGAATTTCTGTTGAAGAAATTTTAGACAAAGCTAATAAAGACGCTAAAGAAAGCAAGATATTTAAAGGAGCTTATTCGGATGGCGGAAGCGTTGATTATTTTTATACTAACTATACTATCTTAAAATACCATACTTTAGGTGGTAATAGAGATATGTATATTGGAGAACTTGCTATGGATATAAACGTCTTAAATGATTTATATTATAATCTTTATGAAAGACCTAGTGCATAAGCTACCTTTAGAATTAAGGAAGGAAGTTTTATTTATGAAAAGAGATTTTACAATAGCAATTATAAAAACATTAAAATGGATAACTTTATTTACATTAATTATTCTTACAGCTGGAACTGCTCTGTTAGGAGCAGGAATTTTTGAACTATTTCTTTATATATTAATTTACGAAATACCTTACTTAATTATTGCATATGTAGTTACTTCATTTTGGTTAGGTATAATATTTTTAATAAAGTACATAAAGAAAAAAAGAAATATTGTAAAAACAATATTGTTCAGTTGTTCAATAATTTTACTACTACTTGCAACTTTAAAAATTCTTATGTTTACGGGTGATTATGTAATAAAAGTTAATTCAAGAGTTGATGAAATAAGTAATCCTGAAATAAGTAAATTTATAAAGAGTACTGTTTCGGGCAACCCATATATCATAAATATCGAAATATCTGAAGATGCTTATTACAGACATGAAACAAAAATAAACTATTTTGATAAATGGTTTCAAACCGAAAAATTCATTACATACGGAGATCTTATTTCTTACAGTGGCAACAGCATATCGGATTATGCTAAAGACATTAGATTTCAAAACAGTATAATTTCTGTAATTTTATTAATTATACTTATGGTGTTATACATTTACTTTTGTAGATATATACTTAAAGAGTATAATATATTAACAGATACGGAATCGAATGAAAATATGGCAAAACAGAATTTAATTAAAATTTGTAGTTTAGTAGGTATTATTGCAATAGCTATTATAATATTTATTGTAGTTAATGTAATAAAAAATTCTGACGATACAATTGTTGTTATACAAAAAAATGACGAGAAAAATTATACTGTTAACTATATAGAAATAGAATACTAAATAAAATGTACGTACATAAATAAACAGCTAGAAATATAAGGTAAGTCCCTCTTTTTTAAGACTTTTTAGAGGGATATTTTACTTTATAAAGTGGCAAACTCTTGTTATAATATATAAATAAAATTATTTCAATAAAAAATAAGAAAAGTCGAAAAAAGATAAAAATTTTGTTATTGTAAGAGAAACTATACTATGGTATAATTGTTTTGTGAATTTTTGTAAATTTTATTTTAGAAGTTTATATATGCTTTTAAGATGAAATAAGAAAGGATGAAATTGTTATGAAAAGTATACCAAAAATATTATTAATTGTTTCTATTGTTATAATTATTATTTCTATTGGAATTATTTCTTTTAAATATTTAGAAAGCACCTCAAATAAAGATAAAGTGGAACAAGGTAATACAAATTTTACAGAAAAATATACTGCTATAGAGGATTTAGATATTAATAACTTATACTTAACAAATTTTATAGCAAACTATTATTATAACTATACATTCATAAATTCAGAACTATTAAATGATATTACAGGCGATTTTATTGTTTACCATAAGGATGAGTTAGATAATTTTATAGCAAATGTTAATTCTAATACTCCTGATATGATTAGAGTTATAGAAGCTAATATTGATGATGGAATATCATTTATAAAGGATATAGAATTTACAGGTGATAAATATATTGTGAAAGCAGATTATAGGTTGAATGAAGCTCTTCCTGATGAGGATAAAAAAATTATTACAAATGAGTACGATGCTAAAAAATACAAACTTATTGTAGATAGCACTCCGAATAAAATTGAGAATTCTAAAACTTTTTACAAAATTAATTTGGTATCTAATAATAATTCTGATTTAATCTATTTGTGTAATTATTTTGAAATTCCTGAAAATACTGAAAATAATTTTGAATTAGAATTTATTAAAGATTCATCTAAAGGCAGACAACTAATTTTATCAAAAACTGAAAATTCAAAATATGATTATGATATTTATTCTTATAATGGTGATGTTAATATTATTATAGATAATGAAAAATTTACTTTAAGAGATGCCTTATTAAATAATAAAATTTCTGTTGAAGAAATTTTAGATAAAGCAGAGAAAGATGCAGAAAAATATAGACTTATATTTAAAGATGCTATTGCTGATGGTGGAAGTGTAGGATATCTTTATAATGATTATACTATTTTAAAATATAATAAAATGACATTAAACGGATATGATATTAAAGATATGTATATCGGACCAACTGGTACTACTTTGGGAAGTATAGAAGATTTATACTATAATTCTAAAGATGAAAGTCCTAATGCATCAGCAACTTTTAGAGCTGTAGTATTAAAAGTGTATGATAAAAGTTTATTAGTTTTCGGGACAGGAAATTCAAGCGGTTTACATGGTAGTGGAATTGGAAATACAGAAAATGTTGAATTTAAACAAGGACAAGAAGTATTGATTTACTATGACGGAACAACACTAGAAATTTATCCACCACGACTTGCTAATGTTGAAAAAGTTGAAATTATAAAAGAAAAAAGTGATGCAGAAATACCTGAAGATGTATTAAGATATGCTTATAGTTCTCCATATAATGTTACAATTTCATTAAATGAGCTTACTAAAAAGGGAATATCTTTTACAGTAAAAGATACTAATGAGTTGCAATATGAATTTTCTAATGAATATTTTTTATCAAAAAAAGTTAGAAAAGAAAATTATACTGGTGTTGGACAAGTAATAGGAGAAAATACTGAAAATTCTACTGCTGGATATATTCGGAACAGAAGTTGAATACAGATACGAAGAAATGAAAAGATTATCAGATATTCCTGATGATGAAACAATAAAGATTTCAGCAAATGGAGATACTAAAAACATTGAGGTCAACTGGAGCAGAATATATGGACAACTTGGTGAACGGAGAGTATGGTTTTGTATTCCCTACTGAAGATATGTATGCATTTCAAATAAGTTTTAAAATTGATAGCAATGGAAATATATCCTATGATAAAGCTGTATTTGAATAATTAATAATAAAAACGGAAGGAAATATGATACGAAATTTTGATAAAGAAACAAATGAAAAAGAATATATTATATGGAAAGTAATTATAAATTTTAAAAAAGGAAATTTTATTTATGAAAAGAGATTTTACAATAGCAATTATAAAAACATTAAACTTGAATAGTTGAAATATTCAAGTTTTTATTTTATTATAAAATATTATTGGAATACACTTTTAAAAATCGCATAACTATTAATACTCAAAAGATAGTGGCTGTATTGACGTAGTAAATGAATTTTTTCTGGGTTTTACAGTCACTTTTTTAGAACTTACTTGAATATCACCTAAATAAATTAATTCTTCCATTTTAGGCATATCGGTTTCAAAAAGTATATTATTATCTATATCTAATACTCTTAAAAGTGGAAAAAATTGACCATTATCTAAATATCTTAAATATATAATTGCTTTACGTTTAGATGTTACTTTTTCTTTAAACTTCATTAACATATCTTCTCCTTGTTCTAGTGCTTCTGCAAAGCATGAATGAATAAGAGTTTCATTAAAATTTTTAGTAGAAAATTTTTCTATTAAAACTCTTTCTATTAGTTTTATAATTTCTAAACTACTTTCAGGCATTTCTAGTTTTGAAAAAAGAGTTTCGCTTACATTTACATCATAATATCTATACCATGGGTGATATCTATCTATACTTCTTTTCGCTAATGCAATTCCTCCATCTACCATACAAGTTGTAAAATTAATATATAAATGATCAAATTCGCCAAATGAAAATTTATTTTCTCTAAGCTTCATAACTATTCTCATTATAATTGCATTCAATTTTCTTCCAGAAAAGCTTCTTGGCCATGAACCTTCAATATTTTCAACATCACTTTTATATATACGAATATCTTTAATTATTTTCAAAATACTTACCTCACACTTAATTTATTATATTATTATAATAACATGGTATTTAAAAATTATCAACTACAATTACTTAACTTTTTTATATTCTTATGATATAATTAACACACTGAAATAATTTTTATAGAGGTATTTTATGAAAAGTATTATAATATATGGTTCTCAATATGGAACTACTGAAATGTATGCGAAAGAATTATCTAAAAAAACAAATATACAAGCAATTTCTTTTAATGATGTAAAAGATATAAATAATTACGATACAATTATTTATTTAGGAGCTTTATATGCAGGTGGGGTATTAGGAATGTCTAAAACATTGAAAAAAATTAATAATATAACTGATAAAAAAATTATATTAGCAACAATAGGACTTGCAGATCCAACAGATGAAGAAAATATTAATAATATTAGAAATAGTATAAAAGGACAAATTTCTGAAGAGCTTTTTAAACAAATAAAAATATTTCATTTACGAGGTGGCATAGATTATTCAAATTTAAGTTTTATTCACAAAACTATGATGAATTTAGTTTATAAACATGCTAAAAATTTACCTGATGAAAAGAAAACTGCAGAAGATAAAGCAATGATAGATACTTATGGTAAAAAGGTTGATTTTATCGATTTTTCTAGTTTAGATAGTATCACAGATGAGCTAACAAAATGCAATTACTAATCTAGTAATTGCAATTAGCTCATCACATAAAGAACTACTTCCGTCAGCAGAAATAACATTAGCTAATTTTATTCACTCTAACAAAATAAATGAAGAAAATTTATTTGTAGAAGGCCTTCCATATTATGAAGATGAAATTTTAAAGTTAAAAGTATATGAATTAAAAAATCCTAGAAATATTTATTACGAGTTTTATAGTGAGGATAATGGATTAAATTGGAAAATACTTGATTAATTTATAGAAAAATTATGGGATTAGTATATAATAATTTATAATTTATTTTCTATGTTTTATTTTATTATATATTCCTCCTATAACAAAGCCAACTATTTGATTTATAGATAAATATATAATAATATCATTTACATTAGTTAATATACTTATACAAAAATTTATAAATAATGAAATTACTAAAACTTTTAAAGCTAATTTAAAATCATTTTTTGATGAAAAAATACAATAAATGATTCCCTCTCCTCCAAGTATAAGTATTGTATGGATTAATAAATTTACTAAACCTATAATTTCTAATATGGAATTATCTTTTAATATTATACCACTTTTAAATAATATCCAACACATACTAAATATTGCATAATTTATAATTATGAAAATATATTCTTTTTTTAATTTCATTTATATTCTCTCTTTCAACAACTATTCCTTCTTTATTACTAAATCTATCAAAATTATTATAAAATCACCACATACCCTAGGCTTAATTTTAAAAAATACTTAAAGTTTAACTTTAAAAACTGTAATTTCTCGCTAAGTATCATTAAAATTTTCTTTACATTTTATATATTGTGCTACTAAAAAATAATTAGTTATATCTTTATCATCTAAGCCTGTAAATGCAATTAAAACATCATATAAATAACTACTTCCTTCAAGGAAAATATATGATGTATTTAACTCAATACCAACAAAAATCTTATTACCTTTAAAAATATTATCTTGAATATCATATAACTTTTTATCTTTTACTTCAAACAATCTTATTCATAGATGTTTCTTCTATATCAGAGTATTCTTTTATGAATAAATTTGCATTACTTTTAATTGTTTCTATCAATTCTGATTTATTATTATATTTCATAAATTTTATACCTTCCTATTGCTTATTTAACTCTTTTTCTAAATCTCTCATATATCTTTTTTGTTGGCTTTTTAAATATGATTTTGCTAACAATTTCATAATAAAGTTATTTACTTCTATTTCTTCTGTAAAATCTAATTCTATATTACCATTTGGAAGTTCTTTAAAAAGGCCTATCCATTTTCCTTTTAGATTGTCATTTTCCAAATCAAATTTATATTCTTTTAATTTTATTTTTGATGTGATTGTAAAATAAGTAGGAAAGTTATTTTTGGTATATTCGACAAAATGTGTATCATCTATAATTTCTATTTTAGATAAATCACTTCGCCATTTATAATTCGAATTATCTGTAACAATATCCCATAATTTATTTTTATCATAATTAAATTCTTTTTTTATATTTGATTTAATCATATTTCCTCCCTAAAACTATATTAGATATACTTACTCACTTATTTTATACTTAATTTATCCATCTTTCCCTCATATATATTTATAAAATTCTTTATCCATTCAGGATTGGTTCTTGAATAATCTTTTAAATCCCAACCTATTGCTTTATTTATAGAAAACTCCTCATTTCCGAAATTATTAATTAGTATTTTCTCTAATAATTTCGTAATTGTAATTTAATATTATATTCCAAATTCTTTTGCATATTTTACTATACCAGTTATTTCTACATCTGTATCATTTAATTTTATTGCCATATAATTTTCATTTGGTACTTCAAATGGTGCTTTTATTCCATACTGACTTGCTGGTACATAACCTACTTTTGAATAATAATTTTGACTTCCCAAAACTATAGAATAATGGTAACCTAATTTTTTTGCTATTTGATGACCTTCTTCTATTAATTTTTTCCCTATACCTTGATTTTGATATTTTGGAAGTATTCCAAGTGGTGCTAATGCTAATTCTTCATATTCTCCTATTCTTATTTTTGTAAATAATATATAACCTACTATTTTATTATCTTGTATTGCTACTAAAGATAGTTCTGGAATAAAATTTCTGCTTTTTCTTAAATTTACTACTAAATCTTGTTCATTCCCGGCACTATGCTCTGCTGTCATAAATGCCATTTTAATCACACTATATACTTCAGCGTAATCATTTTCATTTTCTTTTCTTATTTCTAACATTGTTATTCTCCTATTTAACTTATTAATTTAACTTGTAATTTGTGTCAAGAACAAAGTTCAAATATTTTTTCGTTGCTATCATTAATACAGACATTGGAAATATTGCTTCATTATCTTTAATATTTTTTCTCGTTTTTAAATTCCTCATATAAATATTTACAACAGCATTATACTATGATATAAGTACTTTGTAAAGTACTTACTTAAAGGATTTTCTTTTGCTAAATCCAATCTTCAACCTATATTTATAATCATTTTTTGTTACAATTCAAGATTTACTTGCTAAAAGCTTGATATATAGCTATTTTTTAGTCAAAACATAGCTAGGGTATAACAATCCGGGTCTTGACTTGCAAATAGCTATATATCAAGCTTTTATTTAAATGCCTGCTGAATTGTAATCATTCCTTTAAGATTTACTTTTTATATATTGATAATTCTTTTAGTTTATGCTATTATAATAGTAATTTGAAAGGAGATTAATTATGGGCTTATTAGATAAATTTAAGAAAAAAGAGAATATGTATTTATATACAGAAAAGGAATTGGATCTATATGAAAAATATATAATGGAACAATTTGGAGAATATACAGAAGTATTTCATGAAATTGTATCACCTGATATTCATTTAGATATTATTATAATTCCTCCAACTGAAAAAAATAATTATTATAAATTAATTACAATGGGTATGGGTGCATATAAAATGAATGTTCCCAAAAAATTAAAGCAATATGAACTAGAAAGAGCTGAATTAGTACTATATTTGCCACCAACTTGGAATATTAAATCAGAAAAAGAACAAGATTATTGGCCAATAAGGCAATTAAAAATTTTAGCACGATTACCAATTCAGCATAATACTTGGTTAGGATATGGGCATACAATTTCTTCAGATTTAGAAAATACGCCTTATGCTAATGATACTAAATTTTGTAGTATAATGCTATTAAATGCTTTAAACAATAATTACGAAGAATTAAATTTACAAATGGAAGAAAAAGGAAAAATTAATTTTTATCAATTATTCCCACTTTACAGAGAAGAACTAGAGTATAAACAAAAAACAGATGCTAATACTTTATTAAATTTATTTAATGATAAAGATATTATACCAATAATAGATAATTATAGAAGAAATTATGGGATTAATATATAATAATAATTTGTAATTTTGTAGTTTAGAAAAAATAATAGAATACTATATAAACAGTATTCTATTATTAAATTTTATTATGGTTTTTTTATAAATTGTAATTTATCTTTCTAGTTCATCTTTCTTTGTTCCTATACTCTCTCCATTTGTTTCTTGAACTCCATCTACTTTTGTCCTATTTAAAGTTTGCGAATAATTAGTAGGTATATTATGAGTTTTCCTCATTCCTAATACTGTATCTAATTCTGCTATCATAACAGATGGATTAAGTAGAGAATCTTCACAATGTCCTTTACCTTGAAAGCATTTTATTTTAGAGTTAGGATAATTGTTCCTAATATATTCTGCTGTTTTCTTTGCCAACAATTCGTTTATTTTAGTACCATAATAGTAGTAAACTTCTGTATTTGGAGTATCTATATCACTTGGTAATTTATAACTTCCAATTTGTCTTATATAGTTAGTAATTGTTGTATCAGACATATTGTCCATCATTTCTAAAAAAACATCTAACTTATCTTCAGGAATAATAGAATTAACTGCTTGTGTAACAACTCTTTTATCTCTTGCTTGTGTTTTATGAGTAAGCATAAGATATT